>NZ_JBFBGL010000004.1:0-245373 GCF_040684635.1 Amycolatopsis sp. NPDC089917 | reverse complement strand
CAAAACACTCGGCTGGCAAACACCAGCCGAGTGCCTACGACGACTACTCTTCCCGAACGAAACAACCAACGTTGCAACCACCAGGTGAATCCGCCCCTCCTTGAGGGACTCTGGGTCCCTCAAGGAGGCCTTCACGGACAGCTGTTCGGCCGCTAGCCGCGGGTGCTCGGGGCCTCGGCCACCGGGTCGGGTCGCGGGGGGACGTCCGTTTCGATCACCTTCGGGACCCCTCGCAGGCTCCGCAGCGCCACCACCGCGAGCACGACCATGACCACCGCGCTGCCGAGCATGCTGGTCCGGATGCCGCCGACGAACGACTCCTCGGCCGCCGTGCGGACCGCCGTCGCCACCGGTTCCGGCAGGCCGGTCGCGACCGCCGCGGTGGCGCTGAACGACTCCCGCACCTGGGCGGCGAGATCCGGTGGCACACCGGCGGGCAGGGTCAGTTCGGCGTGGTAGACCGCCGACAGCACGCTCCCGACCACCGCGATCCCGAGCGAGCCGCCGAGTTCGTAGGCGGTGGCGGAGATCGCCGACGCGGCACCGGCGCGGTCCCGGGGGACCGTGCCGAGGATGGTGTCGCCGGTGACGGTCAGCGTGAGTCCGGCGCCCGCGCCGAACGCCACCTGCGCGGCCAGGACCAGCAGATACGGCGAGTCCGTGCTGATCGCGCCGAACAGCCCGAAGCCGACCGACGCCAGCGCCAGCCCGCCCGAGACCGTCGTCGCCCGGCCGAACCGGCGCACCGCCTTGGCCGCCACGACACCGCCCGCGACGAGCGCGGCGATCGCGCCCGGCACGAACGCCAGCCCGGAGCGCAGCGGGCTCCAGCCCAGCACGAGCTGGAAGTACTGACTGGAGATCAGGGCGAACGCCGACATCGTGAACACCGACACCAGGTTCGAACCGACCGACGCGGAGAACCCGCGGCGCCGGAACAGGTCCAGGTCGATCAACGGCTGGTCGAGGCGCCGCTGACGTCGGCCGAACCACAGCAGCGAAGCGCCACCGACCGCGAAAGCGCCGAGCACTTCCGGGTACCACAGGCCGACGTAGAAAGCGCCCTTCAGCCCGTACACCACGGCGACCAGGCCGACGATGGACAGCAGCACGCTGGGCAGGTCGAGCCGCAACCGGCCGCTGGACCGCGATTCGGGGACGACGCGGGCCGCGCCGAGGATCAGCAGGGCCACCGGGATGTTGACCAGGAAGACCGAACCCCACCAGAAGTGCTCCAGCAGCACGCCGCCGACGATCGGGCCGATCGCGAACCCCGCGGCCGACACCCCGGCGGTGACACCCACCGCCGCCGTCCGGGCCCGCTGGGTGGTGAAAACCGCGCGCAGCAACGAAGTCGTCGAGGGCAGCACCGCGGCGCCCGCGACCCCCAGCAGCGCGCGGGCCGCGATGAGCGTTTCGGAGCTCGGGGCGTAGGCGGCGACCAGCGAGCCCAGCGCGAACGCCGTCACCCCGATCAGCAGCACCCGCCGCCTGCCGAACCGGTCGCCGAGATTGCCCATGGTCACCAGCAGGCCGCCCATGGCGAAGCCGTAGACGTCCGCGATCCACAGCAGTTCCTCGGCCGACGCGCCGAGCTGGGTGGTCAGCGCCGGCACCGCCAGGTGCAGCACGGTCATGTCGATCGCGACCATCAGCTGCGCCAGGCAGGACACCATGATCGTGGCGATGTCGCGGGCCTTGCTCATGCGGCCACCGCCTCGGGCAGCCGGGGCCGGGGTTTCGGTTTCAGCGTGTCCCGGAGGTCGGCGCGCAGCAGGGTGAACGCCGACGTCAGCCCGGGCAGCCGGTGCAGCAGGTGGTCCGGGCCGGCGACGAGGACCCGGCCGACGCCGAGCCTGGCGAACCGGTGGACCAGCCCGGGCAGCCGCACCGCGTTGACCGTCGACTCCAGCAGGAGCGACGCCGCCTCGCCGCCAGTCCGGACCGGCTCTCCGTCCTGGTCGGACACGATCGGCAGGGCCGGGTCCGAGAACCCGAACCCGCCGAAGACCTCTTCCGCCAGCCTGTCGCGCAGCCCGCCGAGCATCCGCGCGTGGGCCGCGGGCCGCATGGTCGTGAGCGCGTATCCGCCCGCCGCCCGCACCCGCCGGACGAAGTCGTCCAAGTCGGTCTCGCGCAGGGTCACCAGGTGGACCTCGTCGTCGAACCGGCCGGACAGCTCGTGGCCGATCCCGTCGAGGATCTCGCCGAGCGCCGGTTCCGGTGTCCGCACGATGAACTGGCTGACGAGATCCTGATGCGTCGTCTCGAAATACTCCCGTTCCCGGCGCGCGACGGCGTCCACGAGCCGGACGAGATCCGCCACGGGCAGGGCACCGGCGCGGACCACGGCGGCGCGTTCACCGAAGCTGGCGCCGCCGACCGCGACCGGCACCAGCCCGTGCTCCCGCTCCGCGCGTTCGGCCAGCGCCAGCGACGCGAGCACGAACGCGATCTGGGTGTGCTCGGTGTACTCCTCGTCCGCTCTGGCGAGCGGATCCAGCAGGGAACGCCCGAGCGCGTGCTCGGCCACGCCGAGCAGGCGCCGGGCCAGGGGATCGATGACGAGGAACCGGCCCAGTTCCGAGGCACGGGCCGGGCCCATGCCGGGGAAGAGGACGGCATCGGTGGAATTTTCCACTGCGCACACCCAGTTTCGTGACGGGGATCAGAGTTGTTCGGCGGCGGCGAACTGCTCCAGCCGCTTCCGGTCCGGTTTCCCGTTGCGGTTCAACGGGAACTGATCGGTGACGAGGACGCGGTTCGGCTGCTCCGCGGGCGGCAGCACCCCGCAGATCCGGTCACGCCAGTACCGCGAGTCGCGTTGCGCGTCGTCCTCGACGACGAACACCAGGCTCGACCCGCGCCGCTGGTCGGGCAGCGCGACGATCTTCGCGGAGCAGCCCTCACCGGCCAAGCGGTGCTCGATCACCTCGGGGTGCAGGGTGTGCCCGTTGCGGTGCACCGCCCGTTTGCGCCCGACGACGAACAGGTTCCCGTCCGCGTCGAGCCTGCCGAGGTCGCCGGTGGCGTACCAGCCGCGGTCGACCGGGAGCACCTGACCGGTGGCGTCGAGGTAGCCCTCCATCAGATCCGGGTCGAGCACGAACAGCTCGCCGACCTCGCCGTGGGGCAGCACGGTGCCGTCGTCGGCGCGGACCTGGAGCGTCAGCCCTTCCACGATCTGCCCGCAGCCGCGCGGGTTCCCGATGTTGGCGAAGGCGACGTTGCCCATCTCGGTGCTGCCGTAGCTGTCGAGCAGCGGCATGCCGAACAGCTCGTCCGACTGCGCCACGACCCCGGGTTCGAGCGGCGCGGCACCGCTGCACAGCATGCGCACGCGGGAGAATTCCTCTTTGAGCGCGGGGCGTTTGCCGATGATGTTGAACAGGCTGCGATACGTGGACGGCGTCGCGTCGACGACCGTCGCCCCGGCGCGCCCGGCCAGGCGCAGCGCGCGGTCGGGACGGCGGTAGGGCGCGATCACCAGCGAGCAGTCCCGCAGCCACGCGATCATCACCATGGACAGGCCGTACTGGTGGTTGAACGACAGCAGCGGCAGGAGGACGTCGTCGGCGACGTGACCGACGAGGTCGGCGTTGCGTTCAAGGTTCTTCAGGAACCGCGCGCCGTTCTTCGCGACACCCTTGGGGACGCCGGTCGAGCCGGACGACCACATCACGAGGCTGTCGGGCAGCTTTTCCCAGACGTCGAACCGAAGCCGGACATCGGTCGGGGTCCGGTCGGCGGCGGCCACCATGATCTCGTAGGTGTAGGCCGCGGGCGCGTCCACCGGCATCGGCGCGTCGTCGTCGACGACGGCCAGCACGACACCGGAACCGGCGATCGTCTCGGCCGTGCGGTCGGCGTGCTCCATGTGATCGACGAGCACCACCGACGCGCCGGCGTGCATCAGCGCGACGAGGATCGTCAGATAGGCCAGCGTGTTGTCGGCCTTGAGCAGGACACGGTCACCGGAGCCGACGCCCCGGTCCCGCAGTACTTCGGCGACGCGGAGGGCCTGCTGTTCGAAGGCCGCGCCGCCGGTGACCGCGTCGGGGGAATAGATCTTCGCGAACATGGGGAAGTCCTTTCCGCTGTCAATCCAGGCTCACCGGGGCGATCTCGTCGAACACGTCGCCGGGACCGGGGTTGTCCGGATGGGTGCCGCCGCCCAGGTGCTCGACGACGCCCCACACGGCGTTCAGCGCGGTGGTGACCGCGCTCTCGGAGAAACCGGCGATCCACGCGACGTCGTCGCCGGCGAGGAAGAAGCCGCGGTGATGGTCGGCGGCGTCACGCTGCATGAACTGGGTGAACAGCCGCCGCTGGTAGCGGTAACTGCCGGGCAGGCTCGATTTGAAGGCGCCCTTGAAATGCGGCTGGGTCTCCCAGGTGATCGCGATCGGCGGGCCGATCATGTGCGAGCGGATGTCGACGCCCGGGTAGATCTTGGCCAGCGCGTCCAGCATCACGTCGAGCCGCTCGTCCGGGGTCAGCGAGGCGACCTTCAGCGAGTCGTCGTTCCACGTGTAGGACAGCAGCATCGTGCCGGGTTCGTCGGGCCCGTTGTCGATCAGGTAGACCCCGCGCGGAATGCGGTCGGTGAGCGTCGTGCTCATCACGTCCCGCCCGGTCGCCGGGTCCTGGTCGAGCCAGAACGGCCGGTCGGTGATGACGAACAGCTTGGACGCGCCCATGTAGTGGGTGCGCTCCAGCGCGGTCCAGACCGGCTGCGGCAGGAGCGAGTCGTCGCTCTTCATGCCGGAGAGCAGGTTCCAGTTCTGCGCGGCGAAGATCGCGGCCGGGTAGGTGCGCACGTCGCGGTTCGCGTCCTCGATGGTGAACCCGCGGCCGGTCCGGTCGATCCGCACGACCGCCGGGCGCGGCTCGCCGCCGTGCAGGCTCTTCAGCGAGGTGCCGGACGGCCAGTACTCGAGGTCGGCGGGCTCGTCCGCCCAGAGACCGAGCGGCAGCTGCTGGCAGCCGCCGAGGATGCGATGGTGCTCGTCGCTGGTGTCGGTGCAGATCACCCGCAGGATCTCGAGCGCGGAGTTGGGGAAGTCGGTGTCCCAGCCGCCGCAGCCGAAACCGACCTGGCCGAAGATCTCGCGGTGCTCGAAGGAGGAGAACAGCGGGGACGAGGTCAGGAATCCGTAGAAGGACACGTTGTCGAACTTGGTGACCAGGTGGTTCCACAGCGCCTTGATGGTGGTGATGTCGCGGCGCCGGATGGCGTCCTCCATCAGCGACATGTCGGCCTGCTCCTGCAGGGTCTTCGTCCAGGCGTCGTTGACCTCGCGGTACACCGGCGGCAGATCGGCGGACGTGCGCGCCCAGTGGTTCTCGCCGTGCAGGTTGATCACCGTGCTCGGCGACGCGGGGGAGAGCGGGTTCGGGAACGGCGTCGTCTCCAGCCCGACCTTGTCGATGTAGTGGAAGAGCGCGCCGGCGGACGGCGGGAAGCGCATGGCGCCCAGTTCGGCGACGGCGTCCGGGTAGCCCGGCAGGCTCACCGAGCGCATCCGGCCGCCCAGCTGTTCGGCCTCGTAGATGACCGGCTTCAGGCCGAGCTTCATCAGCTCGTAGGCGGCCACCATCCCGGACAGCCCGCCGCCGATCACCGCGACCTCGGTGCCGTGCGCTTGGCGCGGTATCCGGCCGAGACCGGCGGGGTGGCGGATCCAGTCGTCGTAGGCGAACGGGAAATCGGGGCACAGCATGCTCGTCGGCGGCGCCGCCTCGGCCCGCTGGCGGGGCAGGACGTGTTCTTCGACGGGAGACATGGTCATCGGCGTTACCTCCGGCACTAGTTCTGGCGTCGCGCTGACGACCCCGGGCCGGCACGGCGGACGCCGGCGTTCTCGTGCGGCTACGGGTCTCAACGCTGAAATCCGGTTCGCCGAAAGCCACGTTAACGATTCCGATCAGGCGCGCTGGATACCTTTTCCACCGCTTGCCCACGACTCGGAAACCCGGCAGGGAGCGGGCGGTTACCCGGCGGTGGAACAGTTCCCTCCCGCCCGCGAGGGCCGCTGTGGCTAGCTGGACCGCGACTTCCCTGTGCCAGGCGACCCGAGGTGGCGAGTGCGCGCATGACCGAGCTGGATTCCCTGCGACGGCTGGAAAGCAGGCCGCGCGCCGAACGGCGCCGCACGCTGCTGGGCCTGGTGCGACGGGCGACGTCGGCGGTGCTGGGCGGGCCGCTCCCGGCCGGCCGCACCTTCGCCGACCTCGGGTTCGACTCCCTGCTGGCGGTCAAGCTGCACGCGTGGCTGAGCGCCGAAACCGGGCTCGACCTGCCGGTGACCCTCGCCTACGACCATCCCGGGCCGGAAGCGCTGGCGGGCTTCCTCGACGAGTGTCTCTTCGGAGCCGAGGCCGTGGACGCCGCGGCAGGCGAGGCGGCCTCCGGCGAACCGATCGTCATCGTCGGCATCGGCTGCCGCTTCCCCGGCGGCGCGGATTCGCCCGCCGCCCTGTGGTCCCTGGTGGACGAAGGCAGGGACGTCGTCACCGAGTTCCCGCGCGACCGCGGCTGGGACGTCGACGGCCTCTACGACCCCCGGCCGGGTACACCGGGCCGGACCTACGTGCGCCACGGCGGGTTCCTGCCCGGCGCGGCCGAGTTCGACGCCGGGTTCTTCGGGATCTCGCCGCGCGAGGCGCTCGCGATGGATCCGCAGCAGCGCCTGGCCCTGGAGACGGCGTGGGAGGCACTTGAGCGCGCCGGGATCGACGCCGGGACCCTGACCGGCAGCCGGACGGGAGTGTTCGTCGGCGTCGAGCCGCAGGAATACGGCACCCGCCTGGCCGACGCGCCCGAGGGCCTCGACGGTCTCCTGCTCACCGGCAGCGCGCCGAGCGTCGTCTCCGGCCGGATCGCGTACACCTTGGGCCTGCAAGGGCCCGCGCTGACCGTCGACACCGCTTGCTCCGGCTCGCTGGTCGCCCTCCACCTCGCGGTCCGCGCGCTGCGGAACGGCGAGTGCGGACTCGCCCTGGCCGGCGGGGTGGCGGTGCTCGGCACACCCGGTCCGTTCGTGGCGTTCTCGCATCAGCGCGGCCTGGCTCCGGACGGGCGCTGCAAGCCGTTCTCGGCCGCCGCGGACGGCACCGCTTGGGCCGAGGGCGCGGGAATGTTCGTGCTGGAAAGGCTTTCCGACGCCGAGCGCGACGGCCATCCGGTCCTCGCGGTGATCCGGGGCAGCGCGGTCAACTCCGACGGCGCGTCGAACGGGCTCACCGCGCCGAACGGCCCGTCCCAGCAGCGGGTGATCCGCGCGGCGCTGGCCGATGGCGGGATCGGGGCGTCCACTGTGGACGCTGTCGAGGCGCACGGGACCGGGACCACCCTCGGCGACCCGATCGAGGCGCAGGCGCTGCTGTCGACCTATGGCCAGAACCGCGAAACGCCGCTGTGGCTGGGGTCGGTGAAGGCCAACATCGGACACGCGCAGGCCGCCGCGGGCGCGGCCGGGGTGATCAAGATGATCATGGCGCTCCAGCACGATCGCCTGCCGCGCACCCTGCACGGCGACGACCCGACGTCGGCGGTCGACTGGTCTTCCGGCGCGGTCTCGTTGCTGGCCGAGCCGGTGGAGTGGCCTCGCGGCGAGGAACCGCGCCGGGCCGCCGTCTCGTCGTTCGGCATCTCGGGTACGAACGCCCACCTGATCCTCGAGGAACCGGCGCCCGCAGTGCCCGATGAGCCCACACCTGACGTTTCGGGGCCGGTCGCCGTCGCGTTCTCGGCGGCCGACCCGGACGCGTTGCGCGCTCGTGCGGCCCAGCTCGCGGACGTCGAAGCGAACCCGGCGGACCTCGCCTTCTCGCTGGCCAAGACCCGGGCGACGCTGGCCGAGCGCGCTTTCGTCGTCGCCTCGGACGCCGCGAGCCTGACGGACGCCTTGACCGCTTTCGACGACCGCGTGCTGCGCGGCGGACCGCTCCCGGAGCCCGCCGAACTCGCGTACCTGTTCACCGGACAGGGCGCCCAGCGGATCGCGATGGGCCGCGGGCTCTACGACGCTTACGACGTCTACGCGGAGGCTTTCGACGAGGTCTGCGCCCACACGGACCTGCAGCTCGACCTCCCGCTGCGGGACGTGGTGTTCGGCGACGCGGACCCGGCGCTGCTGGACCGGACCGACTACGCGCAGCCCGCGCTGTTCGCCGTCGAGGTCGCCCTGTTCCGGCTGCTGGAGTCCTGGGGCGTCGTGCCCGCCTACCTCTGCGGGCACTCGGTCGGCGAGTTCGCGGCCGCGCACGTCGCGGACGTGCTGTCGCTGTCCGACGCCGCGATGCTGGTGACCGCGCGCGGCAGGCTCATGCGCGAGCTGCCCGGCGGCGGCGCGATGGTTTCCCTGCGTACCAACGAAGAAACGGCACGCGCGCTGCTGATCGGGCACGAAGAGCACGGCGGGATCGCCGCGGTCAACGGCGAGGAGGCCGTCGTGCTGTCCGGCGCCCGCGCCGCACTCGAAGCGGCGATCTCCGGCTTCGACGGCAAGGTCAAATGGCTCAACGTCAGCCACGCCTTCCACTCGCCGCTGATGCGGGACATGCTCGACGACTTCGCCCGGATCGCGCGGCTCGCCGACTACCGCCCCGCGCGTCTGCCGATCGTATCGACCGTCACCGGCGAGATCGGCGGGCACGACACGCCCGAGTACTGGATCCGGCACGTCGAGGCGGCCGTCCGGTTCGCCGACGCGCTGCGCGTCCTGCGGGAAGCCGGCTGCGGCACCTACCTCGAACTGGGCCCGGACGGCGTCCTGTCGGCGCTGGTGGACGACGGTGTCGCGCGCCCGCTGCTCCGCCGCGAGCGACCCGAGGTCCCCGAACTCCTGACCGCGCTGGGCACCGCCCACGTCCGGGGAGCGGACGTCGACTTCGCGGCGCTCGCCCCGGGCGGCCGACGGATCGATCTGCCCACTTACCCGTTCCAGCGGTCGCGGTACTGGCTCACTCCCGGTCCGGGCGGGGACGCGCGCGGGCTCGGCCTGCGCCGCGCCGAACATCCGCTTCTCGGCGCGGTGGTCGCGGTCCCCGGCGGCGACACCGTGTTCACCGCCCGGCTCTCGGTCACCGACCAGCCGTGGCTGAACGGCCATCGCGTCGGCGGCGACATCCTGTTCCCCGGCACCGGTTTCCTCGAACTGGCCCTGCACGCGGGCGCCGAGACCGGCTGCGGATGCGTCGAGGAGCTGACCCTGGGCGCACCGCTCGTGCTCACCGCGCCGGTCGAGGTCCAGGTCGTGGTGGCCGCCGCGGACGACGACGGCCGTCGCGCGATCACCGTCCATTCGCGACCGGAGCACGGCGAGGAGTGGACGCGGCACGCGAACGGCGTCCTCGCCGCCGAAGTCGACGTCACCGCTCCGGACGTCGCGTGGCCGCCTCAGGGAGAATCCCTTTCCCTGGAAGGCTTTTACGACGATCTGCCCGGCTTCGACTACGCGGGCGCGTTCCGCGGCCTGCGGGCGGTGTGGGTCGACGGCGACGACGTCCACGCCGAAGTCGAGCTTCCCGGCGACGAGCACGGCGGCTTCGGCGTCCATCCGGCCCTGCTGGACGCCGGTCTGCACGCGATGTTCTTCCGCGAGTCGGCGGAGACCGCCGGTGGGCTGCCGTTCTCGTGGTCGGGAGTCCGCCTGCGGGCGAGCGGCGCGACCGCGTTACGGCTGCGGGTCACCTTCCACACGGAGGACACCGTTTCGCTGACCGCCGTCGATCCGTCGGGCGCCGAGGTGCTGAGCGTCGGGTCTCTGGTCGTCCGCCGCCCGGCCGCTCGCGGACGGGACCTTCCCACCGGACTGTTCACCGTGGACTGGACGCCGGTCGCGGTCGCGGAACCGGTGGCGTGCACGGCGTATCCGGAGGTCGTCCCCGGCAAGCCCGCCGTGCTTTCGGTACTGCCGGAAGGCGATCCGGTGGTCTCCGCGCACGAACTCGGCACCCGGGTCCTGGAAGTGCTCCAGGACTGGGTGACGCGGGAAGAGTCCACTTTGGTCGTCCACACGCGACACGCGGCAGGGCCGGACGCCACCGATCCGGCCGCCGCGTCGATCTGGGGTCTGGTGCGCAGCGCGCAGGCCGAACACGAGGGCCGGTTCGTTCTCGTCGACGGCGAGGCCGAAGACGTGCCGATGGCCGTGGCGACCGGGGAACCGCAGGTCGCGGTGCGCGACGGCGTCCCGCTCGTCCCACGGATCGCCGAGGCGGGCGCGGGAATCCTCTTGCCGCCCGAGGGACCCTGGCGGCTGGACAAGTCCGGCGAGGGCACGGTCGAAAACCTCACGCTGACCCCGATCGACGAGCCGGACCTCGGACCGGACGACGTCCGCATCGCCGTCCGGGCGGCCGGGCTGAACTTCCGCGACGTGCTGAACGTCCTGGGCATGTACCCGGGCGAGGCCGGGCCGCTGGGCTGCGAGGTCGCCGGGACGGTGCTGGCCACCGGGACCGCGGTGACCGATCTGGCGCCGGGCGACCGCGTGATGGGCATGGTGCACGGCGGGATCGGCCCGGTCGCCGTCGGCGAGCGCCCGTTCCTGACCCGGGTCCCGGACGCCTGGACCGACGAGCAGGCCGCGACCGTGCCGCTGGTCTTCCTGACCGCCTACTACGCGCTGGCCGACCTGGCCGGGCTCAAGGCGGGCGAGTCGATCCTGATCCATTCGGCCGCGGGCGGGGTCGGGATGGCCGCGACGCAGCTCGCGCGTCATCTGGGCGCGGAGGTGTTCGGCACCGCGAGCGAGGGCAAGCAGCACGTCCTGCGCGCCGCCGGACTGCCCGCGGACCACATCGCCTCTTCGCGGACTCTCGACTTCGCCGAGGACTTCCGGATCGCGACCGGCGGACGCGGGGTCGACGTCGTGCTCAACTCGCTCGCGGGCGAGTTCGTGGACGCCTCCCTCGACGTGACCGCGTCGGGTGGCCGGTTCCTCGAAATGGGCAAGACCGACGTCCGCGCGCCCGAAAACGTCGCGTACCGGGCCTTCGACCTGATCGAAGCGGGCCTGGCGCGGACCGCCGAGATCTGGGCCGAGCTCATCGCCCTGTTCGACAAGGGTGCGCTCACCCCGCTGCCGGTGCGGACCTGGGACGTCCGGCACGCACCCGACGCGTTCCGGTTCGTCAGCCAGGCCCGGCACATCGGCAAGGTCGCGCTGACCGTGCCGCGAGCCCTCGACCCGGAGCGGCCGGTGCTCGTCACCGGGGGCACCGGCGGACTCGGGGCGCTCGTCGCGAAGCATCTCGTGACCACGCACGGCGTCCGCAAACTGCTGCTCACCAGCCGTCGTGGCCCGGACGCGCCGGGCGCGGGCGAACTCGCCGCCGAGCTCACCGGCCTGGGCGCCGAAGTCTGGGTGGTCGCCTGCGACGTCGCCGACCGCGACCGGCTCGCGGCGCTGCTCGACGGCGTCGAGCTGACCGGCGTCGTGCACACCGCGGGTGTCCTCGACGACGGCGTGCTGACCGGCCTGACTCCCGAAAGGCTCGCGAAAGTGTTGCGCCCCAAGGTGGACGCGGCCTGGCACCTGCACGAGCTGACCCTCGGCCACAACCTCGCGCTGTTCGCGCTCTACTCGTCGGTGTCCGGGATCGTCGGCTCGGCGGGCCAGGCCTCCTATGCGGCCGCGAACACGTTCCTGGACGCGCTGGCCGCCCGGCGTCGCGCGCACGGCCTGCCCGCCGTCTCCCTCGCGTGGGGGCTCTGGCGGGAGGGCATGGGCAGCGGGCTGGCCGAGAACGACGTCGACCGCATGGCCCGCGAAGGTCTGCCGCCGCTGACCGCCGAGACCGGGCTGGGCCTGTTCGACGCGGCTCTCGACGGCGGGTTCACCGCCGTCCTGCCGATCGAGGTCGACCGGGCCGCGCTGCGCGCCCACGCCCGGACCACCGAGGTGGCGCCGGTCCTGCGTGGTCTCGCGAAGGTCGCCACCCGGCGCGCCGCGGGACCCGCGACGACGGGCGGCGCCGGCCTGGCCGAGCGGCTCACGGCGTTGCCCGACGAAGAACGCACGGCTCTGCTGATCGATCTGGTGCGGCACAACGCCGCCGCCGTCCTCGGGCACGAGGCGGGCGGCATGATCGACCCGGCGCGCGCGTTCAAGGACCTCGGCTTCGACTCGCTGACGTCGGTCGAACTGCGCAACCGGATCAACGGCGTCACCGGCCTGCGGTTGTCGGCCACCGCCGTGTTCGACCATCCGACCGTCGCCACGCTGGCCGGTCACCTGCTGGCCGAACTGGCCCCGCCGTCGCTCAGCGCGGCCGACGCCGTGCTCGCCGAACTCGACAAGCTCGAAGCGCGCCTGACCGGGGTCGGCGACGACGACGGCCGGGCCGCGGTCGCCGGACGACTGCGGACCCTGCTCGACGGCCTCACCACGACCGGAACCGACGTCGGCGGACGGCTGGAAGACGCGACCGCGGACGAAGTCGTCGACTTCCTGGCCACCGAACTGGGGATTTCCTGATGGCCGACAAGAAAGCCGTCGCCAAGGTGCTCGCCGACATCGAGCGGCTGAGCGAACGCCTGGGCGACCTGAAACCTGAAGACCGCAAGAAGGTCGCGAAGCCGCTGAAGAAGCTGCTGCTGTCCTACGCGGCCGGAGACAAGGACGACGAGTTCGACGACCTGCTCTTCGACGCCGCTGTCGACAAGGTCTTCGGCTTCCTCACCGACGAGATCTTCTGACCAGCGAGGGTGTGATGGCGGACCAAGAGAAGCTTCTCGACCTGCTGAAGCGTGTGACCGGGGACCTGCACCGGACCCGGGAACGGCTGCGCGACGCCGAGGACGGACGGCACGAGCCGATCGCGATCGTCGGCATGGCCTGCCGGTTCCCCGGTGGCGCGGACACGCCCGCCGCGCTGTGGGATCTGGTCGAATCCGGCCGCGACGGGATCGGCGAGTTCCCGGCCGATCGCGGCTGGGACACCTCCGGCCTGTTCGACGACGACCCCGACCGGCGCGGCACCACCTACGTGCGCACCGGCGGTTTCCTGCCCGGCGCGGCCGGGTTCGACGCCGAGTTCTTCGGGATCTCGCCGCGCGAGGCGCTGGCGATGGAACCGCAGCAGCGGCTGCTGCTGGAGGTCGGCTGGGAGGCCGTCGAACGCTCCGGTCTCGACCCGGCCGCGCTGCGCGGCAGCCCGACCGGTGTCTACGTCGGCGTTTCCGCGCAGGAATACGGGCCGCGGCTGCACAACCCGGGTGACACGGTGGACGGCTACCTGCTCACCGGCACCACCTGCAGTGTCCACTCCGGACGGATCGCGTACCAGCTGGGCCTGGAAGGTCCGGCGGTGTCGATCGACACGGCGTGCTCGTCGTCCTTGGTCGCGGTGCACGCGGCGGTGCGCGGCCTGCGCGCGGGGGAGTGTACCCTGGCGCTGGCCGGCGGCGTCAATCTCATGGCGTCGCCAGGGATCTTTGTCGACTTCGCGCGTCAACGTGGCCTGGCGCCGGACGGGCGCTGCAAGTCCTTCTCCGACGACGCCGACGGCACCGCCTGGGCCGAGGGCGTCGGGATGCTCGTGCTGGAGCGGCTTTCGGACGCCCAGCGCAACGGACACCGAATCCTCGCCGTGGTGCGGGGAACCGCGGTGAACTCCGACGGCGCGTCGAACGGGCTCACCGCGCCGAACGGGCCGTCGCAGCAGCGCGTGATCCGCGCGGCGCTCGCCGACGCGCGACTGTCCACTTCGGACGTCGACGCCGTCGAGGCGCACGGCACGGGAACCCGGCTGGGCGACCCGATCGAGGCCGAAGCCTTGATGGCCACCTACGGCCGCGACCGGGATCGTCCGCTGTTCCTCGGTTCGGTCAAGTCGAACTTCGGGCACGCGCAGGCCGCGGCGGGGGTCGCCGGGATCATCAAGATGGTCGAGGCGATGCGGCAGGGCGTCTTGCCGCCCACCTTGAACGTCGGCACGCCCAGCCGCGAGGTCGACTGGTCCGCCGGGCCGGTCTCGCTGCTGACCGAACGCACTCCCTGGCCCGAGACCGGCCGCCCGCGGTCGGCGGCGGTCTCGTCGTTCGGGATCAGCGGGACCAACGCGCACGTCGTGCTGGAGCAGGCGCCCGAGGCGGAACCCGCTCTTGTCCGGGAACCGCCCGCCATCGTGCCGTTGCTGCTGTCGGCTGCCACGGAACCGGCGCTGGCCGCGCAGGCGTCCCGCCTGCTTTCGGTCGCCGGAACGGTTGAGCCGATCGACGTCGCCCACACGCTGACCACCCGCGCGGCGCTGCCGTACCGGGCTGTCGTCACGGGAACGGACTGGGAGACTCTTTCGGCCGGTCTGGCCGACGTGGCCGCGACCCGCGTCTCCGAGGGCGGGCTGGCTTTCCTGTTCACCGGCCAGGGTTCGCAGCGTCTCGGTATGGGAACCGAGCTGTATCAGGCGTTTCCGGTGTTCGCGGCCGCTTACGATGAGGTTTGCGCGCTGCTGCCGGAGATCGGCGATCTGTCGCGGACGGAGTTCGCGCAGCCCGCGATCTTCGCTCTTGAGGTGGCGCTGTTCCGGTTGGTGGAGTCCTGGGGTGTTCGGCCCGACTTCCTGGCCGGGCATTCGATCGGTGAGATCGCGGCGGCTCACGTGGCCGGGGTGTTCTCGTTGGAGGACGCCGCGAAGCTCGTCGTGGCGCGTGGCCGGTTGATGCAGGCCCTTCCCGAGGGCGGCGTGATGGTCGCGGTGCAGGCGTCCGAGGACGAACTCGGCGACCTGCCGGACGGCGTTTCGCTGGCGGCGGTGAACGGTCCGTCGTCCGTGGTGTTGTCTGGCGCCGAGGAGCCGACTCTCGCCTTCGTGGAACGCTTCAGCGACCGGAAGACCAAACGTCTCGATGTTTCGCACGCGTTCCATTCGGTGCTGATGGAACCGATGCTGGACGACTTCGCCGCGGTGGTCGGGGAACTGACGTTCTCGGAGCCGCGTATCGCGATGCTGTCGCCCGTGACCGACCCGGCCTACTGGGTCGCCCATGTCCGTGAGACCGTGCGGTTCTCCGACGCGGTGGAGCGTCTGACGGCGGCCGGGGTCACCAAGTTCTTCGAGCTCGGTCCGGACGCCGTGCTCAGTGCCTTGGTCGATGGCGGGATTCCCGCGCTGCGCCGTGGCCACGACGAACCCCGGCAACTGGTCGCCGCGCTCGGCGTGCTGCACTCGCGCGGTGCCGCCGTCGACTGGGCCGCGTACCTCGGCGGAAGCGGCCGGTTCACCGAACTGCCGACGTATGCCTTCCAGCACGAGTACTTCTGGCTTGGCCAGGAAAGCGACGCCGACGTCACCGCGGCCGGGCTCGCCGCCGCCGACCATCCGCTGCTCGGTGCCGCGGTGTCCGTCGCCGCCGACGACGGTGTCCTGCTCACCGGACGGCTTTCGCTCGACCGGCACCCGTGGCTGGCCGACCACGTCGTCGCGGGCCGTGTCCTCGTCCCCGGCACCGCGTTCGCCGAACTCGCCGTCCGCGCGGGCGACGAAGCCGGCTGCGCGGGGGTGGAAGAGCTGATCCTCCAGGAACCGCTGGTCCTCGAACCCGGCGCTGCCCCCGAAGTCCAGGTCGTCGCGGGGGCCGCCGACGAGCACGGCCGCCGACCGGTGTCGATCCACTCGCGGCTGCCGGAGCGTCCGTGGATCACCCACGCCACCGGCTTCCTCGGGAACCCAGCGGTGTCCACTATGGACATTTCTTGGCCGCCCGAGGGCGCCGAAGCCTTGGGTCTCGAAGACGCCTACGACCGGCTCGCCGCCGCCGGACTGGCCTACGGGCCGATGTTCCAGGGCCTGCGCAAGGTCTGGCGGCGCGGCACCGAGATCTTCGCCGAAGTCGCCCTGCCGGATCCCGGGCAGGCGGAGAAGTTCGGCCTCCATCCGGCGTTGCTGGACGCCGCGCTCCAGGCCACCGCCGTTCCCGGCGAAGACCAGGGATCGGTTCCTTTCGCCTGGCGTGACGTCGTCCTGCACGCGCGGGGCGCGACCGAATTGCGCGTCCACGCCCGGCCGGGCGCAGACGGCTCGTTCGCGCTCGACCTCGCCGACGGGACCGGGGCGCCGGTCGCCACGATCGGCGGGCTGAGCGTCCGCGCCGTCACGGCCACGGCCTCGGCACAGGACGGCCTCTATCGCGTCGAGGACGTTCCGCTTCCCGCCGGTTCGGCGGACGTCAAGCCCGCCGCGGTCCTGGAAGCCGACGCGCTCGACACCACGCTCACCGCGCTGCAAGATTTCCTGGCCACGGATGACGCCGATCCACTGGTGGTGCTGACCAAGCACGAAGGCGCGGTCGAGGGTCTGGTCCGGGCCGCGCAGGCGGAGCATCCGGACCGGATCGTCCTGGTCCGCGGTACCCGGGCCGACGTCGAGGGCGCTCTGGCCACCGGTGAACCCGAGGTGCGCGCCGTCGACGGGTCGCTGTTCGCGCCACGGCTGGCCAGGGCCGGATCCGGCGAGTCCACACTGGACACTTCCGGGACCGTGCTGATCACCGGGGGGACCGGCGGACTCGGCGCCCGTCTCGCCCGGCATCTCGTCGCCCACCACGGCGTCCGGCATCTGCTGCTGGTCAGCCGTCGCGGCGAGGCCGCGCCCGGCGCCCAGGAGCTCGCCGAGGAACTCGGGGCCAAGGTCGAGGCCTGCGACGTCGCCGACCGTGATCAGGTGCGCGAACTCCTGGCCCGGGCCGAGCCGCCGGTCACCGGGGTCGTCCACGCGGCCGGCGTCCTCGACGACGGCGTCGTCACCTCGCTCACGCCCGAGCGGCTCGACGGTGTCTTCTGGGCGAAGGCGACTGCCGCCCACGTGCTCGACGAACTCACCGGCGACCTCGACTTCTTCGTGCTGTTCTCCTCGATCGCCGGGGTGTTCGGCTCACCGGGTCAGGCGGCGTACTCGGCCGCCAACGCCGCTCTCGACGCCCTCGCGCGGAAGCGTCGCGCCGACGGGAAGCCCGCCCAGTCGCTGGCCTGGGGCTTGTGGCGGGACGGGATGGGCGCCGCGCTCAGCGGCACCGACCGGGACCGGATCGGCAGGGACGGTTTCGGGGCTCTCGATCCCGAAGAAGGCCTCGCGCTGTTCGACGCCGCCGTGGCCGAAGGCGGTCCCGTGCTCGTTCCGGTGCGGCTCGACCTCGCGGCCGTCCGCAACGCCGGGGTCCCGCCCCTGCTGCGCGGGCTGGTCCGCGTCCGGCCCCGCCGCGAAGCCGCCCGTCGTACGGACACCGGCTTGGCGGGACGGCTCGCGGGGCTGTCCGAGACTGACCGGGAAGCCCTGCTTGTCGACCTGGTGCGGGCCCGCGTCGCGGCCGTCCTCGGCCGGGCGGGCGCCGGCACCGTGGAGCCTTCGCGGCCGTTCACCGAACTGGGCTTCGACTCGCTGACCTCGGTCGAGCTGCGCAACGAACTCACCGCCGAGACCGGCCTGCGGCTGCCCGCGACGCTCGTTTTCGACCACCCGACCCCGGCGGCGGTGGCCGCGTTCCTCGGCACCGAACTGCTCGGCGCCCCGGAGCCTGCCCGTCCGGTGGCGACCCGCCGCGGCGCCGCCGACGAGCCGATCGCGATCGTCGCGATGAGCTGCCGCTATCCCGGCGGGGTCCGGTCGCCCGAGGAGCTGTGGGACCTCGTCGACGCGGGCACCGACGCGATCTCGCCGTTCCCCGGCGGGCGCGGCTGGGACGTCGAAGGCATCTACGACCCCGAACCGGGCCTGCCCGGCAAGACCTACACCCGGCACGGCGGATTCCTGCACGACGCGGGCGAATTCGACCCCGAGTTCTTCGGGATCTCGCCGCGGGAAGCGCTCGCGATGGATCCGCAGCAGCGTCTCCTGCTGGAAATCAGCTGGGAGGCCCTCGAACGCGCCCGGCTCGACCCGGCGTCGCTGAAGGGCAGCGCCACCGGCGTGTTCGCCGGGATCATGTACTACGACTACGCCGCGAAGCTGGCCAGCGTCCCCGACAGCGTCGCCGGATTCCTCGGCACCGGCACCTCGGCCAGCGTGCTGTCCGGCCGGGTCGCGTACACCCTCGGGCTGGAGGGTCCGGCGGTGTCGGTCGACACGGCGTGTTCGTCTTCGCTGGTCGCCCTGCATCTCGCCGCCCGTTCGCTGCGGGCGGGAGAGTGCGACATGGCGCTCGCCGGCGGGGTCACCGTGATGGCGACGCCGGAGACGTTCCTCGACTTCTCCCGCCAGCGAGGGCTTTCCCCGGACGGCCGCTGCAAGTCGTTCTCCGCCGACGCCGACGGCACCGGCTGGTCGGAAGGCGCCGGGGTGCTCGTGCTGGAACGGCTTTCCGACGCCCGCCGCAACGGGCATCCGGTGCTGGCCGTGGTCCGCGGTTCGGCGGTCAACCAGGACGGCGCGTCCAACGGCCTCACCGCGCCGAACGGTCCCTCGCAGCAGCGCGTGATCCGCGCGGCGCTCGCCGACGCCGGTCTGTCCACTTCGGACATCGACGCGGTCGAGGCGCACGGCACGGGTACGCGGCTGGGCGACCCGATCGAGGCGCAGGCGCTCATCGCGACCTACGGCGCCGAGCGGGACGAGCCGCTGTGGTTCGGTTCGGTCAAGTCGAACCTCGGGCACACGCAGGCCGCGGCCGGGGTCGCCGGGATCATCAAGATGGTCGAGGCGATGCGGCGCGGCACCCTGCCCCGGACCCTGCACGCGGCGGAACCCTCGACCGAGGTCGAATGGGACGCCGGCGAGATCGAACTCCTGCGTGAAGCGCGGCCGTGGCCGGAGGCGGGGCGTCCGCGCCGCGCCGCGGTGTCGTCGTTCGGGATCAGCGGGACCAACGCGCACGTCGTCCTGGAACAGGTTGCGGCCGAAGCGCCCGCAGAGCCTGCTTCGCATGGCGTCGTGCCCTGGGTTCTTTCCGCGAAGACCGATCAGGCACTGGCCGAACGCGCTCGCGCTCTGCTGTCTCTTGCGGACACTCAGGACCCGCGTGACGTCGCGTACTCCCTGGCCACGACACGGACCGCGCACGAGCGACGGGCAGCCGTCGTCGGCGCGGACGTGGATGCGCTCCGGGCCGGGCTCGAAGCCGTCGCCGAAGGTGGCGGGATCACCGGTAAGGCGCAGTCGGGCAAGCTGGCTTTCCTGTTCACGGGCCAGGGTTCTCAGCGTGTCGGGATGGGCACTGA
This sequence comes from Amycolatopsis sp. NPDC089917, assembly GCF_040684635.1. Taxonomy (NCBI): domain Bacteria; kingdom Bacillati; phylum Actinomycetota; class Actinomycetes; order Pseudonocardiales; family Pseudonocardiaceae; genus Amycolatopsis; species Amycolatopsis sp. NPDC089917. The sequence continues at coordinate 226,210 of NZ_JBFBGL010000004.1, read as the reverse complement.
GCTGTATCAGGCGTTTCCGGTGTTCGCGGCGGCGTATGACGAGGTTGCCGCGCTGCTGCCGGAGATCGGCGATCTGTCGAGGACGGAGTTCGCGCAGCCCGCGATCTTCGCTCTTGAGGTGGCGCTGTTCCGGTTGGTGGAGTCGTGGGGTGTGCGGCCGGATTTCCTGGCCGGGCATTCGATCGGTGAGATCGCGGCGGCTCACGTGGCCGGGGTGTTCTCGTTGGAGGACGCCGCGAAGCTCGTCGTGGCGCGTGGTCGGTTGATGCAGGCGTTGCCCGAGGGCGGCGTGATGGTCGCTGTTCAGGCGTCCGAGGACGAGCTCGGTGACCTGCCGGCCGGGGTTTCGCTGGCCGCGGTGAACGGCCCGACGTCCTTGGTGTTGTCCGGTGCCGAAGAGCCGACGCTCGCCGTCGTGGCAGGGTTCAGCGGACGCAAGACCAAGCGGCTCGATGTGTCGCACGCGTTCCACTCGGTCTTGATGGAGCCGATGCTGGACGACTTCGCCGCCGTGGTGCGGAGCTTGGAGTTCTCGGAGCCGCGCGTTCCGATCCTGTCACCGATGACCGACCCGGCGTACTGGGTGACGCACGTACGGGACACCGTCCGGTTCTCCGACGCTGTCGAGACACTCCGCGCCGAGGGCGTCACGAAGTTCCTCGAACTCGGCCCCGACGCGGTGCTCTCGGCGCTCACCGAAGGCATCCCCCTGCTGCGCAAGGGACGCGACGAAGCCGTGACGGCGATGACCGCGCTCGCCACCCTGCACGTCCAGGGTGTCCGCGTCGGCTGGGACGGCGTCCTGCCCGGCGCGCGTGCGCTCGACCTGCCGACCTATCCGTTCCAGCGCAAGCACTTCTGGCTGGACCCGGCGCCGGTCGCGGATCTCTCGTCGGCCGGGCTCGACTCGCCGGGGCACCCGCTGCTCGCCGCCGGGCTCTCGCTCGCCGAGGGCGACGGCACGGTCCTCACCGGACGGCTTTCGCTCGCGACGCACCCCTGGCTCGCCGGGCACACCGTGCACGACACCGTCCTGCTGCCCGGCGCGGCGCTCGCCGAACTCGCCGTCCGGGCGGGTGACGAGGCCGGGCGGCCGCGGCTGGTCGAACTGACCTTGCACGCGCCCGTGGTGATCCCCGAGAGCGGGCCGATCGAACTCCAGGTCGCGGTCAGCGGCGCGGCGGCGGTGACCATCCACTCGCGGATCCCCGGCGAGGACTGGGAACTCAACGCGCTCGGCCTGCTGGCCGAAGCCGATCCGCCGGTCAAGGGATTCGCGTGGCCGGACGGCCTCGAGCCCATCGACCTCGGCTCGTTCTACGACGACCTCGCCGACCGCGGGTTCGCCTACGGCCCGCTGTTCCAGGGCCTGCGGGCGGCGTGGCGGCACGGCGAGGACCGCTACGCCGAGATCTCCCTGCCGGAGGAGGCGCGCGACGACGCGGCCCGCTTCGGCATCCACCCCGCGCTGTTCGACGCCGCCCTGCACGGCATGTTCCTCGGCGAAGGCGAGGAATCGGGGGCGCTCCCGTTCAGCTGGAGCGACGTCAGCCTGCACGCGACCGGCGCCACGACGGTCCGGGCGCGGCTGCGGTTCCTCGCGCCCGGCGAGGTCTCCGTCGAGCTGACCGATCTCGCCGGGGCGCCGGTGCTGTCGGTCGGCTCACTGGTCGTCCGCGCGGTCAGCGGTGAACAGCTGCGGGCCGGTGAGGACCGGTCGCTGTTCCGTGTCGAGCACATCGCGGCCGAGCCGGCGTCCGCCACGCCGGTGCCGTGGGTGCGGTGGGACGACGTGACCGAGCCGGTGCCGCCGGTGGTCGTCCTGCCGGTGCCGCCGGAGGGGATCCACGCCGTTCTCGTTGTCCTGCAACGTTTCCTGACCGAGTCCCGGTTCTCGGGATCGCGGCTGGTCGTGGTCACCGGCGACAGCCTCGACGACGCGGCGGCTTCCGGACTGGTGCGGTCCGCGCAAGCGGAGAACCCCGGCCGGTTCGTCATCCTCGACGGCGAAGTGTCCGATGTGGACGTCGCGCTGGCCACCGGCGAACCCCGCGTCCGGGTCCGGGACGGCCGGGCCGAGGTGCCGCGGCTGGTCCGGGCCGAGCCCGGGCCGAAGCCGGACTGGGAGTCCGCGGGCACGGTGCTGATCACCGGCGGGACCGGTGGGATCGGGGCACAATTGGCCGAACGGCTCGTCACCGAACACGGTGTCGAACACCTGGTCCTCACTAGCCGTCGCGGCCTCGCCGCCCCCGGCGCCGGCGTGCTGGCCGCGCGGCTTGGCGAGCTGGGTGCGGAGGTGCGTGTCGAAGCGTGCGACGTCGCCGATCGTGATGCGGTGGCCGCCCTGCTCGACGGCATCCCCGACCTGTCGGGCGTCGTGCACGCGGCGGGTGTGCTGGACGACGGTGTCGTCACCACGCTGACGCCGGAACGCCTGGACCGGGTGCTCGGCCCGAAGGCCGACGGCGCCCGTCACCTGCACGAACTGACCCTCGACCGGCCGCTGACCGAGTTCGTGCTGATCTCGTCGGTGTCCGGCGTGCTCGGCGGGCCGGGGCAGGGCAACTACGCCGCGGCCAACGCCTACCTCGACGCGCTGGCCGAACGACGGCACGCCGACGGCCTGCCCGCGCGGTCGCTCGCCTACGGGATGTGGGCGGCCGAGGGGATGGGCGGTGTCCTCGACCAGGCGCTGATCGACAGGATGCGGCGCGACGGCTTCGGCGCCCTGAGTCCGGAGGAGGGTGCGACGCTGTTCGACGTCGCGCCCGGCCCGGTGGCGGTGCCGGTCAAGCTCGACCTGGCCGGGCTGCGGGACCAGGCCCGGGCGGGTGTGCTGCCCGCGCTGCTCACCGGACTCGTCCGGCTGCCCGTGCGACGGGCGGCTTCTCCGGTCGCTTCCGCAGACTCCGTCGCGCTTACGCGTGAGGGGCTGGAAGACCTGGTCCTGACGCACACCGCGCAGGTGCTCGGCTTCGCGACGGCGGGCGAGGTGGACCCGGAGCACGCGTTCACCGATCTCGGGTTCGACTCGCTGACTTCGGTCGACCTGCGCAACCGGCTCGCGGCGGCGGCCGGGCGGCAGCTGGGGGCGACGGTGGTGTTCGACCACCCGACCCCGTCGGCGCTCGCGGCGCACCTCGGCACGCTGCTGTTCCCCGAAGTGGTGGTGCCGGACGAGGCGCGGCTGCGGCGGGCGCTGGCCGGCGCGTCGCTCGACCGGTTCCGGGAGCTCGGGGTGCTGGACGCCCTGGTGAAGCTGGCCGAGGAGGTGCCTTCGTCTGTGTCGTCCGCGTCGTCCGCGTCGTCCGCGTCGTCCGTGGAGCCTGCTGTCGAGTCCATCGACGATCTGGACGTGGGGGACCTGATCAGCCGGGCGATGTCGACCTCCAAGGGCTGAAGGGGACTTTCCCCGCATCGGACGCCGTGAAGGGCGCTTTCCCCGCATGCCATGCGGGGAAAGCGCCCTTCAGTCTTTCCGGACCGGTGCACCAGTAAACCGTCCGGCACGGTCCGAGCTTGTGATTCACAGGTGGCAGATACGACTCTCCGGCACAAAGCGAAATATCTTCAATCCGCTTTCAGGAAACTGTCTCACATTCGCACACGTGTTCGATTCTTGGTATTCTTGTGGGGTGTCCAGCCAGCGAATCCTCGAACCGCCACGGGAGCTGTGGCGTGCCGGTGCGCGGGAACTCGCGCACGGTGTGGTCGAGCGGTTGTCGGTGGCACGGCAGGCGTTGGCGGAGGTCGGGCAGTTCCTGGTGGAGATCGAAGGCCGGGGCCCGATGGAGCTGTTCGGGCATGGCTCGACGGCGGGCTGGTTCGCCGAAACCGCCCGAATCAGCCCGAAGGAAGCAAGCGCCACCGTGGCTCGTGCGGTGGCGGTGAACGAGGGCCGGAATCTGGACGGCACCCCCGCCCCGGCTGTCGCCCCCATCGCCGGGGCCGCCGCGGCCGAAGGAGACCTCGGGCATCAGCAGCTGGATCCTATTTTGGCGGTCCTGAAGAAAATCCCCGACGAGGTGTCGGAGGAAGACCGGTCGGGGGCGGAGCAGATCCTGGTGAATCTGGCCCGTAGTGCCGGTCCACAAGAGATCGGGAAGATCGGCGCGGAACTGCTGGCCCACCTCGACCCGGACGGGAACGAGCCGAAAGACGAGGACCTCAAGTCACCGTCGCGTGAGGTGTATCTGCGGAAACGTGACGACGGCTGGTGGAGACTCAACGGCCTGCTGGACCCGGAATTCGGGGCCCGCGCGAACGCCCTGTTCGAGACCTGGGGACAACGAAGACCCGTCGACGAGGGCGGCAACCGCAACCCCCGTACCCCCGGCGAACGCCGCGGGGACGCACTCTTCGACGCCATCCACTACGCGATGACCAACGACAAAGCCCCCACCCTGTCCGGGGACCGCACCACCATCGTCGTCACCATTCCGCTGGAGACCCTCACTTCAGGACTGGGGTCCGCCTGCGTGGACGAGGTCACCCAGATCACCGCACGCCACGCCCGCATGCTGGCCTGCGACGCCAAACTCATCCCCGCCGTCCTCGGGTCGGAAAGCGAACCGCTCGACATCGGGCGCGCCGCCCGCACCGTCACCCCCGCACAACGCCGAGCTTTGAACCTCCGCGACCACGGCTGCGCCTTCCCCGGGTGTCACCGCAAGCCCAAGCACTGCGAAGCCCACCACATTCTCCCGTGGGGCCACCTCGGCGACACCGACCTCGGCAATCTGTGTCTGCTGTGCCGCTACCACCACATGGTCATCCACGGGCAATCCGGCTGGCAGGTCCGCCTCGCCGCCGACGGACGGCCCGAGTTCATTCCGCCGCAGTACCTCGACCCGCTACAACAACCCCGCCGCAACCACCACTGAACCCCGAGGAAGCCCGCCACCACCACCGGCGACGGGCCCCTCGGCATGCCCACACCCAGGTTTCGCGTGTTTGGTTGGACGGTGCGTGTGATCCGGTGGACGACACGAGTGAGGGGATGCGCGACACGTGTGTCGTGCGGTGAGTCCATGCGTCGTCCACCGGATCGCGCGCAGCGCCCCTGAGGTCACGCGGGACCGCCTGGTTAGTAGGTACCTAAGACACCCTGGCCCTGACCTGCCGCACGACCGCCCGGACCGATCGCCGTCGCGGAAGCAGGTGGGCCCCCGGTTACCGGGGAATGGGGCCGGGGTGGCGAACAGCGCCCGGGGCGAGCGGCGCCCGCGCCCAGGATGAGGCCATGCCCGAGCTGCGTCCGTCTCGTCCGGTCCGGAGAATCTGATGGCGACACCCGAAGAGCTGGTGACCGCGCTGCGGGAATCGGTCAAGGAGAACAGCAGGCTGGCCGCGCGCAACCGCGAGCTCGCCGAAGCGGCGAAAGAGCCGGTCGCGATCATCGGCATGGGATGCCGTTACCCGGGCGGGGCCGACTCGCCCGAGGCGTTGTGGGATCTGGTCGCCGCCGGTCGCGACGCGGTCTCGGAGTTCCCCGAAGACCGCGGCTGGAACCTCGCCGAGCTGTTCCATCCCGACCCCGACCACCCCGGCACGTCCTACGCGCGTGAAGGCGGATTCCTCCACGAGGCCGCCGAATTCGACCCCGAGTTCTTCGGGATCTCGCCGCGTGAAGCGCTCGCGATGGACCCGCAGCAGCGGCTCCTGCTGCAGGTCAGCTGGGAGGCGATCGAGCGCGCCGGACTCGACGCCTCGGCGTTGAAGGGCAGCGCGACCGGCGTGTTCGCCGGGATCATGTACCACGACTACGGTTCAGGCGTCACCGAGCTGCCCGAAGGCGTCGAGGGCTTCCTCGGCACCGGCACGGCGGGCAGCGTGCTTTCCGGCCGAGTCGCCTACACCTTCGGCTTCGAGGGGCCGGCCGTGTCGGTCGACACCGCCTGCTCGTCGTCGCTGGTGGCCGTGCACCTGGCCGCGCAGGCGTTGCGGGCGGGGGAGTGCTCGCTCGCCCTCGCCGGTGGCGCGACCGTGATGGCCATCCCGGACACCTTCATCGAGTTCTCCCGCCAGCGCGGGCTCGCCCCGGACGGGCGCTGCAAGTCGTTCGGCGCGGGCGCCGACGGCACCGGCTGGGGTGAGGGCGCCGGCGTCCTGCTGCTGGAGAAGCTGTCCGACGCCGTCCGCAACGGACACCGCGTACTGGCCGTCGTCCAGGGTTCCGCGGTCAACTCCGACGGCGCGTCGAACGGGCTCACCGCACCGAACGGGCCGTCGCAGCAACGCGTGATCCGCACCGCCCTGAAGAGCGCGGGACTGTCCACTTCGGATATCGACGTCGTCGAGGCGCACGGCACGGGCACGAAACTCGGCGATCCGATCGAGGCCGACACCTTGCTGGCCACCTACGGCCGCGAGCGCGAGAACCCGCTGTGGCTCGGCTCGATCAAGTCCAACATCGGGCACACGCAGGCCGCGGCCGGGGTCGCGGGGATCATCAAGATGGTCGAGGCGCTGCGCCGCGGTGAGCTGCCGCGCACGCTGCACGCCGACGAGCCGTCCCCGCACGTCGCCTGGGATTCCGGCGCGGTCGAACTTCTCACCGAGCACCGGCCCTGGCCCGAGACCGGCCGCCCGCGCGCGGCGGCGGTGTCGTCGTTCGGGATCAGCGGCACCAACTCGCACGTCATCCTCCGGCAAGCCCCCGAACAGGCGCCCGAGACCAAGAGCGGCAAGGCGACCCGGGTCCCGTGGGTGCTCTCGGCCCGCGGCGAAGCCGCCCTGCCCGAGCTGGCCGACCGGCTGCTCCAGACCGGCGGCGACGCCACCGACGTCGCCTGGTCGCTCGCCACCGGCCGCGCGCCGCTGCCGTACCGCGCTGTCGTCACCGGCGCCGACGAAGAAGAACTCCTCGCCGGACTCGGTGCCCTGGCTCGCGGAGAGGCCGCGCCCGGCGTCGTCACCGGCCGCGCGGGCAGCGGCAAACTCGCCTTCCTCTGCACCGGGCAAGGAGCGCAGCGGCTCGCGATGGGTGCCGGGCTCGCCGCCGCGTTCCCTGTCTTCGGGGAGACCTTCGACCGTGTCGCGGAGCGGCTCGACGCGCACACCGGCTTCAAGCTCGCCGAAGTCCTCGCCTGCGAGGACCAGACGAGGATCGACCGGACCGATGCCGCCCAGCCCGCGCTGTTCGCCTTCGAGGTCGCGATGGCCGAGCTGGTGCGGTCCTGGGGCGTCGAACCGGACTACCTGCTCGGGCACTCCATCGGCGAACTCGCCGCGGCGTACATCGCCGGGGTGTGGTCGCTCGACGACGCCGCCCGCCTGGTCGCCGCGCGCGGCCGGTTGATGCAGGCGCAGCCCTCGGGCGGCGTGATGGTCGCGCTGCAGGCCACCGAAGCGGAACTGGACCTGCCCGACGGCGTGAGCATCGCCGCGATCAACGGGCCCTCCTCGGTCGTGCTCTCCGGTGAGGAAGCCGCCGTCACCGCGGTCATCGAAGGGTTCCCGGACCGTCGCACCAAACGGCTTTCGGTCAGCCACGCCTTCCACTCCGCGATGATGGACGGGATGCTCGACGACTTCCGCGAGGTCGCCGCGAGCGTGACGTACGCCGAACCGCGGATCCCGATCATCGCCGGTGACGTGCGCGACCCGGAGTACTGGGTGCGGCAGGTACGCGAGCCCGTCCGGTTCGCCGACGGTGTCGCGGCCCTGCACGCGCGCGGCGTCCGGCGCTTCGTCGAGATCGGGCCCGACGCCTCCCTGACCGCCCTCGGCGCGGACTGTGTCGCCGACGGCACTTTCATCGCCACACAAAGGAAAGATCGTGACGAGGCGGCCGCCGCCGACCTGGCACGGGCGAGGCTCTTCACCGCCGGGGTCCGGCTCGACTGGGCCGGGATGCTCGACGGGGGTGCCCATGTCGACTTGCCGACGTATCCCTTCCGGCGTGACCGCTTCTGGCTCGCCGCCGCCGATCGGAGCACGCCTCCGGCCCGGCGGTACGAGATCGTGTGGCGTCCGATCGAGCCCATCGCGTCCCTGGAAACCTGGACCGTCTACGCCCCCGAGAACCACGCGTGGGCCGAAGCCGCCGCGAAGGCGCTCGACGCGCCCTTGGTGACGGAGGTCCCGGAGAACGGGCCGGTTCTCGCCTTCCCTGCCGACGGGGCCGCGCTCGCCGCCCTCCTTCGGGACTCCCCGGCGAAGATCTGGTGCGCCACCAGTGATCCCGGTGTCGCCGCGGTCGCGCGGGTCGCGGCGATCGAGCAGCCCCGTCGCTGGGGTGGCTGCGTGACCCTGCCCGAGAACCCGGACGCGGCCGACCGCCTCAGGGACGTGCTCGGCGGCCCGGAGGACGAGGTCGCGATCCGCGAGGACGGGATCTTCGCCCGCCGGTTCGTCCCCGCCGCCCCCGCGCCCACCACGGCCTGGACCACCTCCGGCACCGCGCTGATCACCGGCGGCACCGGAGCGCTGGGCGCGCTGGTGGCCGAACGGCTGATCCGTGCCGGAACCGAACACGTGGTGCTCCTTTCGCGGCGCGGTGAGGACGCGCCCGGAGCGGCGGAGCTTCGCCGGAAACTGGAAGGCCTCGGCGCCCGCGTCAGCATCCACGCCTGCGACGCCGCCGACCGCGACGCAGTGTCCACAGTGGTCACCGGCCTCGGCGACCTCAAAGTGGTCGTGCACACCGCCGGCGTCCTCGACGACGCGCTGCTCGACGACGTCACCCCGGAGCGGTTCGAAGCCGTCGCCCGGCCGAAGGTGACCGCCGCGCGGCATCTGCGGGAGCTCACGAAGGACCTCGACGCGCTGGTGCTGTTCTCCTCCGTCGCCGGGGTGCTCGGAAACGGCGGTCAGGCCGCCTACGCCGCCGCGAACGCGGAACTCGACGCGCTCGCGACCCGGTGGCGGGCCGAAGGGATCAAGGCGGTGTCGATCGCTTGGGGTCCGTGGGCCGAGGGCGGGATGGCCGAAGCCGTCGACGACGCCGTCCGCCGCAAGGGTTTGCGCCCGATGACCCCCGAAGCGGCGGCGGAGGAGTTCGTCCGGGCGATCGCCGCGGACGACACCTGCGTCACCGTCGCCGATTTCGACTGGCCGTCGTTCTTCGAGGACTTCCGTGCCGCGCCGATGCTCGCCGAGCTGCCGCGACCGGAGACCGCGGCCGCCGAAGCCCCCGTGGTGGATCTCCGGTCGCGGCTGGCCGGGCTGATCGAGCCCGAGCAGCGGCGGCTGCTGCTGAAGGTCGCCCGCGAGACCGTCGCCCGCGTGCTCGGTCATCCGGACACCTCGGCCATCGGGCCGGACCGCGCGTTCACCGAGCTCGGCTTCGACTCGCTGACCGCGGTCGAACTGCGCAACCGTCTCGACGCCGCGACCGGCCTCGCCGTGCCCGCGACGCTCGTCTTCGACCATCCGACCCCGCAGGCCCTCGCCGCCTACCTCTGGCAGGAACTCGCGGGAACCACCGAGGACGCCGACGTGGAAGGCCTGCTCGACGGGCTGGAAGCCGCGCTCGGCCGTCTCGACCCGGGCAGCGACGAGCACGCCAAGGCGGGTGCGCGGCTGCGGAAACTCGCCGAGAGCCTCGACGGGCCCGGCTTCACGCCGTCTTCGGACGACGAACTCTTCGCCTTCATTGACCAGCAACTCGGCGCTTGAGCCGGGTGCACGCGACCTCGACCGATGAGTGGGGACACCGTGGGTGAGAACGACAAGCTTCGCGACTACCTGACGCGAGTCACCGGCGAACTGCAGCGCACGCGCGGCAGGCTGGCCGCGCTGGAGGACCGCGCCGCCGAACCGATCGCGATCGTCGGCATGGGCTGCCGGTTCCCGGGCGGCGTCCGCACGCCGGAGCGGTTCTGGGAACTGCTGACCGCCGGGGAACACGGGATCACCGGGTTCCCCGAAGACCGCGGCTGGGACGTCGGCGCGCTCGTCGACCCGGACCCGGACCACCTGGGCACGAGCTACGTCGACCGAGGAGGTTTCGTCGACGGCGCCGGGGAATTCGACCCCGAGTTCTTCGGTATCTCGCCGCGCGAGGCCGTCTCGATGGACCCGCAGCAGCGGCTCCTGCTGGAGACGTCGTGGGAGGCGCTGGAGCGCGGCGGGATCGACCCGGCGTCGCTGTCCGGCAGCCGCGCCGGGGTCTTCGTCGGCACCAACGGCCAGGACTACGGACGCGACCTGCCCAAGGGCGTCGAAGGCGTCGAGGGTTACCTCGGCACCGGCATCTCCGGCAGTGTCCTTTCCGGACGGATCTCCTACGTCCTCGGGCTGGAAGGCCCGTCGGTCACCGTCGACACGGCGTGTTCGGCGTCGCTGGTCACGCTCCACCTCGCCGTCCGCGCCTTGCGCGCGGGGGAGTGCGACCTCGCGCTTTCCGGTGGTGCCACCGTGATGGCGAGCCCGGACGCGTTCATCGAGTTCTCCCGCCAGCGTGGTCTCGCGCGCGACGGCCTGGTCAAGGCGTTCGCCGCCGGGGCCGACGGCACCGCGTGGGGCGAGGGCGCCGGCATGATCGTGCTGGAGCGCCTTTCCGACGCCGAGCGCAACGGACACCCTGTCCTGGCCGTCGTCCGTGGCTCCGCGGTCAACCAGGACGGCGCGTCCAACGGTCTCACCGCGCCCAACGGTCCCTCGCAGCAGCGCGTCATCCGCCAGGCGCTGGCCGACGCGCGACTGTCCACAAAGGATGTCGACGTCGTCGAGGCGCATGGCACGGGAACCACGCTCGGTGACCCGATCGAGGTCCAGGCACTCCAGGCCACGTACGGCCGCGACCGCGGCGAGCGCGGTCCGCTGCTGCTCGGCTCGGTGAAGACGAACATCGGCCACACGCAGGCAGCCGCGGGTGTCGCCGGGATCATCAAGATGGTCCTGGCCCTGCGCAATGGGATCCTGCCCGCGAGCCTGCACATCGACGCCCCGAGTCCGCAGGTCGACTGGTCGCCGGGCTCGATCGAGCTCCTGTCGTCCGCGCGCCCGTGGCCGGAAGGGGAGACCCGCCGGGCGGGCGTCTCGTCGTTCGGCATCAGCGGCACCAACTCCCACGTGCTGCTGGAGCAGGCGCCCGCGACCGAAGAGTCCACAGTGGATACAGTGACACCGCCGGTGATCCCTTGGGCGCTGTCCGGCCGCACTCCGGCCGCGTTGCGTGCCCAGGCCCGTGCGCTGCTGGACGTCGAGGGCGATCCCGCCGACATCGGCTGGTCGCTGGCCGCGACCCGGTCCACGTTCGAGCACCGCGCCGTCGTCACCGGCCGCGACGAGGCCACGCTGCGCGCCGGGCTGACGGCGGTCGCCGAAGGAAATCACGACGTCGGCGAAGCGGCCGACGGCAGCCTCGCGGTTTGCTTCACCGGCCAGGGATCGCAGCGCCTCGGCATGGGCCGTGAGCTGTACGAGGCGTACCCGGCGTTCGCCGCCGCGTTCGACCAGGTCTGCGAGCTGCTGCCGGGTGTCCGCGAGATCGTCTTCGGTGACGACGCGGACGCCTTGAACGACACCGCGAACGCCCAGCCCGCGCTGTTCGCGCTGGAGGTCTCGCTCTACCGGCTGGTCGAATCCTGGGGCGTCGTCCCGGACTTCCTGATCGGGCATTCCGTCGGCGACTTCGCCGCGGCGCACGTGGCCGGTGTCTGGTCGCTGGAAGACGCGGCCGAGCTGATCGCCGCGCGCGGCCGTCTGATGAGCGCGTTGCCGCGCGGTGGCGCGATGTGCGCGATCGAGGCGGCCGAGGACGAGGTCCGTGCCGCTCTGGTCGCGGGCGCGGACATCGCCACCGTCAACGGCCCGCGCGCCATCGTCGTCTCCGGCACCGAGGACGCCGTGCGAGCCGTCGCGGCTGCGTTCGCCGAGCAGGGCCGCCGGACCAAGAACCTCGCCGTCTCCCACGCGTTCCACTCGGCGCTGATGGACGGCATGCTCGACGACTTCGCGACCGTCGCGCGCCGCGTCACCTACAAGACACCGAAGATCGCGCTGATCGCGGGCGTCACCGGCCGTATCGCCGAGACCGCCGAAATCCTCGACCCCGCCTACTGGGTCCGGCACGTGCGCGAAGCCGTGCGCTTCGCGGACGGTGTCAAGGCCTTGGCCGAAGCGGGCGTCACCCGCTTCCTCGAACTGGGCCCGGACGGCATCCTCTCCGCCGCCGGTCAGGACAGTGCCGAGGGCCTGTTCGTTCCGGTGCTGCGCCGCGACCGTCCCGAACCCGAGACGTTCGTCGCCGCGCTGGCCGCCGTGCACGTCCACGGCGGGAAGGTCGGCTGGGCCGCCGCGTTCGACGGCGCGCGTCCGGTCGAGCTGCCCACGTACCCGTTCCAGCGCGAGTTCTACTGGCTCCCCGCGACCCACGCCGCCGGTGACGCGGCCGGTCTCGGCCTCGGCTCGCTCGACCACCCGCTGCTCGGCGCCGCCGTCTCGGTCGCCGACGCGGGCGGCTTCCTGTTCACCGGCAGCCTTTCCCTCCGCACCCATCCGTGGCTGGCGGACCACATGGTGCACGGCCAGGTCGTCGTGCCCGGCACCGCGCTGGTCGAACTCGCCGTGCGCGCGGCCGACGAGACCGGCCTGGCGGCGCTGGAAGAGCTGACCCTGCAGACGCCGCTGGTGCTCCCGGAAAGCGGCGCGGTCCAGGTCCAGCTGTGGGCGGGGACGCCGGAGGAGCCCGGCCACCGCCCGCTCACCGTGCACTCGCGCCCGCACGGTGCGGGGGAGTGGACGCTGCACGCCACCGGCGCGCTCGCCCCGGCCGCCGCCACGCCGGACTGGGAGCTGGCCGAATGGCCGCCGCCCGGCGCCGAAGCCGTGTCGCTCGAAGGCCACTACTCCGAGCTGGCCTCGGCCGGACTGGAGTACGGCGAGATCTTCCAGGACTTGCGCGCTTTGTGGCGCGACGGCGAGCACACCTACGCCGAGGTCTCGCTGCCCGACGCCGCCCGCGACCAGGCCGGTCGCTTCGGCCTGCACCCGGCGCTGCTCGACGCGGCGTTGCACGCGCTCGCGGAGGGCGACGGTCCCGCGCGTCTGCCGTTCGCGTGGAGCGACGTCGCCCTGCACGCCTCCGGCGCGGCCGAGCTGCGTGTCCGGCTGACCCCGGCCGGCACCGACGCGGTGACGCTGCGCGTGGCCGACGGGACCGGCGCGCCGGTCGCCACCGTCGGTTCCCTGGTCGTCCGTCCCGTTTCGGCCGGAGCGCTGCGTCCGGCGGCCACCCGTGAGGGGCTGTACGAGCTGGAGTGGCGCCCGATCGCCACGCCCGAGACCGAAGCGCCGACCTGGGCGCGGTTCGCCGACGTCACCGGCGACGCCCCCGAGATCGTCGTCTACCGCGCCGAAGGGGACGACGTCCACGCCGTCACGGGCGCCACGCTGGACGTCCTCCGGACCTTCCTCGCCGAAGACCGCTTCGCCTCGTCGAAACTGCTTGTCCACACTGGACAGTCCGATGTGGACCCGGTCGCCGCCGCGGTGTGGGGACTCGTGCGCAGCGCGCAGTCCGAGCATCCGGACCGGTTCCTGCTGGTCGACGCCGACGAACTCACCGAAGTCGCCTTGGCCGCCGGTGAGCCGCAGATCGCCGTCCGCGACGGGGAACTCCGCGTCCCGCGTCTGGTCACGCCCGAATCCACCGGCAGGCTCCTGCCGCCGTCCGGGAACTGGCGGCTCGGCCTGTCCGGCAAGGGCACCTTCGACCACCTGACCCTGGAACCGCTGCCCGACGAGCCGCTCGGCCCGCAGGGCGTCCGGGTCTCCGTCCGCGCCGCCGGGCTCAACTTCCGCGACGTCCTCAACGCGCTCGGCATGTACCCCGGCGAGGCCGGACTGCTCGGCAGCGAGTTCGCCGGAACCGTCCTCGAGGTCGGCGCCGACGTCACCGACCTGCGGCCCGGCGACCAGGTGATGGGTCTCGTCTCCGGCGGCGCCGGTCCGGTCGCGGTCGCCGAACGGCCGATGATCACCCGCAAACCCGCGGACTGGACCTACGAGCAGGCCGCGTCGACACCGCTGGTGTTCCTCACCGCCTACTACGCGCTGGTCGACCTGGCCGGGCTCAAAGCGGGCGAGTCGATCCTGATCCACGCCGCCGCCGGTGGCGTCGGCATGGCCGCGACGCAGCTCGCGCGCCACCTCGGCGCCGAGGTCTACGGCACCGCCAGCGAAAGCAAGCAGTACGTGCTGCGCGACGCCGGACTCGACGACGCGCACATCGCTTCCAGCCGCACGCTGGAGTTCGAGGAGCGGTTCGGCGGCATCGACGTCGTCCTGAACGCCCTCGCCGGGGACTTCGTCGACGCCTCGATCCGCACGATGGCGCCGGGCGGCCGCTTCCTGGAAATGGGCAAGACCGACATCCGCGAGCCCGAAGACGTCCACTACCAGGCGTTCGACCTGATCGACGCCGGCGGTGAGCGGACCGCGCAGATGTGGGACGCGCTGACCGCCCTGTTCGATTCCGGCGCGCTCGCCCCGCTGCCGACCCGGACCTGGGACGTCCGCGAGGCCCGGGAAGCGTTCCGGTTCCTCAGCCAGGCCAAGCACATCGGCAAGGTCGCGCTCACCATGCCGAGGGCGCTCGACCCCGAACGGACGGTGCTGATCACCGGCGGCACGGGCGGCCTCGGCGCCCTGATCGCCCGCCATCTGGTGAGCACGCACGGCGTCCGGAAACTCCTGCTCACCAGCCGTCGCGGCCTGGACGCGCCGGGCGCACGGGAACTGGTCGAGGAACTGGACGCCGAGGTCAAGGTCGTCGCGTGCGACGTCGCCGACCGCGATGCCGTCGCCGCGCTGCTGGACGGCGTCGACCTGACCGGTGTCGTGCACGCCGCCGGTGTCCTGGACGACGGCACCATCGACGCGCTCACCCAGGAGCGGCTCGACTTCGTGCTCGGCCCGAAGGCCGACGCCGCAAGGCATCTGCACGAACTGTCCGGCGACCCGGAACTGTTCGTCACCTTCTCCTCGGCCGCCGGCGTGCTCGGCGCACCGGGACAGGGCAACTACGCGGCGGCCAACGGCTACCTCGACGGTCTCGCCGCCCACCGCCGTTCCCTCGGCCTCGCCGGGCAGTCGCTGGCCTGGGGCCCGTGGGCCGCGGGCATGGCGGAGACACTCGGCGAGGCGCATCTGGCGCGGCTGCGCGCCGGAGGCACGCCCGCGCTCGCCGTCGAGGACGGCCTCGCGCTGTTCGACGCGGCCATCGCCGCCGGTGCGCCGCTGGCGATCCCGGTCCAGCTCGATCTGCCGGTGCTCGCCGCGTCCGGACCGCTCCCGCCGCTGCTCGGCGCACTGGTCAAACCCGGCCGCCGGACCGCGAAATCCGGCAGCGACTCCTCACTCGCCAGGCGGCTCGCCGGGCTGACCGAGGCCGACCAGGACCGCGAACTGCTCGACCTCGTCCGCACCCAGGTCGCCCTGGTGCTCGGACACGTCAACGCCGCCACCGTCGAACCCGGCCGCGGGTTCATGGACTCCGGTTTCGACTCGCTGACCGCGGTCGAACTGCGCAACCGCCTCGGTTCCGTGACCGGGCTGCGGCTGCCGTCGACGGTGATCTTCGACCACCCGACCCCGGTCGCGCTCGCCGGCTACGTGCGTTCGGAACTCCTCGGCGACCTCACCGCCGGACCGCGCACCCGCGCCCGTGTCGTCAACGACGACGAGCCGATCGCGATCGTCGCCACCAGCTGCCGGTTCCCCGGCGAGGTGAACACGCCGGAAGACCTGTGGCGTCTGGTTTCCGAAGGCCGCGAAGGCCTCACCGAATTCCCCACCGACCGCGGCTGGGATCTGGCCGCGCTGTTCGACCCGACCCCGGGCAAACAGGGCGTGTCGAACACCCGCACCGGCGGCTTCCTGCCCGACGCGGGCGACTTCGATCCGGAGTTCTTCGGGATCTCGCCCCGCGAGGCACTCGCCATGGACCCGCAGCAGCGGTTGCTCCTGGAGATCGCGTGGGAGGCGTTCGAACGCGCGGGCATCCCGCCGGGCACCCTGCGCGGCAGCGACACCGGCGTCTTCACCGGCGCGATCTACCACGAATACGCCTCCAGGCTGACGAAGATCCCGGAGGAGGTCGAAGGCTTCCTCGGCACCGGCACGTCCGGCGCGATGATGTCCGGCCGCGTCTCCTACACCTTCGGTTTCGAGGGACCGGCCGTCTCGGTGGACACGGCGTGCTCGTCTTCGCTGGTCGCGATGCACCTCGCGAGCCAGGCGCTGCGGTCGGGGGAGTGCTCGCTCGCGCTGGCCGGCGGGGTCACCGTGATGGCCAACCCCGACCCGTTCGTCGACTTCAGCAAGCAGAACGCGATGGCGATCGACGGCCGCTGCAAGGCCTTCGCCAACGGCGCCGACGGTGTCGCCTGGGGTGAGGGCGCCGGGTTCGTGCTGCTGGAGAAGCTGTCCGACGCGCGCCGTAACGGACACCCGGTGCTGGCACTGCTCAAGGGATCCGCCGTCAACCAGGACGGCGCGTCCAGCGGGCTCACCGCGCCGAACGGCCCGTCGCAGCAGCGCGTGATCCTCCAGGCGCTCGCCAATGCGGGACTGTCCACTTCGGACGTCGACGTCGTCGAGGCGCACGGCACCGGCACCAGGCTGGGCGACCCGATCGAGGCGCAGGCCCTGCTCGCCACCTACGGCCAGGACCGCGAAGAGCCGCTGCTGCTCGGCTCGGTGAAGTCGAACTTCGGGCACACGCAGGCCGCGGCCGGTGTCGCCGGAGTGATCAAGATGGTCGAGGCGATGCGGCACGGCGTCGTCCCCGCGACGCTGCACGTCGACGCGCCCTCGGCCCAGGTCGATTGGGAGGCAGGCGCGATCCGCGTCGCCACCGAGTCCGCGAGCTGGCCGGAGACCGGCCGTCCGCGCCGGGCGGGCGTGTCGTCGTTCGGGTTCAGCGGGACCAACGCGCACGTCGTGCTCGAACACGTTCCCGCGCAAGAGAACCCCGAGCCGGGAACCCGGCCCGCGATGCTGCCGTGGGTGCTGTCCGGCCGGTCCGAGGAAGCCTTGCGGGCACAGGCCGCGCGGCTCGCCGACCTGACGGATGACCCGCTCGACGTCGCCTGGACGCTCGCCACCGCCCGCACCGCGCACGAACGGCGCGCGGTCGTCGTCGGGACCGATCCGTCGGTGCTGCGGGCCGGGCTGTCCGCGTTCGCCGACACCGGGCGGGCGGCCAACGTCGTGTCCGGCCGCGCGGCCACCGGCAGGCTCGCGTTCCTGTTCACCGGCCAGGGCGCTCAGCGCCTCGGCATGGGCCAGGGCCTTTACGAGACCTTCCCGGTGTTCGCGGCGGCCTATGACGAGATCGCCGCGCTGCTTCCGCTCGATGGTGAAATCGACCGGACCGGCACCGCGCAGCCCGCGATCTTCACCCTCGAAGTGGCGCTGTTCCGGCTCTTCGAGTCCTGGGGTGTGACGCCCGACTTCATGGCGGGGCATTCGATCGGCGAGATCGCTGCGGCGCATGTCGCCGGGGTGCTTTCGCTTGCGGACGCGGCGAAGCTGGTCGAGGCTCGTGGCCGGTTGATGGAGGCGCTGCCCGAGGGCGGGGCGATGGTCGCGGTCCAGGCGTCCGAGGACGAGGTGCGCGAGTTCCTGTCCGACGCGGTCTGCCTGGCGGCGGTCAACGGTCCGCAGGCGATCGTGCTGTCCGGTGTGGACGGTCCGGTCCGCGAGGTCGCCGCCCGGTTCGCCGGAGAAGGGCGTCGCACCAAGCATCTCGTGGTGTCGCACGCGTTCCACTCGGCGCTGATGGAGCCGATGCTGGACGAGTTCGCCGCGGTCGTGCGGAGCCTGGAGTTCTCGGCGCCGCGGATCCCGATCGTGTCCACCGTGAGCGCGTCGGCGGATCTGACCGACCCGGGTTACTGGGTGCGGCACGTGCGCGAAACCGTCCGGTTCGCCGACGGCCTCGCGGCCCTGACCGCCGAGGGCGTCACGACGTTCCTCGAACTCGGCCCGGACGCGGTGCTCAGTGCGCTCGTCGACGGCGGTGTGCCCGCGCTGCGCAAGGACCAGGACGAGGCCAGGACCGCGATGACCGCGCTGGGCGCGGTGCACGCGGCGGGCGCTCCCGTCGACTGGGACCGCTTCTTCGACGGCAGCGGCGCGCGGCCGGCGAATCTGCCCACCTATCCGTTCCAGCGCCGTCGTTTCTGGCTGCTGGCGCCGCCGGGATCCGGTGACGCCACCGCGCTCGGCCTCGGCGCGCTCGACCACCCGCTGCTGGGCGCCGCCGTCGCGCTGCCCGAACGCGGCGGGCTCGTGCTCACCGGACGCCTGTCGCTCGACGAACAGCCGTGGCTGGCCGGGCACCGCGTCCGCGACGCCGTCCTGCTGCCCGGCACCGCGTTCGCCGAACTGGCCGTGCGGGCGGGCGACGAGGTCGGCTGCGGCACCGTCGAGGAACTGACGTTGCAGGCGCCGCTGGTGCTCACCTCGGCCCCGGTCCAGCTCCGAGTGTCCCTTTCGGACAGTGGTTCCCTGGCGGTGCACTCCCGTCCCCAGGACGGCGACTGGACGTTGCACGCCACCGGCTCGCTGACCACGGCCGCCGAAGAACCCGCCGCGATCACCGAGTGGCCGCCGTCCGGTGCGGAATCCGTCGACCTGGAAGGCTTCTACACCACGCTCGCCGAGGCCGGTCTCACCTACGGGGACCCGTTCCGCGGTCTGCGCGCGGCTTGGCGCCGCGGTGACGAGGTCTTCGCCGAGGTCTCGCTGCCCGAGGGCACCGACGTCCGCGGGTTCGGGCTGCACCCGGCCCTGCTCGACGCCGTCCTGCACGCCGTCGGCCTGACCGGCGGCCCGGCGCGGCTGCCGTTCTCGTGGGCGGGATTGTCCCTGCACGCCACCGGAGCGAGCACCCTGCGGGCCAAGCTCACCCCGGCCGGTCAGGACGCCGTGTCCTTGCAGGTCACCGACGGCACGGGCGCGCCGGTGCTTTCGGTCGCTTCGCTGAGCCTGCGTCCGGTGGGTGACGGGCCGCTGCCCAGCGCCACCACCGACGCGCTGTTCGGCATCGAGTGGATCCCCGTCGCCGTTCCGCGGCAGGCCGAAGACGTCGCCGTGCACGAAGCCGCGTCGGTCGAAGGCGCGCTCGAAGCGTTGCAGGCGGCCGAAGACCGGCTCGTCGTCCACCTCACCGGTGACCGCCCGGAGCACGCCGCGATCGCCGGACTGGTGCGCAGCGCGCAGGCCGAGTACCCGGACAAGTTCGTCCTGGTCCACGGCGACGGAGACGCCCGGATCGCGGCCGCCACCGGTGAGCCCGAGGTCAAACTGACCGAGGACGGTCCGCGTGTGCCCCGCCTGACGCGGTCCCGCGCCACGGCCGACCCGGACTGGACGCTCGACGGCACCGTGCTGGTCACCGGCGGTACCGGAGGACTCGGCGCGCACGTCGCGCGGCGGCTCGTCGAGCGGCACGGCGTCCGGCACCTGCTGCTCGTCGGACGCCGGGGAGCCGACGCTCCCGGCGCCGAAGCCTTGCGGGAGGATCTGCGCACGCTCGGCGCGGAGGTGACGATCGCCGCGTGCGACGTCGCCGACCGGTCCCAGGTCGAGTCCGTGCTCGCTCTCGTCGAGGAACCGCTCAGCGGTGTGGTGCACGCCGCCGGCGTCCTCGACGACGGCGTCCTCACCTCGATGACCCCCGAGCGGCTCGCCGCCGTGGCGGGACCCAAATCCGAAGCCGCGCGGCATCTGCACGAACTGACGTCCGATCTGAAGCTGTTCGTCACGTTCTCTTCGATCGCCGGCGCGCTCGGCGCGCCCGGTCAGGCGAACTACGCGGCGGCCAACGGCTACCTCGACGGGCTCGCCACGCTCCGGCGCGCCCAAGGCATTCCCGGCACGTCGATCGCTTACGGTCTCTGGGAAACCGGCATGGGCGAGGGGCGCGGGGGAGCGGCCCTGCCCGTCGAAACCGGACTGGAGCTGTTCGACCTCCTGGCCTTCGGTGACGACCCGCGTCCGGTCGCGACCAAGCTGGACCTCGCCGCGCTACGCGCCGAAGCAGAGATACCGCATGTGCTGCGGAGCCTGGTCCGGCCGCGCCGTCGTCGCGCGGCGGAGGAAGCAGAAGCCGCGGGCCTGCGGCAGCGCTTGGCGGGTGTGCCCGCCGGTGAGCGCGTCCGGCTGCTGACCGAGCTGGTCCGCACCGAGGCCGCGCACGTCCTCAGCCACACCAGCCCCGACGCCGTCGAAGCGGACCGCGCGTTCGGCGACCTCGGCTTCGACTCGCTCACCGCGGTCGAGTTCCGCAACCGCCTGAGCACGGTCACCGGGCTGCGGCTTCCGGCGACGCTGACCTTCGACCACCCGACCCCGGTGGCGCTGGCCGAATTCCTGCTCGCCGAACTGCTCGACGAACCCGCCGACGCGACCCCGGTCTTCACCGCGGCCCGCGCCGACGGCGACCCGATCGTCATCGTCGGCATGGCCTGCCGCTACCCGGGCGGCGTGACGTCCCCGGAAGAGCTGTGGGACCTCGTCGCCGGTGGCCGCGACGGCGTGACCCGGTTCCCCGAGGACCGTGGCTGGGACGTCGACGGCATCTACGACCCCGACCCCGACCGGCCGGGCAAGACCTACACCCGCGAGGGAGGATTCCTGCACGACGCGGGCGACTTCGACCCGGAGTTCTTCGGGATCTCGCCCCGTGAGGCGCTCGCGATGGACCCGCAGCAGCGCTTGCTGCTCGAAGTCGCGTGGGAGGCGCTGGAGCGGTCCGGCACCGACCCGGCCGCGCTCAAGGGCAGCCCGACCGGCGTGTTCGCCGGGGTCATGTACCACGACTACGGCACCCGGCTCGGCAACGACGTCCCCGACGACGTCGAGGGCTTCCTCGGCACCGGCACCTCGGGTTCCGTGCTGTCCGGCCGCGTCGCCTACACCCTCGGCCTGGAGGGACCCGCGGTGTCGGTCGACACGGCGTGTTCCTCGTCGCTGGTCGCCCTGCACTGGGCGACGCAGGCGCTGAAGTCGGGGGAGTGCTCGCTGGCGCTGGCCGGTGGTGTCACGGTGATGGCGACGCCGGAGACGTTCATCGGGTTCTCCCGTCAGCGCGGCCTCGCCGCCGACGGCCGCTGCAAGTCCTTCTCGTCCGACGCCGACGGGACCGGCTGGGCCGAGGGCGCCGGAATGCTGGTACTGGAACGGCTTTCCGACGCGCGCCGCAACGGACACCGCGTGCTCGCGGTCGTCAAGGGCTCCGCGGTCAACTCCGACGGCGCGTCCAACGGCCTCACCGCCCCCAACGGTCCCTCGCAGCAGCGGGTGATCCGCCAGGCACTCGCCGCGGCCGGGGTCCCGTCGTCCACTGTGGACGCTGTCGAGGCGCACGGAACCGGTACGACCTTGGGCGACCCGATCGAGGCGCAGGCGCTCCTGGCCACCTACGGCCGCGAACGCGACGGCGAACCGTTGTACCTCGGCTCGGTGAAGTCCAACTTCGGGCACACGCAGGCCGCGGCGGGCGTCGCCGGGATCATCAAGATGGTCCAGGCGATGCGCCACGGCGTCCTGCCGCGGACGCTGCACCTGGGCGAGGCGACCCCGCACGTCGACTGGGAAGCCGGCGACGTCGAGCTGCTCGCCGAAGGCCGGGAGTGGCCGGAGACCGGACGCCCGCGGCGGTCCGCCGTGTCGTCGTTCGGGATCAGCGGCACCAACGCGCACGTCATCCTCGAACAGCCCCCGGCCGAAACCCCCGCTCCACGCGAGGTCGTGACCCCGGCGCTCGTGCCGTGGGTGCTTTCCGGCCGCGCGGAGGACACGCTGCGAGAGCAGGCCGAGCGCCTGCTCGGCCGCGACGGCGAGCCGGTCGACGTCGGCTTGGCGCTCGCCACGACCCGGACCGCGCACGAACGGCGTGCCGTCGTGCTTGGTGCCACGGAAGAAGAACTCCGCGCCGGACTCGGCTCGCTGGCCGAAGGTGCCACGACGCCCTCGGTCGTCGCCGGGCGCGTGCTGTCCGGGCGGACCGCGTTCCTGTTCACCGGTCAGGGATCCCAGCGCCCCGGCATGGGCGAAGGGCTCTACGCCGCCTTCCCGGCGTTCGCCAAGGCCTACGACGAGGTCACCGCGCTGCTCCCGGCAGGCGGCGACCTGAACCGCACCGGCACCGCGCAGCCCGCGATCTTCGCGCTGGAGGTCGCGCTCTACCGGCTCGCCGAATCCTGGGGCATGGCGCCCGATTTCGTGGCCGGGCACTCGATCGGCGAGATCGCGGCCGCTCACGTGGCGGGCGTGCTTTCGCTGGAGGACGCGGCGAAGCTGGTCGAGGCTCGTGGCCGGTTGATGGAGGCGCTGCCCGAGGGCGGCGCGATGGTCGCGGTCCAGGCGAGCGAGGACGAGGTGCGCGAGCACCTGACGCCGAAGGTCTCGCTGGCCGCCGTCAACGGCCCGGATTCGGTCGTGTTCTCCGGTGCCGCGTCACCGACGCTCAAGCTGGCCAAGAAGTTCGAGAAGCTCGGCCGCCGCACCAAGCGGCTGGAGGTCTCGCACGCGTTCCACTCGGCCCTGATGGAGCCGATGCTCGACGAGTTCGCCGCCGTGGTGGCCGAACTCGGCTTCTCGGCCCCGACGACCCCATTCGTGTCCACAGTGGACGGCGAGCGGTCGGCGCGGGTCGCCGAACCCGGCTACTGGGTCGAGCACGTCCGCGCCACCGTCCGGTTCGCCGCCGGGCTGGCGTGGCTGCGCGAGGCCGGGGTGACCAAGTTCGTCGAACTCGGCCCGGCCGCCGTGCTGACCGCGCTCGCCGACGACGGCCCGGACACCTTCGCGGCCTCGTTCCTGCGTGCCGGCCGCGACGAGGCGGAGACCGCGCTCACCACGCTGGCCGCCGCGTACACCCGCGGTGTCCCGGTGGACTGGGCCGCGGTGTTCCGCCCGACCGGCGCCCGCGTCGTCGACCTGCCGACGTCGGTGTTCGACCGCCGCCGGTTCTGGCTCGCCGCCGGAAGCGGCGCGGGCGACGTCACCACGGCCGGGCTCCAGGCCGCCGGGCATCCGCTGCTGGGCGCCGCGGTGCCGTTCGCCGACGGCGACGGCTGGGTCCTGACCGGACGGCTTTCGGTCGCCACGCATCCGTGGCTGGCCGGGCACGCCGCGTTCGGCGAAGTGCTCGTCCCCGGCACCGGACTGCTCGAACTCGCCGTCCGCGCCGGTGACGAAGCCGGCTGCGGAGGCGTGGAGGAACTGACCCTGGCCGCGCCGCTGGTGCTGCCCTCGCACGGCGCGCTGGACATCCAGGTGCTCGTCGGCGCGGCGGGCCCGAGCGGACGGCGCCCGGTTTCGGTGCATTCGCGTGCGCCGCAGGGGGAGTGGACCGAGCACGCCACCGGCACGCTCTCCCCCGAGGCCGCCGCCGTGCCGTCCGGGCTGACCGAATGGCCGCCTACCGCCGAGCCGATCTCCCTGGACGGTTTGTACAGCGATCTGGCGGCAGCCGGACTCGACTACGGGCCGCCGTTCCGCGGGCTCACCACCGCCTGGCGCGACGGGGACACCGTCTTCGCCGAGGTGGAACTGCCCGAGGCCACCGAAGTCGACGGCTTCGGCCTGCATCCGGCGCTGCTCGACGCGGCCCTGCACACCTTGGGGCTGCTCCCGGGCGAGGGCACCCGTCTGCCGTTCCTGTTCGGCGACGTCACCCTGCACGCCACCGGCGCCACCGCGCTGCGCGTCCGGGTCACCCCCGCCGGTTCTGGATTCTCCTTGCTGGTCACCGACACCACGGGCGCGCCGGTCGCCACGATCGGCACGGTCGCGGTCCGGGCGGCGGAGGCGCCGAGGCAGCGCGGCACGGACTCGCTGTACGAGCTGACCTGGGTCGAGGTCCCCGCCGACGGCGAGGCGAGCGAAGACGTCCAGGTCTTCACCGCGCCGGACGGCGAGCCGCGCGACGCGCTGGCGGCGACCCTGACCGCGATCCAGGAGTTCCTGGCCGACGGCGGGACGCGGCTGGTGATCCGCACCGGCGACACCCTGGCAGGGGCCGCCGTCCGCGGTCTCGCCCGCACCGCCGCCTCGGAACACCCGGACCGGTTCGTCGTCCTCGAAGGGGAGGACGTCACGACCGCGCTGGCCACCGGCGAACCGCAGGTCCGGGTCCGCGACGGTGTCGCGGAGGTCCCGCGACTGGCCCGCGCGACGCCCGGTGAGGCCGCGATCTGGGGCGAGGGAACGGTTCTCGTCACCGGCGGCACCGGCGGGGTCGGGGCCGCGATCGCCCGGCACCTCGCGCCGGACGTCACCAAGCTGGTCCTCACCAGCCGCCGCGGCCTCGACGCGCCCGGCGCGGCGGAACTGGCGGAGGAGCTCGGCGCCGAGGTCGTCGCCTGCGACGTCACCGACCGCGACTCGCTCGCCGCCCTGCTCGGCGGGATCGACGACCTCACCGGGATCGTGCACGCCGCCGGTGTGCTCGACGACGGTGTCGTCACGGAACTGACCCCGGAGCGCATCGACACCGTGCTGCGGCCCAAGGCCGAGGCGGCGCTCGCGCTCCACGAACTCACCCTCGGCGAGCCGCTGACCCAGTTCGTGCTGGTGTCCTCGGTTTCCGGGATCCTCGGCGGCCCGGGGCAGGCCAGTTACGCCGCGGCCAACGCCCTGCTCGACGACCTCGCGCGACGACGTCACGCCGAAGGTCTGCCCGCCCGTTCGCTCGCGTACGGCCTGTGGGCCAACGGCATGGGCGGACAGTCCGATGTGGACCGTCTGGCCCGTGCCGGATTCGGCGCGCTGACCGAAGAAGAAGGCCTGGCGTTGTTCGACGCCGCACTGGCCGCTTCGACGCCGGTCCCGGTGCCGGTCAAGCTCGACCTGGCGACGCTGCGCACGCTGGCCCGCACCAGCGAGCCCGCTCCCGCGCTGCGCGGTCTGGTCCGGGTGCCGAAGCGACGGGGCGCGGCCAACGCCGCGGCCGCCGCCGGGCTGGCCGTGACGCTGACCCGGCTCTCGCCCGCCGATCAGCTCTCGCATCTGGTCGACCTGGTCCGCGGTCACGTCGCGGACGTGCTCGGACACGGCACCGCGACGTCGGTCGAGGCAGGCCGCGCGTTCACCGAACTCGGGTTCGACTCGCTCACCGCCGTCGAGCTGCGCAACCGGCTCGGCGAGGCGACCGGTCTGCGGCTGCCCGCCACGCTCGTCTTCGACCACCCGAACCCGGCGGCGCTGGCGACCTACATCCGCACCGAGATCGCCGGTGACGTGTCCACTGTGGACGTCGAGCCGGTGCGGGTCGCCGAACCGGACGAGCCGATCGCGATCGTCGCGATGAGCTGCCGGTTCCCGGGTGGCGTCAGCTCGCCGGAGGATCTGTGGCGCCTGGTCGCCGAAGGGACTGACGCGATCACGCCGTTCCCGTCCGACCGTGGCTGGGACCTCGACCGGCTGTATCACCCGGACCCCGACCACCCCGGCACCAGCTACGCCCGCGAGGGCGGTTTCCTGCACGACGCCGCCGACTTCGACGCGGAGTTCTTCGGCATCTCTCCGCGTGAGGCGGTCACCGTCGACCCGCAGCAGCGGTTGCTGCTGGAGACGGCACAGGAGGCGTTCGAGCGCGCCGGGATCGACCCGGTCTCGCTCAAGGGCAGCGCCACCGGGGTGTTCGCCGGGGTCATGTACGACGACTACGCCTCCCGGCTGGCCGCCACCCCGGACGGGATGGAAGGCCTGCTCGGGACCGGTAGCGCGAGCAGTGTGCTGACCGGACGCGTCGCCTACACCTTCGGGCTCGAAGGTCCGGCGGTCTCGGTCGACACGGCGTGCTCGTCTTCGCTGGTCGCCCTGCACTGGGCGGCGCAAGCACTGCGTTCGGGTGAATGCGGCCTGGCGCTGGTGGGCGGCGCGACCGTGATGGCCAGCCCCAACCCGTTCATCGAGTTCTCCCGTCAGCGCGGCCTGGCCGCCGACGGCCGCTGCAAGCCGTTCGCGGCGGCGGCCGACGGCACCGCCTGGGCCGAGGGCGCCGGATTCCTGCTCCTGGAACGGCTTTCCGACGCGCGCCGCAACGGACGTCAGGTCCTGGCGGTGGTCCGAGGCAGCGCGGTCAACCAGGACGGCGCGTCCAACGGCATGACCGCGCCCAACGGTCCCTCGCAGCAGCGGGTGATCCGGCGGGCACTGGCGGCGGCGGGCGTCGAATCGTCCACCGTGGACATCGTCGAGGCGCACGGCACCGGCACCGCGCTGGGCGACCCGATCGAGGCGCAGGCGTTGCTGGCCACCTACGGCCAGGACCGCGAGGAACCGTTGTGGCTGGGCTCGGTGAAGTCCAACATCGGCCACACCCAGGCCGCCGCCGGCCTCGCCGGGATCATCAAGATGGTCGAGGCGATGCGTCACGGCGTCCTGCCCGCGACCCTGCACGTCGACGAGCCGTCACCGCACGTCGACTGGAGTGAAGGCGAAGTCCGGCTGCTGACCGAGGCACGTCCTTGGCCCGAGGCGGGCAGGCCCAGGCGAGCGGCGGTTTCGGCGTTCGGCATCAGCGGCACCAACGCGCACGTCATCCTGGAGCAGGTCCCGGAGCCCGCGAAGCACGCGACCCCGGCGGCGCCGTCGCTCCTGCCGTGGGTGCTGAGCGCCCGCACCGAGGACGCGCTGCGGGCCCAGGCCGGACGGCTGCTCGGCACGGTCGGGTTCGCCGACCCGGTCGACATCGGGTACGCGCTGGCCACCACCCGGACCGCGTTCGAGCGGCGGGCGGTGCTCACCGGCGACGCCGACGCGCTTCGTGCCGGGCTGGCCGCCCTCGCCGGCGGCCGGAACACCCCGGACGTCGTCACCGGACGTGCGGCCGAAGGCAAACTCGCACTGCTGTTCACCGGTCAGGGTTCGCAGCGGCTCGGCATGGGACAGGGCCTCTACGACGCCTTCCCGGTGTTCGCGGCGGCTTACGACGAGGTTTCCGCGCTGCTCTCGCTCGACGGTGACATCGACCGCACCGGCACCGCGCAGCCCGCGATCTTCGCCCTGGAAGTGGCTTTGTTCCGGCTGGTGGAGTCGTGGGGGATCCGGCCCGATTTCCTGGCCGGGCACTCGATCGGCGAGATCGCCGCCGCCCACGTGGCTGGCGTGTTCTCCCTGGAGGACGCGGCGAAGCTCGTCGAGGCTCGGGGCCGCTTGATGGAGGCCCTGCCGGAAGGCGGCGCGATGGTCGCCGTGCAGGCGACCGAGGACGAGGTGCGCGAGTACCTGTCCGACGAGGTCTGCCTGGCGGCGGTCAACGGACCGCAGGCGATCGTTCTGTCCGGTGTGGACGGTCCGGTCCGCGAAGTCGCCGACCGGTTCGTGAAGGAAGGCCGCCGCACCAAGGCGCTGGTCGTCTCGCACGCGTTCCACTCGGCGCTGATGGAGCCGATGCTGGCGGAGTTCGCCGAAGTCGCGGAGTCCCTGAGCTACGCCGAGCCGCGGATCCCGATCGTGTCCGCGGTGACCGAATCGGCGGATCTGACCGACCCGGGTTACTGGGTCCGGCACGTCCGCGAAACCGTGCGGTTCGCCGACGGTGTCGCCGCACTCGCCGCTGCGGGCGTCACCCGGTTCACCGAACTCGGCCCGGACGGCGTGCTCTCCGCGATGGGTCTCGACAGCGCCCCTGACGCGGTGTTCGTCCCGGTGCTGCGCAAGGATCGCGACGAACGCCAGACCGCTGCCCTCGCGTTCAGCCGACTAATTGCGACGGGTACCGACGTCGACTGGACGGCGTTCTTCGACGGCACGGACGCCCACGCCGTCCCGCTGCCCACCTACGCGTTCCAGCGGGAGCGCTTCTGGCTCGACCCGCCGGCCGTCGCCGGTGACGCCGCTGGGCTGGGCCTGGCCGCGGCCGGGCACCCGCTGCTCGGGGCGACTGTGCCGACAGTGGGCGAGGACGGCCTGGTCGGCTACGGCAGGCTGTCACGCGCCGTGCAGCCGTGGCTGGCCGATCACGCGGTGCTCGGCACCGTGCTGGTCCCCGGCGCGGCGCTGATCGAACTCGCCGTCCGGGCGGGTGACGAACTCGGCTGCGCCCGCGTGGCCGAACTGACGCTGGCCGCGCCGATGGTGCTGCCCGAGACCGGCGGACTCGCCGTGCAGGTCGTGGTCGGTGCCCCGGACGACGACGGACGACGTCCGGTGTCGATCCATTCCCGGCTCGACGAGGCCTCCTGGACCGAACACGCGACCGGCCTGCTCGCCCCCGGGGACGCCTATCCGGCGGCCAAGGACGCCACGTGGCCGCCCGCCGGAGCCAAGGCTCTCGACGTCACGGACCTCTACCCGGGGCTCGCCGACGCGGGCCTGCGGTACGGGCCGGTGTTCCAGGGCCTCACCGCCGCCTGGCTGGTCGGCGACGAGGTCTGCGCCGATCTCGAACTGCCCGCCGCCGCGCACGGGGACGCCGGGAAGTTCGGCCTGCACCCGGCCCTGCTCGACGCCGCGCTGCACGCCATCGGCCTGCTGCCCGGGAACGCCGAGACCACCCGGTTGCCGTTCCTCTGGCGTGACGTCGTCCTGCACGCGGCGGGCGCCACCGCCGCCCGCGTCCGGGTCGCCGCCTCCGGTACCGATTCGGTGCGGCTGGAGCTCACCGACGGTGCGGGAGCGCCGGTCCTGACGGTGGGATCGTTGCTGCTGCGCGAGGTCACCGACCTCGGACCGGCGGCTCCGTCCACCTCGGACTCGCTGTTCCGGCTCGGCTGGGCCCAGGTCACGAACGAGTCCCCGGCTCCGGCGACAGAGCTGCTCTCGGCGGTACCCGGCACCGGCGAGACCCCGGCGGCCGCGCACGCCCTGCTGCGAAGCACGCTGGCGAAGCTGCAGGACTGGCTGGCCGAGGAGAAGGAAACCATCCTCGTCGTGCGCACCGAAAACGCGGTCGCCGTGTCTGCTTCGGACACTGTCGACCCGGCTTCGGCCGCGGTCTGGGGCCTGGTCCGCAGTGCCCAGTCCGAGAACCCCGGCCGTCTGGTGCTGCTCGACGCGGCCGAGGCCGACGTCGACACCGCGCTGGCCGTGCTGGGTGACGAAACGCAGCTGGCCGTCCGGGACGGTGTCGTCCACGCGGCCCGGCTGCTGACCGCGTCGTCGTCGCCGGATCTCGTGCCGCCGTGGCACGAACCGGCCTGGCGCCTCGACAGCGTCGTCAAGGGCACCCTCGACAGGCTCTCGTTCGAGCCGTACCCCGACGTGCTCGAACCCTTGCTGCCGCGCGAGGTCCGGATCGCCACCCGGGCGGCCGGGACGAACTTCCGCGACGTGCTCAACGTGCTCGGCATGTACCCGGGTGACGCCGGCCGGATCGGCTACGAGGCCGCCGGTGTCGTCACCGACGTCGGCTCCGAAGTGACCGACCTCGTGCCGGGCGACCGGGTGATGGGACTGGTGCACGGCGGGTTCGGCCCGCTCACCTTCGCCGACCGGGACCTGCTGGCGAAGATGCCCGAGGGCTGGACGTACGAAGAGGCCGCCTCGGTACCGCTGGTCTACCTCACCGCCTACTACGCGCTGACCGACCTCGGCGCGCTGAAGCAGGGCGAGTCCGTGCTGATCCACGCCGCGGCGGGCGGTGTCGGCATGGCCGCCACGCAGCTCGCCCGGCACCTCGGCGCCGAGGTGTTCGGCACCGCGAGCGAGGGCAAATGGGACGTCCTGCGCGCCGCCGGGCTGGCCGACGACCACATCGCGTCGTCGCGGACGCTCGAGTTCGAGGAGCGGTTCCGCGAGACCACCGGCGGGAACGGCGTGGACGTCGTCCTCAACGCGCTGACGGGCGACTTCATCGACGCGTCGATGCGCCTGTTACCGCGCGGTGGACGGTTCGTGGAAATGGGGAAGACCGACGTCCGTCCGGACGGCTGCGCCGCGGGGCACCATCCCGGTGTGACTTACCAGGCGTTCGACGTGATCGACGCGGGCAATCGCCGGATCGCGCAGATATGGGAGGAGTTGATCGCCTTGTTCGACCAGGGCGCGCTCACCCCGCTGCCGATCCGCGCCTGGGATCTGCGCCAGGCCCCGGAGGCGCTGCGCTTCCTGTCCCAGGCCAAGCACGTCGGCAAGGTCGTGCTGACGGTGCCGCGCCGCCCGATCGGCGGCACGGTGCTCGTCACCGGCGGCACCGGTGGCCTCGGCGCTGTCCTGGCCAAGCACCTGGTCACCAAGCACGGCATCACCGATCTGGTGCTGACCAGCCGCCGCGGTCCGGACGCGCCCGGCGCGGCCGAACTGACCGCGGAACTGACCGAGCTGGGCGCGACCGTGCGGATCGAGGCGTGCGACGCCGCCGACCGCGCCGCGCTCGCCGCGGTCCTCGACCGCACGCCGGACCTGACCGGTGTGGTGCACGCGGCCGGTGTCCTCGACGACGGCCTGCTGACCGCGCTCACCCCCGAGCGGCTCGAAAAGGTGCTGCGGCCCAAGGTGGACGCGGCGTGGAACCTGCACGAGCTCACCCGCGGACACGACCTGACCCTGTTCGTCCTGTTCTCCTCGGCCGCCGGGGTGCTCGGCGCGCCGGGGCAGGCGAACTACGCCGCGGCGAACACCTTCCTCGACGGCTTGGCGCACCACCGCCGCGGCCTCGGCCTTCCCGCGACGTCGCTCGCCTTCGGTCTCTGGGCCGACGGCATGGGCGACTCCGCGGACTCGGACCGGATGGGCCGCGACGGGGTCGGCAGTTTCGACCCGGCCGAGGGCCTCGACCTGTTCGACGTGGCCACCGGCCTGGCCGAGCCGGTCTCGGTGCCGGTCAAGCTGGACGTCGCCGGGCTCCGGTCGATGACCGGACCGGTGCCGCCGCTGTTGCGCGGTCTCGTCCGCGGTTCGGTGCGGCGTGCCGCACCGGTGGACGCGGCGGCGCAGGCCGACGGGCTCAAGCGACGGCTCGCCGGGCTGTCGCAGGTGGACGCCGAGCGGGTGCTGCTCGGGGTGGTGCGCGGTCAGGCCGCGGCCGCCCTCGGGCACGACGGCGCGGACTCGATCGAGCCGGGCCGGGCGTTCACCGAACTGGGCTTCGACTCGCTGACCGCGGTCGAGCTGCGCAACGGGCTCGACGCGGCCACCGGGCTGCGCCTGCCCGCGACGTTGATCTTCGACTACCCGACTCCGGACGACCTCGCCAAGTTCCTGCAGTCCGAAGTCGTGCCTGCTGCGGCCGAGGACACCGGACTGGCTTCGGGAATCGACAAGCTCGCCGCCGAATTGTCCACAGTGGACATCGAAGCGGCCGACGCCGGCGAGGTCGAGGCGAAACTGCGGAGCCTGATCACCCTGTGGCAGGACCGCGTCCGCCCGTCCGGCGGCGACGCCGACCTCGAAGTGGACACCATCGACGACATGTTCGCCCTGCTGGACAACGAACTCTGACCCCCGGCCCGCCGCCGCGAGGAGGACCACCGTCATGACCACCGACGAGCGGACGCTCGACTACCTCAAGCGACTGACCGCCGAACTGCGCGAGACGCGGCGCCGTCTGCGAGAAGCCGAGGAGAGCGGCTCCGAGCCCCTGGCCGTGATCGGCATGGCCTGCCGGTTCCCGGGCGGGGTCACCTCGCCGGAAGGACTGTGGGATCTCGTCGACGGCGGCGGGGACGGGATGACGGGGTTCCCGGCGAACCGGGGCTGGGACACCGACGGGCTGTACCACCCGGACCCGGAACACCGGGGCACCACCTACAGCGACCAAGGCGGATTCCTCCACGACGCCGGGGAGTTCGACGCGGGCTTCTTCGGCATCTCGCCGCGGGAAGCGCTGGCGATGGACCCGCAGCAGCGGTTGCTGCTGGAGGTCACCTGGGAGACGTTCGAACGGGCGGGGCTGGACACGGCCGCGCTGAAGGGCAGTGCCACCGGGGTGTTCGCCGGTGCCATGCGCAGTGAGTACGTCTCCGGTTTCGACGGCGGATCCGAAGAGGTCGAAGGATTCCTGGGCACCGGCTCGTCCAACAGCGTGCTGTCGGGACGGCTCGCCTACACCCTCGGGCTGGAGGGTCCGGCGGTCACGATCGACACGGCGTGCTCGTCGTCGCTGGTCGCGGTCCACCTCGCGGCGCACGCGCTGCGGTCGGGGGAGTGCTCGCTCGCGCTGGCGGGCGGCGTCACGGTGATGGCCACGCCGGAGACGTTCGTCGAGTTCTCGCGGCAGCGCGGCATGGCGCCGAACGGGCGCTGCAAGGCGTTCGCCGCGGCGGCCGACGGCACCGGCTGGTCCGAGGGCGCGGGCATGCTCCTGCTGGAGAAGCTGTCCGACGCCCGCCGCAACGGGCACCGGATCCTCGCCGTCCTCAAGGGTTCCGCGGTCAACCAGGACGGCGCGTCCAACGGTCTCACCGCGCCCAACGGCCCGGCGCAGCAGCGTGTCATCCGTGCCGCGCTGAAGAACGCGAAGCTCACCGCCGCCGACGTCGACGCCGTCGAGGCGCACGGCACCGGCACGACCCTCGGCGACCCGATCGAGGCGCAGGCGCTGCTGGCCACCTACGGCCGCGAGCGGGAAACCCCGCTGTGGCTGGGGTCGATCAAGTCGAACATCGGCCACACACAGGCCGCCGCGGGTGCCGCCGGGATCATCAAGATGGTCGAGGCCATGCGCCGCGGCGTGCTGCCCCGCACCCTGCACGTGGACGAGCCTTCCCCGCACGTCGACTGGACGGCCGGGGCCGTCGAACTGCTCACCGAACCGAAGCCGTGGGACACCGGCGACCGTCCGCGCCGTGCCGGGGTGTCGTCCTTCGGCATGAGTGGCACCAACGCGCACGTCATCCTGGAGCAGGCCCCCTCCGACGACGACGCCGAGCCGGAGCGGACGCCGCCCGCCGTCCAGACGTGGCCGCTTTCGGCTCGCGGTCCCGCCGCGCTGAAAGCCGCCGCCGCCGACCTTCTGTCCACAGTGGATAGCGTTGACCCGCTCGATCTCGGCTGGTCGCTGGCCTCCACGCGCACCGCGCTGGAGTCGCGTGCCGCGATCGTGGGCACCGGCGTGGAAGACCTCAAGGCCGGGCTGACCGCGCTCGCCGAGGGCGAACCCGCTCCCGGCGTCGTCACCGGTGAGCCGCTGCTCGGGCGCACCGCGTTCCTGTTCTCCGGCATGGGCGCCCAGCGCTGCGGCATGGGCCGCGAGCTGTACGACACCTTCCCCGCGTACCGCGCCGCTTTCGACGAGGCGTGCGCCGCGCTCGACGCGCACCTCGACCGTCCGCTGGCCGACGTCGTCTTCGGCGACGACCAGCGGTTGCTCGACCGGATGACCTTCGCCCAGCCCGCGATGTTCGCCCTGCAGGTCGCGCTGTTCCGCCTGCTGGAGTCGTGGGGCGCCCGGCCGGACTACGTCGTCGGGCACTCCGCCGGTGAACTCGCCGCGGCCCACGTCGCCGGGGTCTGGGACCTGGCAGGCGCCGCGCGGATGATCACCGCGCGCGGCCGCCTGATGGAGGCGCAGCCGCCGGGCGGCGCGATGATCGGCATCCAGGCCACCGAAGAGGAGGTCGCGGCCGAACTGACCGACGGCCTCGCCATCGGCGCGCTCAACGCCCCCGACTCGGTCGTCGTCTCCGGTGAGGAAGCCGCCGCCGGGGCCCTCGCGGCGAAGTTCGCCGAACGCGGCCGGAAGATCAAACGGCTCAACATCTCCCACGCGTCCCACTCCGCGCGGATGGACGGCATGCTCGCCGAATTCGGCGCCATCGCCGAAGAGATCCCGCACGGGACGCCGTCGATCCCGGTGGTCTCCAACGTGACCGGCCGCCTCGCCGGACCCGACGAGGTCACCGTGCCCGGCTACTGGCCGCGCCACGTCCGGCAGCCGGTCCGGTTCGCCGACGGCATCGGTTTCCTGCGCGGCGAAGGCGTTTCCCGGTTCGTCGAAATCGGCCCGGACGCGGTGCTGGCGGGCATGGCGGCGAGGACGCTGCCGCCGGAAGGCACGCTCGTCGTCCCGGTGCTGCGCAAGGACCGCCCCGAAGCCCGGACGGCGATGACCGTGCTCGCCGAACTGCACGTCCGCGGCTCCCACGTCGACTGGACGGCGTTCCACGACGGCACCGGCGCCCGCACGATCGATCTACCGACGTACCCGTTCCAGCGTGAGAACTACTGGCTGCGCGGCGGCCACAGCGCGGGCGACCCCGGCGGGCTCGGCCTGGCCGACGCCGCCCACCCGCTGCTGGGCGCGGCCGTCCCGCTCGCCGATGGCGCCGGAGTCGTGCTGACCGGCCGGATCTCGCCGTCCACGCACCCCTGGCTTACCGACCACGCCGTCGCGGGCACCGTCATCGTGCCCGGCACCGCGCTGGTCGAACTCGCGCTGCGGGCCGGTGACGAAGCCGGCTGCGCGCATCTGGAAGAACTCACCCTGCGCGAACCGATGGTCCTGGCCGGTCCGCTGGACGTCCAGGTCGTCCTGGCGGGCCCGGACGAGAGCGGTCGTCGCGCCGTCGCCGTGTACTCCCGCGCCGGTGAAGGCGCCTGGACGTTGCACGGTTCGGGCACCCTGGCACCGCAGGCCCCGGCCGCGACCTTCGACCTGGCCGAGTGGCCGCCACGCGACGCCGTCTCCGTGGACGTCGCCGACGTCTACCCGGTGTTCGCCTCCGCAGGCCTCGAATACGGCCCGGTCTTCCAGGGACTCAAGGCCGCTTGGCGGCTCGGCGAGGAGATCTTCGCCGAGACCGCGCTGCCGGAAGACACCGCGAAGGCCGACGTCGAGCGCTTCGGGCTGCACCCCGCGCTGTTGGACGCCGGTCTGCACGCGATCGGCCTCATGAGCGAGGAACCGGGTGGCGCCAAACTGCCGTTCCTCTGGCAGGACGTCACCCTGCACGCCACCGGCGCGTCCGCGCTGCGGTTGAAGCTCACGCCCGCTGCTTCGGGTGCGGTCACCCTGCGCGCCGCCGACGGCACCGGCGCGCCGGTCGTCACCATCGGCTCCCTGACCCTGCGTGAACTCGCTCCGGTCACCTCGGCGACCCCCGGTCTCGACTCGCTGTTCCGCCTCGACTGGACCCCGGTGCCCACCCCGGCCGAGCCTGCGCAGGTCGAGTGGGCCTACCACGGCCGGGTCGGCGGCGGCGCCGTTCCGCCGGTGGTCGTGCTCCCGGTGTTCACCGACCCGGCGGGCGCTGGCATCGCCACCCGCGAAGTGCTCGCCGTCCTGCAGCAGTTCTCCATCGAAGACCGGTTCGCCGACGCGAAACTCGTGCTGGTCACGTGTGACGCCATCGGTCCCGGCCGGGTCGATCCGGCCGCCGCCGCGGTCTGGGGCCTCGGCCGCTCCGGGCAGAGCGAACTCCCGGGCCGGGTCGTCCTCGTCGACACCGAGACCGGCGACCTGTCCGATACCGAACTCACCGCCGCGCTGGCGACCGGCGAACCCCAGTTGATCCTGCGTGACGGCGGATTCGCCGCCCTGCGCCTTTCGCCCGTCCCCGGCGCCGACGAGCTCAGCCCGCCCGCCGAACCCGCGTGGCGTCTCGGCATGGCCGCGCGCGGCACGCTGGAGGAACTGCGGCTCGAACCCTGCCCCCAGGCCTTGGAGCCGCTCAAGCCCGGGCACATCCGGGTCGTCGTCGGAGCCGCGGGTCTCAACTTCCGCGACGCGCTCAACGTCCTCGGCATGTTCGAGGGCGAGCCCGGCCCGCTCGGCAACGAGATCGCCGGTGTCGTGCTGGAAACCGGGGCCGAAGTGGACGATCTCGTACCCGGCGACCGCGTGATGGGTGTCGCGATCGGCGGCATCGGCTCGATCACGACCGCGCAGCGCTCGATGTGCGCGAAGATTCCCGAGAGCTGGACCGACGAGGAAGCCGCGTCCGTCCCGCTGGTGTTCCTCACCGCCTACTTCGGGCTCAAGGAACTCGCCGGGCTGAAGGCGGGGGAGTCCGTCCTCGTCCACGCGGGCGCCGGCGGCGTCGGCATGGCGGCGATCCAGATCGCCCGCCACCTCGGCGCGGAGGTCTACAGCACCGCCAGTCCCGCGAAGCAGCACGTGCTGCGCGAGGCAGGGCTGGACGACGGCCACATCGCCAACTCCCGCACCCTCGACTTCGAACAGCATTTCCTCGCCACCAGCGAAGGACGCGGTGTCGACGTCGTCCTCGACGCGCTCACCGGCGACTTCGTGGACGCGTCCCTGCGGCTGCTGCCGCGCGGCGGCCGGTTCCTGGAGATGGGCAAGGCGGGGCTGCGTGACCCCGAAGAGGTCGCCGCGGACCACCCCGGCGTGCACT
This sequence comes from Amycolatopsis sp. NPDC089917, assembly GCF_040684635.1. NCBI lineage: Bacteria > Bacillati > Actinomycetota > Actinomycetes > Pseudonocardiales > Pseudonocardiaceae > Amycolatopsis > Amycolatopsis sp. NPDC089917. The sequence continues at coordinate 189,998 of NZ_JBFBGL010000004.1, read as the reverse complement.
ACCGGCCCTACGACCTCATCGAAGCGGGCCCCGAGCCGTTCTCCCGCATGTGGGCCGAAGTGCTGGACCTATTCGCGAGCGGTGTCCTGAAGCCGTTGCCGCGCCGCGTCTGGGACGTCCGCCGCGCGCCGGAGGCGTTCCGGTTGCTCAGCCAGGCCAAGCACATCGGCAAGGTCGTGCTCACCATCCCGCGCGGCCCGGAGCCCGAGGGCACCGTCCTGATCACCGGCGGCACCGGCGGTCTCGGCGCGATGCTCGCCAAGCACCTGATCGCCGGGTACGGCGTCCGGCACCTGCTCCTGACCAGCCGTCGCGGCCCCGACGCGCCCGGTGCTTCCGAGCTGTCGCAGGAGTTGCAGGCGCTCGGCGCCGAAGTCACCATCGCCGCGTGCGACAGCGCGGACCGCGAAGCCGTCGCCACGCTGCTGGCCGCCATCCCCGGCGAGCATCCGCTCACCGCCGTCGTCCACGCGGCCGGTATCCTCGACGACGCTCCGATCGACGCGCTGACCCCCGAACGCCTCGACCGCGTCCTCGCCCCCAAGGCCGACGCCGCCTGGCATCTGCACGAGCTGACCGCGGAACTCCCGCTGCGCTGGTTCGTCCAGTTCTCCTCGGCCGCCGGCGTGCTCGGCAACCCGGGCCAGGGCAACTACGCCGCCGCCAACGCCTTCCTCGACGGCCTCGCCACCCGCCGTCGCGCCGAAGGCCTCGCCGCGCAGTCCGTCGCGTGGGGCCTGTGGTCCGGTGGCATGAAGGGCGAACTCGGCGACGCGGGCGAAGAACGCATGCGCCGCAGCGGTTTCCCGCCGATCGACCCGGAAGAGGGCTTGGCGATGTTCGACCGCGCGGTCGGCCTCGACCACGCCGTCCTGCTCGGCCTCAAGTTCGACCGCGCGACCGTCCGCGGCAGCGACGCCCCGATCTCGCCGCTGATCCGCGGGCTGGTCGGCGGATCCGGCCGCGCCAAGGCCAAGACAGCCACCGCCGAGCAGGCGGGCGAACTGCGGCGCGCACTCGCCGGGCTGCCCGCGCCGGACCGGGACGAACTGCTGCTGGACCTGGTGCGCCGCGAGGTCGCGCTGGTCCTCGGGCACGCCGACGCGGCCGGGATCGCCGCGACCCGCGCGTTCAACGAAATCGGCTTCGACTCGCTCACCGCGGTCGAACTGCGCAACCGTCTCGGCGCCGCGACCGGTCTCCGGCTGCCCGCGACGCTCGTCTTCGACCACCCGACGCCCGACGCGCTCAAGGTTTTCCTGCGCGGCGAGCTCGTCGGGGACGAGACGCCGGCCCCGGTCGCGATCACCCCCGTCGCGGCCGGGTCCGGTATCCACGACGATCCGATCGTCATCGTCGGCATGGGCTGCCGGTACCCGGGCGAGGTCACCTCGCCCGCCGAGCTCTGGCAGCTGGTCGCCGAGGGCCGCGACGGCGTCGGGGACTTCCCGGCCGACCGTGACTGGCCCTTGGACTCCCTGTTCCACCCGGACCCCGACCACCGCGGCACCACCTACGCTTCCGAGGGCGCTTTCCTTTACAACGCGGGAGATTTCGACGCCGAGTTCTTCGGGATCTCGCCGCGTGAAGCGCTGGCGATCGATCCGCAGCAGCGCCAGGTCCTGGAGACGTCGTGGGAGGCGCTGGAGCGGGCGGGCATCGACCCGGCGTCCCTGCGCGGCACGAGCACCGGTGTCTTCGCGGGTGCCCTGTCCAACGACTACATCTCGCGGCTGAGCGCGATTCCCGAACAGGTCGAAGGCTTCCTCGGCACCGCGTCCTTCAGCAGCGTCGTCTCCGGCCGCGTCGCCTACGCGCTGGGTCTCGAAGGCCCGGCCGTCTCCGTCGACACGGCCTGCTCGTCCTCGCTGGTCGCCGTGCACCTGGCCGCGCAGTCGCTGCGGTCGGGGGAGTGCTCGCTCGCGCTGGCGGGGGGCGTCAACGTGATGGCCTCACCGGACATGTTCGTCGAGTTCTCGCGGCAGCGCGGACTCGCCCCGGACGGCCGCTGCAAGCCGTTCGCCGGGGCTGCCGACGGCACGAACTGGGCCGAAGGCGTCGGGATCCTGGTGCTGGAGCGTCTTTCCGACGCCCGCCGCAACGGGCATCGCGTCCTCGCGGTCGTGCGCGGTAGTGCGGTCAACCAGGACGGCGCGTCCAACGGTCTCACCGCCCCCAACGGACCTTCGCAGCAGCGCGTGATCCGGTCCGCCCTGGCCAACGCCGGTGTCGAATCGTCCACCGTGGACGTCGTCGAAGCGCACGGCACGGGCACGCCGCTGGGTGACCCGATCGAGGCGCAGGCGCTGCTGGCCACCTACGGCCGTGACCGTGAGCGGCCCCTGCTGCTCGGTTCGGTCAAGTCGAACATCGGCCACACGCAGGCCGCCGCCGGGGTCGCCGGGATCATCAAGATGGTCGAGGCGATGAACCACGGTGTCGTCCCGGCGAGCCTGCACGTGGACGAGCCGACCCCGCACGTCGACTGGACCGCCGGCGACATCGCGCTGCTCACCGAGCGGACGCCGTGGCCGGAGACCGGCGGCCCGCGCCGCGCCGGGGTGTCGTCGTTCGGCATCAGCGGCACCAACGCGCACGTCGTCCTCGAACAGGCCCCGGCCGAAACCGAGCCAGAGCCCTCGGGCACGCTGCCCGTAGTGCCTCTGCTGGTTTCCGGGCGCACACCGGAGGCCCTGGCAGCGCAGACCTCCCGTCTGTCCACAGTAGACCTGAGCGTCGACACCGGCTTCTCGCTGGCGACCACCCGCACCCACCACGCGCACCGCGCGGTCGTCGCCGGGGAGCCCGGCGCCGGACTGCGGACGCTGGCCTCCGGCGAACCCGCGTCCGGCCGTCTCGCGTTCCTGTTCACCGGACAGGGTTCGCAGCGACTCGGCATGGGGCAGGGGCTGTACAACGCTTTCCCCGCGTTCGCCAAGGCCTACGACGAGGTCGCCGCGCTGCTCCCGCTCGATGGTGACCTGAGCAGGACCGGGACCGCGCAGCCCGCGATCTTCGCCCTCGAAGTCGCGCTCTACCGGCTCTTCGAGTCGTGGGGTGTCCGTCCCGCGTTCGTCGCCGGGCACTCGATCGGCGAGATCGCCGCCGCGCACGTCGCGGGCGTGTTCTCGCTGGAAGACGCGGCGAAGCTGATCGAAGCGCGCGGCAGGCTGATGGAGGCGCTGCCCGAGGGCGGCGCGATGGTCGCCGTGCAGGCGACCGAAGCCGAGGTCGCCGAGTTCGACGGTGTCGCCGTCGCGGCGGTCAACGGCCCGGACGCCGTCGTGCTCTCGGGTGCGGAGGAACCGGTGCTCGCCGTCGCCTCGGCGCTGGAAGCCCGGGGCCGGAAGGTGAAGCGGCTCGACGTCTCCCACGCGTTCCACTCGCCGCTGATGGACCCGATGCTCGACGACTTCGCCGCCGTGGTGCGGGAACTGTCGTTCTCGGAACCGCGGATCCCGATCGTGTCGACCGTCGCCGAGCAGGCTGATCTGACCGACCCCGCGTACTGGGTGCGCCACGTCCGGGAGCCGGTCCGGTTCGCCGACGCGCTGACCGCCCTCGCGGCCGAAAACGTGACCACCTTCCTCGAAATCGGCCCTGCCGCGGTGCTTTCGGCACTGGCCGCGGGGACCAGCGAGGCGATCCCCGCCCTGCGCGCCGACAAGGACGAGCCGGAGACCGCGGTCACCGCGCTGGCCCGCCTGCACGTCCGCGGGATCGACGTCGACTGGTCCGCGTTCTTCGCCCCCGCGAAACCGCGCGTCGTCGACCTGCCGACCTACGCCTTCCAGCACGAGCGGTACTGGCTGCGCGAACCCGCCGTGGCGCGTGTCGCGGGCGGGCTGCGTCACCCGGTCCTGGCGTCCGCGGTGACCTCGGCCGACGACGGTTCGGTCCTGGGCACCGGCGTTCTCCCCGCCGACCCCTCGGACACGCTGCTCGTCGAACTGGCGATCCGGGCCGGTGACGAGGTCGGTGCGAGCACGCTCGCCGAATTCGCCGTCGAGGCTCCGCTGACCGGTGACCGCGAGGTCCAGGTCTCCGTCGGCGCCGAGAACGACGGCCGTCGCCCGGTCTCGGTCCACACCCGGACCGGCGCGGGCTGGCAGCGGCACGGCACCGGATTCCTGGTCGAGGCACCCGCACCGGCACCGGCCCTCCCCGAAGTCTCGACCGAGCTGACCCTGCCGGACGACAGCGCGCAGCTGTACGGCCTGCACCCGAGCCTGCTCGACCCGGTGCTTGCCGAACGCGGCTGGCCGGTCTCCTGGCGGAACGTGACCCTGCACGCAACCGGCGCCACCACCGTCCGGGCGCACCTGAGCCCGGCGGGGGAGCTGGCGGTGTTCGACCTCGCGGGAGCCCCGGTGCTGTCCGCCGAGGTGACCTTCGGCGAACGCCCGGCGGCCGTGACGGAGCCGAGCGAATCGCTCCACCGGATCGTCTGGTCGCCGATTCCGGCGGGCGACGGCGAAACGTCGTGGGCCCGTCTTGAGGACGTCGGCGCGGAGCTGCCCGAAGCCGTCGTCCTGGAACTCGCCGAACCCGCGGGGGACGTGGCCGACGCGGCGCGGACGGCGACCGCGACCGTGCTCGCCGCGGTGCAGGAGTCCCCAGCCGCCCGCCTGGTCGTGCTGACCGCCGGCGCCGTCGCACTGTCCGAAGAGGACGGTGCGGATCCCGCCGCCGCCGCGGTCTGGGGTCTGGTGCGCGCCGCGCAGTCGGAGAACCCGGGCCGGTTCGTCCTCGTGGACGGCGACGGCGACACCTCGATGCTCGGCAAGGCGCTGGCCACCGGCGAGGACCAGCTGCTGCTGCGTGAAGGCAAGCTGTACGCGCCGAAACTGGCGTTGGTGAGCGGCGCCGCCGGAACCAAGACGGACTTGGCGGGCGGGGCGGTGCTCGTCACCGGCGGCACCGGCGGACTCGGCGCCCACCTCGCCCGGCATCTGGTCCAGGCGCACGGCGTCACGGAACTCGTGCTCACCAGCCGACGCGGCCCGGACGCCCCGGGCGCGACCGAGCTGGCCGAGGAGTTGACGGCGCTCGGCGCGAACGTCCGCGTCGAAGCCTGCGACGTCGCCGATCGCGCCGCCCTCGAAGGTCTCCTGGGCGGGATCCCCCGGCTGAGCGGGGTCGTGCACGCGGCCGGTGTCCTCGACGACGGACTCGTCGGCGCGCTCACCCCGGAGCGGCTCGCGACCGTGTTCGGTCCCAAGGCCGCCGCCGCTTGGCATCTGCACGAACTGACCAAGGGCCACGAGCTCGCCGCGTTCGTCCTGTTCTCCTCGGCCGCCGGGGTCTTCGGCAACGCCGGTCAGGGCAACTACGCCGCCGCCAACGCCTTCCTCGACGGTCTCGCCGTGCACCGCCGGGCGCTCGGCCTGCCCGCCCGCTCGCTGGCCTGGGGCCGCTGGGCGGACGGCATGGGCGGCGCGCTCGGCACGCAGGCCGGGCAACGCTTGAGCCGCAACGGTTTCCCCGCGCTGAGCCTGGACGAAGGACTGGCGCTGTTCGACGCGGCGCTGGCCGCGGACGTGGCCGCGTCGGTGCCGGTGAAGCTCGACAAGGCCGGTCTCGCCGACGCCGCCGCGGCCGGACAGCTCCCGCCGGTCCTGCGCGACCTGGTGCCCGCCGTCCGGCGCACCGCCGCTGCCGCCGACGCCGGCGCGCTGCGGCTCAAGCTCGCCGGGCTGGCCGAGTCCGAGCAGGAACGCGCGCTGCTCGACCTGGTGCGGGGGCAGGCCGCGGCCGTCCTCGGCCACGCCGGGGCGGCCGCGATCGCCCCCGGCCGCGGCTTCCTCGACCTCGGGTTCGACTCGCTCACCGCGGTCGAGTTCCGGACCGCGCTGGCCGCCGCGACCGGCCTCACCCTGCCCACGACGGTCGTCTTCGACTACCCGGCGCCGGACGCGCTGGCCAAGTACCTCCAGACCGAACTCGCCCCCGAGACCGGCGCGGGCGCCGCGGTGACCGAACAGATCACCCGGCTCGAAGCGCTGCTCGACGGCGCAGACCCCGGCGACGCGGAGATCGACGGACGGCTCAAGCGGCTGGTGGCGGCCTGGGCGGCGAAGAAGCCCGCGCACGCCACCGCCGACCTCGACGCCGCGTCCCCGGACGACCTCCTCGCGCTGATCGACGACGAGTTCGGCCCGCGCTGACCCGCGACAGACACTCAGGAGCCGTGACATGCCTTCGGAAGAGCAGTACGTCGACTACCTCAAGCGGATGGCGGCCGACCTGCGTGAGAGCCGCCGCGAGCTGGCGGACGCGCGGGACAAGGAGACCGAGCCCATCGCGATCGTCGCGATGAGCTGCCGGTTCCCCGGCGGCGTCCGCACCCCGGAACAGCTGTGGGAACTCATCGACGGCGGCGGGGACGCGATCTCGCCGTTCCCCGCCGACCGCGGCTGGGACACCGACGCGATCCACGACCTCGACCCGTCCGTCCCCGGCACCAGCTACGTCCGCGAAGGCGGCTTCCTGCACGACGCCGCGGAGTTCGACAACGAGCTGTTCGGCATCTCGCCCCGGGAGGCGGAGGCGACCGATCCACAGCAGCGCCTGCTGCTGGAGACCGCGTGGGAGGCCGTCGAGCGGGCCGGGATCGATCCGCTTTCGCTCAAGGGCAGCGCCACCGGCGTGTTCGCGGGCGTCGGGTTCACCGACTACGCGTCGCGGCTGACCGCGCTGCCCGAGGAACACGAGGGCTACCTCGGCATCGGCACCTCCGGCAGTGTGGTGTCCGGCCGCGTCTCCTACGCGCTCGGCCTAGAAGGGCCGTCGGTGTCGATCGACACGGCGTGCTCGTCCTCACTGGTCGCGGTCCACCTCGCCGCTCGCGCGCTGCGGTCGGGGGAGTGCACGCTGGCCTTGGCAGGCGGCGTCACGGTGATGGCGACCCCGGGCGCGTTCGTCGAGTTCTCGCGGCAGCGGGGGCTCGCGCCGGACGGGCGCTGCAAGCCGTTCGCGTCCGCCGCCGACGGCACGAACTGGGCCGAGGGCGCCGGGATGCTGGTGCTGGAACGCCTTTCCGACGCCCGCCGCAACGGGCACCCGATCCTCGCGCTCGTCCGAGGCAGCGCGGTCAACTCCGACGGCGCGTCCAGCGGTCTGACCGCCCCGAACGGCCCGTCGCAGCAACGCGTCATCCGCGCCGCGCTCGCCAACGCCGGGGTCGAGGCGTCCACTGTGGACGTCGTCGAGGCGCACGGCACCGGGACCGCGCTGGGCGACCCGATCGAGGCGCAGGCCCTGCTCGCCACCTACGGCCGGGACCGGGAAACGCCGCTGTGGCTCGGCTCGGTGAAGTCGAACATCGGCCACACCCAGGCCGCCGCCGGACTCGCCGGCATCGTCAAACTGGTCGAGGCGATGCGGCACGCCACCCTGCCCGCGACCCTGCACGTCGACGCGCCGTCCCCGCATGTCGACTGGTCCGCCGGGTCGGTGGAACTGCTCGGCAAGGCCCGCCCGTGGGCGGCGACGGACCGGCCGCGTCGCGCGGGGGTGTCGTCGTTCGGGATCAGCGGCACCAACGCGCATGTGATCCTGGAGCAGCCGTCGGAAGAAGCTGCTCCCGCCAGGGAGATCGCGGCGCCTCCGGTGGTTCCGTACGTGCTGTCCGGTGCTTCGCCCGCCGCCGTCCGCGCACAGGCCGCCGCCTTGTTGTCCACTGTGGACGAATCCGGCGCCGAGCCGGTCGACGTCGCGCTCTCCCTCGCCACGACTCGCGCCGGGATGGAGCACCGCGCGGTCGTCACCGGCGCGGACCGCACCGAACTGGCCGCCGGTCTCCGCGCTCTCGCGGGCGGCGAAGCGGGCACGGTCACCGGCAGCGACACCGCCGGGCGCCTGGCCGTGCTGTTCACCGGCCAGGGTTCGCAGCGACTCGGCATGGGCCGCCGTCTCCACGAGTGCTTCCCGGCGTTCGCCGAGGCCTTCGACGAGGCCTGCGCGCACCTTCCCGGCGTGCGGGACGTTGTGTTCGGCGCTGACGCCGCCCGGCTCGACCGCACCGAGTTCGCCCAGCCCGCGCTGTTCGCGTTCGAGGTCGCGCTGTTCCGGCTCGTCACCTCCTGGGGTGCCGGTCCGGACTTCCTCGCCGGGCACTCGGTCGGCGAGATCGCGGCCGCGCACGTCGCCGGGGTGCTTTCCCTGGAGGACGCGGCGAAACTGGTCCTGGCCCGCGGCCGGCTGATGCAGGCACTGCCCGAGGGCGGCGCGATGATCGCGCTGGAGGCGACCGAGGACGAGGTCCGCCCGTACCTTTCCGCCGACGTCGCGCTCGCGGCGGTTAACGGTCCGCGCGCGGTCGTCCTGTCCGGCGCCGAAGCCGCGACGACCGCTGTCGCGGAACGCTTTCCGGGCCGCCGCACGACTCGCCTGTCGGTCTCCCACGCCTTCCACTCGGCGCTGATGGAGCCGATGCTCGCCGAGTTCGCCACTGTGGCGCGGACCCTGACCTACCGCGAGCCCATGATCCCGGTCGTCTCGACGCTGACCGGCGAGCTCGCCGACCGGCTCACCGATCCGGAGTACTGGGCCGAGCACGTCCGCGGCACCGTCCGGTTCGCCGACGCGGTGGAAACCCTGCATGGCCAAGGCGTCACGACCTTCCTCGAACTCGGCCCGGACGCCGCCCTCACCCCGATGGGCCGCTCGGTCCTCCCCGACGGCGCGGTCTTCGCCGCGGCTCAGCGCAAGGACCGTGACCAGGCCGTCACGCTCGTCACCGCGCTGGGCCTGATCCACGCCCACGGCGCCCGCGTCGACTGGTCCGCGTACCTCGGCGGCAGCGGCGCTCGCGTCGTCACGCTGCCGACGTATCCGTTCCAGCGCAAGCGTTTCTGGTTGGAGGACCCGGGCGCGGACGTGGTCGCCGCCGAGGACGGCCGGTTCTGGTCGGTCGTCGAGTCCGGCGACGTCGGCGAGTTCGCCGCCGAGCTGAAGCTGTCCGACGTCGAAGCACCGCTCGGCACGGTTCTGCCCGCGCTGTCTCGGTATCGCCGCGCCCGGTCGCTGGCGGCCGAAGCGACGTCGCTGGCGTACCACGTCCGCTGGCAGCCCTTCACCCCCGCGACGACCACGGCGACCGGACGCTGGCTGCTCGTCACCTCGGCTCAGGAACACCCGTGGATCGAGGCCGCTCTTGAGACCTTGTCCGGTGCCGAGGTGCGGCGCCTCGTCGTCGAGCACCCCGATCGCGTAGACCTGCCTGACGAGTCCTTCGACGGAATCCTGTCCCTGCTGGCCCTCGACGAGACCGAGAGCGACGGCCTGTCCTTCGGCGCCGAAGCCATCATGTCGCTGGTCCGCGAGCTGGCCGCCCGCGACTCCCAAGGTCCACTGTGGACGCTCACCCGCGGCGCGGTCTCGACCGGCGCCCACGACGCCCCCGATTCGCCCGCCCAGGCTCAGCTGTGGGGCTTCGGCCGCGCGGCCGCGTTGGAGAACCCGCAGGCGTGGGGCGGCCTCGTCGACGTCCCGGCCGAGCCGGGGGAGCGGACCGTGTCGCTCTTGCGCGGCGTCGTCACCGGTCCTCGCGGTGAGGACCAGGTCGCCGTCCGGGCCACCGGCGCCTTCGGCAGGCGCCTCGCCCACGCCGAAACCGTCGAGCCCAAGCGGTCCTGGCGGCCGAGCGGCACCGTGCTCGTCACCGGCGGTACCGGTGGTCTCGGCGGGATCGTCGCCCGCTGGCTCGTCGAAAACGGCGCCGACCACGTCGTCCTCGTGTCCCGCCAAGGACAAGACGCGCCCGGCGCCGCCGAGCTGGCAGGCGATCGCGTCACCATCGCCGCCTGCGACGTCGCCGACAAGGACGCCCTCGCGGCCGTCATCGAGCCGATCCGTGACGACCTCCGCTCGGTCTTCCACCTCGCCGGCGTCCTCGAACTCGGCCTCATCGAGACGATGGACCGCACGCGCTACGCCGATGTCCTGCGCCCCAAGGTCGCCGGGACGCGCAACCTCGAAGAACTGACCGAGGGACTCGACCTCGACGCCTTCGTCCTGTTCTCCTCGATCGCCGCTTCGATCGGCAACGCGGTCCAGAGCGCTTACGGCGCCTCGAACGCGTACCTCGAAGCCGTCGCGCAGCGTCGCCGGGCGAACGGCCTGCCCGCGACGTCGATCGCGTGGGGCCGCTGGGGTCGTGTCGGCATGGGTGTCGGCGCGGACCTCGACGAATTGCTCAGCGGGCTCGGCGTTCCGGCCATGGCGCCGGAGACCGGTCTGGTCGCGCTCGGCCAGGCGCTGGACCGCGACGAGACCGCGCTGACCGTCGCCGAACTGACCTGGGAGAAGTTCGCCCCGCCGTTCGCGGCGCTGCGGCCGAGCCCGCTGCTGGCCGACCTGCCCGAGGTCGTCGCCATCGCCGAGGCCGAAGCCGCTCAGGCCGCCGAGGGCGCGGAAGCCGCCGACGCGTGGCGGACCCGTCTCGCCGGACTGCCCGAGGCCGAACGCGAACGCGTCGTCACCGAACTGGTCCTGACCCACACCGCGGCCGTGCTCGGGCACACCGACGGCGTCCCGGCCGGGCAGCAGTTCACCAAACTGGGCATCGATTCGCTCACCGCGATCGAGCTGCGCGGCCGGATCAACACCGAGACCGGGCTGGCGCTCCCGCCGACGATGGTGTTCGACCACGCGACCCCGGCCGCGCTCGCCGCGCATCTGCTGGCCGCGCTCACCCCGGCCGCCGAGGAGACGCGGGTCGTCACCGCCGGACCGGCCGCCGCGGGCCAGGACGTCGCCGTCGTCGGCCTCTCCTGCCGCTTCGCCGGCGGCAGCGACACCCCGGAGAAGTTCTGGCAGAACCTGGTCCAGGGCAAGGATCTGGTCCGTGAGGTCCCGCCGGACCGCTGGACCGCCGCCGACTACTACGACCCCGACCGCACCGCGCCGGGCAAGGCGTACACGCAGCAGGGCGCGTTCGTCGACGACATCGCGGGCTGGGACGCGGCGTTCTTCGGCCTGTCGCCGCAGGAGGCGCGGCGGCTCGACCCGACCTTCCGGTTGCTCATGGAGCTGGTCTGGGAAGGCATCGAAGACGCCGGGCTCACCGCCGACGAACTGCGCGGCAGCCGCACCGGCGTGTTCGCCGGGCTGATCGACACCATGCAGTACAGCATGCGGCAGCTCGAAGCCGACGGCATGGACGCGGCCGACGACCCCTACTTCGGGCTCGGCAGCTCGCTTTCCGCCGCCGCCGGGCGCATCGCGCATCTGCTCGACCTGCGCGGCCCCTGCCTGACCGTGGACACCGCCTGCTCGTCGGCGCTGAGCGCGGCGCATCTGGCGGTGCAGAGCCTCCGCCGCGGTGAATGCGACATCGCGATCGTCGGTGCCGCGTCGGCGATGATCAACCCGGACGTCTTCATCCAGTCCTGCAAGATGAGCATGCTGGCCGCCGACGGCCGCACCAAGACCTTCGACGAGAGCGCCGACGGCTACGTCATCGGCGAGGGCGGCGGCGTCGTCGTGCTCCGCCGGGCGGGCGAGGTCGGCCAGGCCCAGCGGACGCGTGCGGTCATCCGCGGCACCGCGACCAACCAGGACGGGCGCAGCAACGGGCTCACCGCGCCCAACCGCGCGGCGCAGAACGCGGTCATCCGCGCGGCGCTCGCCGACGCCGGGGTCAGTCCCGACGAGATCGGTTACGTCGAGGCGCACGGTTCCGGCACGCAGCTCGGCGACGCGATCGAGTTCACCGCGCTCGGCGAGATCTTCGGTGAGCGGAACGCGCCCGAGCCGCTGTACGTCGGCGCGGTCAAGACCAACGTCGGCCACACCCTCGCCGCGGCGGGCATGGCCGGGCTGATCAAAACCGTGCTGTCGCTGGAAAACGGCACTCTGCCGGGCAACCTGCACATGAGTACGCCGAACTCGGTGGTCACCGTGGACGGCACGGTCCGCCCGGTCCCCGAGGCCCGGCCTTTCCCGGCCAACGCCGCCGGGGTGCTGCGCGCGGGCGTCAGTTCGTTCGGCTGGTCCGGGTCCAACGTGCACTTCGTTCTCGACCAGGCCGAACCCGCCCCGGCGGCCACCCCGGGCGTCGAATGGCAGCTGCTCACGGTGTCCGGGCAGAGCGAAGCCGGTCTGCGCGCCAACGCCGAGGCTCTGGCCGAGAACCTGACCGGAGAACTGGCCGACGTCGCCTTCACCACCCAGGCCGGGCGCAGCGCCCTTCCGCTCCGCAAGGCCGTGCTGGTGCGCGACCACACCGACGCCGTCACGGCCCTGCGCGCGGTCACCGGCGGCTCGGCCGTCACCGACAAGCGGCGCTTCGGTCTCCTACTGCCCGGCACGCGCGGCGCCTGGCAGAACACGACCGACGAGCTGTACCGCACCGAACTCGCGTTCCGCGCCGCGATCGACGAATGCGCCGCCTTGCTGGACGGCCGTGCCGACCTGCTCGGCGCGCTCTACGGCACGGCCGAGGCCGACGAACGGGCCGTGGTCTTCGCCGTCGAGTACGCCTTCACCCGGCTGCTGGCCGCGTGGGGCCTCGAACCGGCCGTGGTGCTCGGACGCGGGACCGGCGAATGTGCCGCCGCCGTCGCGGGCGGGCTGTTCGGTCTCGCCGAAGGCCTCGAACTCGCGCTCGGCGGATCCGTTCCGCAGGCGGGAACCCCGACGGTGCCGGTGATCTCTCCCCGCACGGGCACGGTGCTCACCGCCGCCGAGGCCGCCGATCCGGCGCACTGGCGGATCGCGGACGACCGCTTCGAAGACGGCCTGCTGGCGCTGGCCAAGTACGCCGGGGTCCTGGTCGAAGCCGGACTCGGCGACGAGGGCGCCGAGGCGGCCGGCCGTTACCTGCCGCAGACGCCGGTGGTCTCGCTGCTGCCTGAGCCGGTAGCCGGTACCGGACGACAGTCCTGGCTGACCGCGCTCGGCGCGCTCTGGGAGCACGGCGTCCAGATCGGCTGGGCGGACGGCGCCGGACCGGACCGCCGGTTCGTCTCCCTTCCCGGCTACCGCTTCCAGCGCACTCGTTACTGGCCGGAGGTCGCTTCTCGCGGTGGCGGCTGGTCGCTGTCGCAGATGTCCGCCGGTGAGCCGCGGCCGGAGACGCCGGTCCGCGACGGGCTGGCCGCGCACACGCCGACGTGGCGCCGGGACGGCACGCGCCGGGTGCCCGCGACACCGGGCGACCTGGTCCTGTTCGCCGAGCCGGGCCCGTTCGCCGACGGTTTCGCCGCGGCGGCCGAAGCGGCCGGGCACCGCGTCACGGTCGCTTCCGACATGGACCGTCAGGTGCTCGCCGGGGACGGCCCGCTGCGGATCGTGCACGCCCTCGGGCTCACCGCGAGCGGCGTCGAAACCGGCTTCTACAGCCTCCTGGAACTCGGCAAGGCGATCGGTGCCGAATGCGCCGGGCGCCGCGTCGACCTGCTCACCTTGGGACACAACGGCTTCGACGTCCTCGGCGGGGACGCCACCGACGCCTTCGCCCCGACCATCGCCGCCACGTCCGACGCGATCGCCGCCGAGTACCCGATGGTCCACGCGCAGTACGCGGACTTCGACCGCACCGGCGACAAGATCGCCCAGGCCACGCACGAGCTCGACCTGCTCGCGGCGTCCACAGTGGACACCGTCGACGGCGTCGCCGTCGCCGCCTGGCGAGGCGGACGACGCTGGCTGCGTGGCTTCGACGTCGTCGAGCTGCCGGAGACCGACGACGTGCTGGCCTGGAAGCCCGGCGGGACCTACCTGATCACCGGTGGGCTCGGCGTCCTCGGCCTCGCGCTGGCCAAGCGGCTCGCGCCGCTGGGCGTGAACCTCGCGCTGGCGGGCCGGTCCGAGCTGCCGCCGGAGGAGACCTGGGACGACTGGATCTCCGACCACGGCGTCGACGACCGCACCAGCGAAGTGCTGCTGGCGGTCCGGGATCTGCGCGCCCTCGGCGCCGACGTCCTGACGCTGCGCGCCGACGTCAGCGCCCCCGGCGAGGCCGCCGCGCTGCTGGCCGAGGTCCGCGGCTACTTCGGCTACCTCGACGGCGTCGTGCACGCCGCCGGGATCGCCGGCGGCGGCCTGCTGCAGAACAAGACCCGCGAGCAGGCGGCCGCGGTGCTGGCGCCGAAGATCGACGGCACCCTCGCCCTGACCGAGGCGCTGCGCGTCGAACCGGTCGACCTGCTGGTCCTGTACTCCTCGACGGTGACGCTCACCGTCGGCGTCGGCGAGATCGACTACTCGGCGGCCAACGCCTTCCTCGACGGGGTCGCTTCGGCCTCGGCGGGCGGGCGCGGCCCGGCCAAGCAGGTCGTTTCGGTCGCGTGGGGGCCCTGGCAACTGGACGCCTGGACGGCGTCCGGGCTCTCGGGCTCCGCCGAAGCGCAGGAGGGTTCCCGCAAGTTCCGCGAGGAGTTCGGCATCGGCGCCGAGGAAGGCACCGAACTGCTGTCGCGGATCGTCGCTTCCGGCGAGCCGCTGGTGACCGTGCTGCCGCTGCCGCTGACCGACGTGCTGGCCGCGCTCGCCCGGATGGGTTCGGTCGACGCGCTGGTCGGCGCCGACGCCGCGATCCCCACCGGGGAGCGGTACCCGCGCCCCGACCTGCGCACCGCGTACGTCGCCCCGCGCACCCCGGCGGAGGTGCGCGTCGCCGCCGCCTGGTGCGATTGCCTCGGCCTGGAAGAGGTCGGCGTGCACGACCCGTTCTTCGACCTCGGCGGCACTTCGCTGATCGGCCTGGTGCTGATCGGCCGCGTCGCCAAGGAGTTCGGCGTCGAACTGGCCCCGGCGAGCCTGTTCGAGAAACCGACCATCGCCGAATTCGTCACGCTCCTCGGCGAACAGTCCCCGGCGGCCGCCGAGCCCGCCGGCGTCGCCGAAGACGTCTCCGCCCGCGGCGAACGCCGCCGCGCCCGCACCGCGAAGCTCCGCAAGCGCCCGAGCCGGACCGGAAGGTGAACCACCCCATGACCACGCGAGAACGGGACACCGGCGACGACATCGCGATCGTCGGCATGGCCGGGAACTTCCCCGGCGCGCCCGACATCGGCAAGTTCTGGGCCGACCTGTGCGCCGGCCGCGACGGCATCACCCGGATGACCCGCGCCGAACTGCTCGCCGCGGGCGTCCCGGCCGAAGTGGCCGACGACCCCGCGTTCGTCCCCGCCGCGGGCCTCCTGCCCGGGATCGACCGTTTCGACGCCGGCTTCTTCGGCTACAACCGGACCGACGCCGAACTGCTCGACCCGCAGCACCGGCTGTTCCTCGAATGCGCGTGGCACGCGCTGGAGGACGCGGGCGTCGACCCGGACCGGATCGAGGGTCTCGCCGGGGTGTTCGCGGGCGGCGCCCCGAGCACCTACCTGCTGTCGAACCTGCTGTCCAACGACGTCACCGCGCTGACCGTCGGACCGGATCAGCTGATCCTGCAGAACGAGAAGGACCTGATCGCGTCCAGGCTGTCGTACGCGCTCGACCTGACCGGTCCGTCCGTCAGCGTCCAGAGCTGCAGCTCGACCGCGCTCGCCGCCGTCGCGCAGGGCTGCTCCAGCCTGCTCACCGGCGAGTCCGACCTCGTGGTCTCCGGCTCGGTTTCCGTTGTCGTGCCCCAGGAACCGGGCTACCTCTACCGCGAGGGCAGCCGGTTCGCGCCCGACGGGATCAACCGGATCCTCGACGCGGGAGCCAACGGCAAGGTCCCCGGCAACGGTCTCGGCGTCGTCGTGCTGCGGCGGCTGGAGGACGCGCTCGCCGACGGCGACCGGGTGTACGCGGTGATCCGCGGCTGGGCCATCCACCACGAGGGCAACCGCGCGCGGCAGGGATTCAACCTTCCGGGCGTACCCGGTCAGGCCGCCGTCGTCGCCGAGGCGATGGCCGCCGCCGACGTCGAACCCGGCGAGATCGACCACATCGAAGTGTCCACTTTGGGCACTCCGTTCGGCGACGTCGCCGAGATCTCGGCCCTGCAGAAGATCTTCGACGTCGACGACGTCGAGCGGATCACGCTCGGCTCGATCGACGCGAACCTCGGGCACATCAACCAGGCGGGCGGCATCGCCCGGCTGATCAAGGCCGCGCTGGCGCTGCACCACGAGAAACTCCCGCCCGCGGTCAACTTCGAGAAGCCCAACCCTCAGCTGGCCCACAGCGGCGACAAGCTCGTCGTGCAGACGGAACTGGGCGAGTGGCCACGCGGCGAGCGGCCCCGGCTGGCCGGGGTCAGCGCATATGGGTTCGGCGGCACCGACGCCCACGTCGTCATCGAGGAAGCGCCGGAGGACTGCCCGGAGCGTCCGGCCGCCCGGCCGCATCAGCTGCTCGCCTGGTCCGCGCGGACCCCCGAGGCGGCCGACGCGATGACCGGCAGGCTCGCCGCGGACCGTCCTGAGTGGACGGATCTCGCCGACGTCGCCTACACGCTGCACAACGGACGCAAGGCGTTCGAGCACCGGCGCATGACGGTCGCGTCCTCTGTGGACGACGCCGCCGAAGCGTTCTCGTCCGAGACCCGCGTGGCCGCCGAGGCGGACTCGAAGCCGCGGAAGGCCGGTTTCCTGCTGGCCGGGGTCGGCGAGCAGTACCGCGGCATGGCCGGCGGGCTGTACGACAGCGAGCCCGAGTTCAAGGCCGCCGTCGACGAATGCGCCGCGCTGTTCAAGACCCACCTCGGCACCGACCCGACGGCGAGCCTGCACGGTGACCGCGGTTCCGACGGCGGCGACGTGGCCCGACTGCTGGGCCGCGCCGCCGACGCCGAGGACGCGTCGCCGTCCGTCACCCAGCCCGCCGTGTTCACCCTCGGCTACGCGCTCGGGCGTCTCCTGCGCGCTTGGGGTCTCCAACCGTCCGTGCTCGCCGGGTACAGCGTCGGCGAGTTCGCCGCCGCGGCGCTCGCGGGCGCGCTCACGCTGGAGGAGGCCACCGCTTTGGTGGCTTTCCGCGCCAAGCTGATCGAAAAGCTGCCCGAAGGCTCGATGGCCGCGATCCCACTGGGCGCTCAAGAACTCACCGCGCTGGTGGGCGACGTGACCGCGTTCGGGGTCGACGTCGCCGCGGTGAACGGGCCGCGGATGATCGTCGTGTCCGGCGCGGGCGACGGTGTCGGGAAGCTGGCCGCCGCGCTCGCCGAACACGGCGTCCCCGCCCGGCCGCTGCGCACGACGCACGCCTTCCACTCACGGGCCCTGCGCCCGGCCGCCGCCGAACTGACCGCGTGGGCGCGGAAGAACCTCACGCCGCGCGAACCGGAAGTGCCGTACCTGTCCAACGTCACCGGCGCGCCGATCACCGCGAAGCAGCTCAACGATCCCGGTTACTGGGCCGAGCACATGTGCCGTCCCGTGCGGTTCGCCGCGATGATCGAGCATCTTGCCAGTACTTCCCCGGATACCGTGTTGCTGGAACTGGGAGCCGGGCAGTCGCTCGGCTCGATGTTCCGCGGCCACCCCGATTTCCCCCAGACTTCGTGGTCGCTGCTGGTACCCACCCTGCCCGGCGAGGCCGACCCCCGCCAGGACACGGCCGTGCTCACCGAAGCGCTCGGCCGGGCCTGGCTGTCCGGGGCGGACATCGACTGGCGGGCCTATCACGACGGCCGTGACCCGCGGAAGACCACGTTGCCCGGTTATCCGTTCCAGCGCGACCGCTACTGGATCGAGCCGACCGAAGCCGCCGCCGACGTCGCCCTCGGCGCCCGGTCGACCCGGCCGGTCTACCTGATCGAAGGCGAACTCGACGTCACCGCCCGGGACCTGGCCGCCCGGCTGGGCGCCGAGCTGGACGCGACCGTCGTGTTCGCCGAAGAGCACCCCGGCGGCGCCGACGCGGTGCGGGCCGCCCACGGCCGGCTCGACGGCGTGCTGGACCTGACCACGAGCAACGCAGCCAAGGAGGAACGATGACCCTCGTCGGAGTCGTCGGCGCCGGTGTGATGGGCACCGGGGTCGCGCAGAATCTCGCCACCAGCGGGCACGAGGCCGTGCTCATCGACGTCGACCCCGGCAAGCTGGCCGACGCCCGCGACCGGATCGAGCTCGAATGCCGGATGAGCCGCATGCTCGGCGGGCCGGAGATCGACGCGGCCGAGGTGCTGGGCCGGATCACCTTCGGCGCCGAGCTCGACCTCCTCGCCGAGGCCGAGGTGGTGATCGAGAACATCACCGAGAACTGGGACCTCAAGTCCCGCCTCTACCCGAAACTCGACGAGGCCTGCAAGGCCGACACCGTGTTCGTCGTCAACACCTCCGCCATCCCGATCACCAAGGTCGCCGCGCTCACCCGGCGCCAGGACAAGGTGATGGGCGTCCACTTCATGAACCCCGTCCCGATGAAGCCGTCGTGCGAGTTCATCCCCGGCTACCACACCAGCGAGTCCACCAAGGACATCGTGCGCGAGCTGCTGCTGTCGATGGGGAAGAAGCCGATCCCGGTCAACGACGCCTCCGGGTTCGTCTCCAACCGCGTGCTCATGCTGACGGTCAACGAGGCCGCTTTCCTCGTCCACGAAGGGGTCGCGGACGCGGAGACGGTCGACGAGGTGTTCCGCGGCTGCTTCGGGCACCCGATGGGCCCGCTCGAGACCGCCGACCTGATCGGCGTCGACACGATCCTGTACAGCGTCGAGGTGCTCTACGACGAGTTCAACGACAGCAAGTACCGCCCCTGCCCGCTGCTCAAGCAGATGACCGCGGCCGGCCTGCACGGCCGCAAGAGCGGCAAGGGTTTCTACAACTACAGCGGCTGACCCACGACCACCTTGACCCAGCGCGCCACCCACGCCTTACCACCTAAGCGAGAGAGGCATCCACCATGTCGCAGGACGTCCGCGGCGAGATCCGCGCCTTCATCGGGGCGAAGTTCCCCAGCCTGTCGTTCACCGACGAACAGGACATCTTCGCACTGGGTTTCGTGAACTCCCTGTTCGCGATGGAGCTGGTCATGTTCATCGAGAAGGCGTTCGCCACGCGGATCCCGAACGAGGAGCTGAAGCTGGACAACTTCCGCACCGTCACGCGGATGACCGAGCTGGTCGAGCGGCGTACCGCCGCGGCCGCGCACTGAACGGAGAGCACGACGTGAGGGCGAGGACACGGCCCGAAACGCCTGAGGTCGAGGTGGTCGGGCGTTTCGTCGACGAGGAGGTCGGCCCGCACGCGGACGCGTGGGACCGGGCCGAGCACATCCCCGGTGACGTGCTGCGGCGGGTGGGGGAGCTGGGACTGTGGGCCCCGTTCCTCCCCGCCGAAGCGGGCGGCGCCGGGCTGGACATGGTCACCCTCGGGCGGTTGCACGAGGAGGTCGGCCGCGGGTGTTCGTCGCTGCGGAGCCTGCTCACCGTGCACACCATGGTGACCGCGACGGTGCAGCGCTGGGGCGACGACGAACAGCGCGAGCGCTGGCTGCCCGCCCTGTCCGAAGGCACGACGCTGGGCTCCTTCTGTTTGACCGAACCGGATCACAGCGGCAGCGACTCGACCGCGGCGGGGACCGAGGCGGTCGCCGAGAACGGCGTCTGGACCCTGCGGGGACGCAAGACCTGGATCACCGGCGGCCAGGTCGCCGGGCTGCTGCTGGTGTTCGCCGGCACGGCGACCGGGATGAGCGCGTTCCTGGTGCCCTCGGACCACCCGGGGGTCCGGGTGACCCCGGTCCGGCACATGCTCGGCACCACCGCGAGCATGCTGGCGACCATCGAGTTCGACGACGTCCGGCTCGACCCGACCGCGCTGGTCGGGCCGCCGGGCTGGGCCGCGGGCACGGTGATGACCGGCGCGCTCGACCTCGGGCGCTACAGCGTGGCGTGCGGTTCGGTCGGGATCGTGCGGGCGGCGCTGGCCGCGTCGGCCGCCTACACCTCGGCGCGTTCGGCGGGTGGCGGGCTGCTGCGGGATCTGCCGCAGATCCGCGCCAAGATCAGCGAAATGGTCACCGCCCGCGAGGCCGCGCGCCTGCTGTGCGAGAAGGCCGGACGGCTCAAGGACGCGGGCGACCCGGCGACCATCATGGCGACCTGGGTGGCCAAGTACTTCGCGTCCACGGCCGCGGCCACGGCGGCTTCGGACGCGGTCCAGATCCACGGCGCGAACGGCTGCGGCCCGGACTACCCGGTGGCGCGGCTGTACCGCGACGCGAAAGTCATGGAGATCATCGAGGGCAGCACCCAGATCCAGGAGCTGACCATCGCGGACGAGGCGTACCGGGAGGTGGCGGGATGATCAGCGACAGCACAGTACTGGAGAAACCCAAGCGGGGCCGCATCAAATGCGTGGTGTGGGACCTGGACAACACGGTGTGGGACGGCACCCTGCTGGAGGACGGCGAGGTCACCGTGCGCCCCGAGGTGGTCGCGCAGATCAAGCGGCTCGACGAGCTGGGCATCCTGCATTCGGTGGCCAGCCGCAACGATCACGAAGCGGCGATGGCGCGGCTGAAGGCGGCCGGTCTCGACGAGTACTTCCTGTACCCGCAGATCAGCTGGAACCCCAAATCCGGTTCGGTGGAACGGATCGCGAAGGCGCTCAACATCGGCCTGGACGCGATCGCGTTCGTCGACGACCAGCCGTTCGAACTGGAAGAGGTCGCGCACGCGCTGCCGACGGTCAAGACCGTCGACGTGGCGAAGCTGGGGGAGACCCTGGCGTCGGAGGAGTTCCGGCCCAAGTTCGTCACCGACGAGTCGCGGGTGCGCCGTGACCTCTACCGCGCGGCCGCAGTACGGGAGCAGGTCGAACAGGACCACGAGGGCACCAGTGAGGAATTCCTGTCCACTTTGGACATGAAGTTCACGATCGCCCGCGCGCAGCGGGAGGACCTCCAGCGGGCCGAGGAACTGACCGTCCGCACCAACCAGCTCAACTCCACCGGCCGCACCTACTCCTACGACGAACTGGACGAGCTGCGGACCTCGCCCGATCACGTGCTGCTCGTCGCGTCCCTTTCGGACAAGTACGGCGGCTACGGCAAGATCGGTCTCGCGCTGGCCGAACGCGGCACGGAGGCCTGGCATCTGCGGATGATGCTGATGTCGTGCCGCGTGATGTCGCGCGGCGTCGGCACGGTCCTGCTCAACCACATTATGGGGCTGGCTAAGGAGGACGGCGCGAAGCTGCGCGCGGACTTCGTCGAGACCGGGCGCAACCGGGTCATGTACGTGACCTACGCCTTCGCGGGGTTCTCCGAGATCTCGCGCGAGGACAACCGCCTCGTCCTGGAATCCGACCTGAGCACGATCCAGCCCCCACCGCCGTATCTGACGATGGAGCTGCGATGACCGCACCGATCACGGCGCGGCCCTGGCTGCCCGGCGGGATCCCGCCGGGCGGCGCGACCAGGCTGTTCTGCTTCCCGCACGCGGGAGCGAGCGCGGCCGTCTACCGGGAGTGGGTCACCGCGGCCGTCGGCGACCTGGTCGTCCTGCCGGTCCAGCTGCCCGGCCGGGCCGAACGCGGCCGCGAGACGCCGCACGCCGACGTCGAAAGCCTGGTCGAGGCGGCCATCGACGGCCTCGGCGACGCGCTGACCGGGGATTTCGCGTTCTTCGGGCACAGCGTCGGCGCCCTGACCGCGTACCTGCTCACCCGCAGGCTCGCCGAACGCGGCGCCACACTGCCGAAGCACCTGTTCGTGTCGGGAAGGGCGGCGCCGCAGCTGCCCGACACCCGGCTCCAGCTACGGGACCTGCCGGACGAGAAGCTCGCCGCCGAACTCCACGCCCTCGGCGGGCTGCCGGACGTCCTGCGGCGCGAACGGGAACTGCTGGCGATGTTCCTGCCGCTGATGCGGGCCGACCTGGCGGTCAACGAGACCTACCGGCACGTGCCGGGGGAGCGGTTGCCGGTTCCGCTGACCGTGTTCGGCGGAGATCGCGACCCGCGGGCCGATCTGGACGAACTCGCGGCGTGGCTCGAACTCGCCGCCGACTCGACGATGGTCACCTACCCGGGCGGGCACTTCTACCTCGAACAGCGCGTACCGGAGCTGCTCGCGGTGATCCAGCGGAAACTGCGCCGATGACCACGCAGTGGTTCTCGGCCTGGAAACAGCCGTCGGGCGCACTGGGCGAACGGCTTCGCCCCGGCCGGGACGCGCACGTGTGGCGGATCCCCCTCACTCGCGTGCTCGCCCCGGGCTCGGCCGACGTCTACGGCCTGCTCGGCGCGCTGTCGGAAGACGAGCTGCGCCGGGCGGCAGCCATCACGGTGGACGAGGAACGAGCCCGATTCCTGGCCTCACACGTCGCTTTGCGCGACATCCTCGCCTCCTACCCGGGCGTCGCCCCGTCGTCGTTGCGGTTCACGCGCGACGGCGATCGCCCGGCGCTGGCCGGTGAGACGGGGATCGAGTTCAGCCTGTCCCGCTCCGGTGCGCTGGCGCTGGTCGCGGTCACGTCCGGCGTCCGGGTCGGCGTGGACGTCGAAGAGGTCCGCGAGGTCGACCACGACGGCCTGGCCGCGCGGACGCTGCGTCCGGAGGAGGCGGCCGCCGTGCGCGAGCCGCTGACCTTCTTCCGATACTGGACCTGCAAGGAGGCCTATCTCAAGGTCGACGGCACCGGCCTCGCCGGATTGCCGGGCCCCTCGTTCACCCTCACCGGCGGCGACGTCGTCTTCGACGACCGTCCTGAGTGGACGATCACGGAACTGGACGCCGGCGCCGGCCACGCGGCCGCGCTGGCCGTCCCGGCGCGCCCGGTCACCGTGCGCGCCTTCGACTGGCTTCCCGGCAGGCGGCGCGCGGCCGGGGAGCACCGGAAAGGCGGAGTGAAATGAGCGACCCGAAAGCGGAGCTCGAAGCGTTCATCCAGACCACGGAGTTCAGCTGCCTCGGCGCTCGCGCGGCGTTGAAGAAGGGCTCGATCGTCCACGGCCACTACCCGGCGCTGGGGGACCCGGAGTCGGCGCGTGCCCACTACCGCGACATGCTCGGCTATGCCCGCGGCATCCGGTCCACCTTGTCGGACAAGAGTTTCCGCACGTTCGTGTCCACGTTCGAGGAACCCGGCGGGGTTCTCGACGAGGAAGAGTACGAACGCCTGCTGTGGCGCCATCTCCAGCTCATCCACGACATCGACAGCCGCACCTACGGCCTCGACGAGGGTGCCACCTCGGACCCCGGCGAACCTAACTTCGGCTTCCACGTCGCGGGTCATTCGTTCTTCGTCGTCGGCATGCACCCGGGCTCTTCCCGGGCGAGCCGCCGGTTCTCCCGGCCGGCGATCGCGTTCAACTCGCTGATGCAGTTCATGCTGCTGGGGGACAAGTTCTTCTCGATGCAGGACGCGATCCGCAAACGCGAGACGACGAACAACGGCTCGGTCAACCCGAGCTTCACCACCTACGAGTACCAGATGCCGTCCCGCCACTTCTCCGGGCGGATGACCGAAGAGGACTGGAAGTGCCCGTTCACCTCGCGGCACGAGCCTTCGTCGGTCAAGTACACCTCGGACGTGATGCAGCGCCCCACCGGCTGATCCCGGTCGCGCCGTCAGCCCCCGGCCGCTTCGGCGACCGGGGGCTTTTCGTTGTGCCAGGCAGTAATCGAATGGTCCGTGAAGGCCTCCTTGAGGGACCCAGAGTCCCTCAAGGAGGCCTTCACGGACCGGACCAGCGAGTCAGGCGAAGGCTTCGACGCGGCGCGGGACCGGGCGGCGGAGCAGCGCGGTGCGGGTCGCGCGCGGGATCCGCTGGTAGACCAGCTCCCGCAAAGTCGCGCGGCGGAACGTGTAACCGGCGTCGTCGTCCTCGCGGCGCAGCACCGAGAGGCTCGCGAGCCGGGAAAGGGTCCCTTCGATCTCGGCGGTGTCCCGGCCGCAGACCGCGGCGACGTCCTCCGCGGTGAACGCGTCCCCGGTGAGGCTGGCCGCCTTCAGGAGGGACTTCTCGGCGGCGGGCAGGTTGTCCAGCTGAGCGGCGAGCGTCCGGCGGACCAGCGGGGGCGTCATCGCCTGGCCCAGTCCCGGAAACGGGGTGGTCTTGCCGTGCACCCCCTGGGCGTACGCGTGCGCGAAGCGGGGGTTCCCGCCGATCCGGCCGATCAGTTCCTGCCTGCCGCGGATGAGCCGGGCGGTGCCGGGCAACAGCTTGTCGAGCAGTTTGCCGACGGCGTCGTCGGAAAGCGGGGCGAGACTGACCGTCGTCCCGCAGCGTTCGCCGCTTTCCGCCTCCAGCAGCCCGGGCCGGGCGGACGCGACGATCAGGACCGGCAGCCCCGCGCAGGCTTCCCCGAGCCTGTCGACGGTGTCGCGGGTTTCGAGATCGGCGCGGTGCAGATCGTCGGCCAGCACCACCAGCGGCCCGAAAGCGGTCAGTTCGCCGGCGGCGGCCCGGAGTGCCGAGTCGCCGCCCTCGGTCCGCAGCCGCGAGGCGGTCTGGGGAAGCAGTCCCGGGACGACGGCGAAGGCTTCGGCGACGTCGGCACCGGCGTCCAGCACCCGGATCCGGGGCTGCTCGGACAGGGTCTCGGCGAACTCGGCGAGCAGCCGCGTCTTGCCGATCCCGGGCTCGCCCAGCACCGTGACCCGGTGCGGGCGGCCGCCGCGCTCGACGAAACCGAGAAGATGGCTCAGCAGATCGAGATCGTGCTCACGGCCGACGAAGCTGCCCGGGTCGGCGGGCTCCGCGACCGGATGCTGGCGGACGGAAACCGCGTGCCACCAACCAGGTGAGTCCTCCGACGCCTCGTGCACCACGGTGGGCTCGGAGGCCTCGCGGACCGCGTCCGACACCCGGACCCGGCCTTCGGGCGCGCGCAGCGCCGAGCGGACACAGCGGTCGAGCACGGGGCCCGCCACCTGGCCGGGACCGGCGGCGGTGAACTCGACGAGGACATCGCCGCTGTCGACGCCGATCTGGGTGGCGATCCCGGCCGTGGCCAGCCGGTCGTGGATCCGCAACGCGGTCCGGGTCGCGTGGACGGCGTCGTCGTCATCGGTGCGGGGGAGACCGAACAGGGCCAGCACGACCGGTCCTGATTCGCCGGGCAGGTGCGCACCGGAGGCGAGAGCCTCTTCCTCGACGACGGTCCGCAGCCGCGCCTGCACCTCGACGGCCTCTTCGGGATCGTCGTCCGGGGTGGCGGCGAGGGCGACACCGATCGCGACGACCGGCTTCCGCTCACTCTCGACGGGCTCCGTGCGGGGCAGGGCGATCACAGGGGCGGGCGTGAACGACAGCGGCTCGGCCACCGGGGCGGGCGCGGCCGCCGGCTCGGGGGCGGGCCGCGGCGCCGGGTCCGGACGCCGGGTGAGCAGGGCTTCGTCGTGCTGGAGGATCGCGCGTTCCAGCTCGCGCAGCTCCTTGCCCGGCTCCAGGCCGAGGCCCTCGGCGAGGCTGGCCCGCGTCGCGCGGTAGACCTCGAGGGCGTCGACGTGGCGGCCGCAGCGGTAGAGCGCGGTCATCAGCTGGGCGTTGAGCCGCTCGCGGTTCGGGTTGGCCTCCGCCATCCCGCGCAGGTCGGTGAGCACCTCGTGGTGGTGGCCCCGGTCCAGTTCGAGCCCGAAGAGATCCTCGTGGACGGCGATCCGCTGGTCCTCCAGCGCGACCAGCTCGGGCCACACGACACCGGTCTCGGTGAGGTCGGCGAGCACCGGACCGCGCCACAGTGCGAGAGCGTCACGGTAGGCCGAGACGGCCTGCTCGACGTCGCCGCCCGCCTGCGCGGTGCGGCCTTCGGCGGCGAGCCGCCGGAAGCGGGACACGTCGACCTGGTCGCTGTCGACGCGCAGCAGGTAACCGGGGGCGTGAGTGAGCAGCATGGCCTGCTCGGCGGCGCCGGTGCGCTGGGCCAGCGTGGCGCGCAGTCCCGAAACGGCGTTCTGCACCATCTTGCGGGCGGTGGCGGGGATCTCGTCCGCCCAGATCGCCTGGAGCAGGGTGCTGGTGGCGATGACCTCGTTGTGGCGCAACAGGAGATAGGCGAGCACCGCCCGCTGGGTCGCCCCGCGCAGCACGACCGGACGTCCGTCGTGCACGACGTTGAAGGGGCCGAGGAGATCGAAACGCACGGGGTCACCACCTTGTTCGGGACTTGCGAAGACGATCTCCACCGTGGCCCCGGACCCCGCCTCCCGACAACGCTGTGGCGCGGATACTGGCTCGGTGCCAGTGGCACCCGAGAACGATGCCAGTTACCGCCCGATGTGTTGACTGTGGACGTCCCCACTGCTAGACGCGCGCGGCCCCTCACGCGTTTGGTCCTCTGAACGCGTGGGGTCAGGTGCGGTATTCGCCGGTCAGGATGCCCGCCGCGAGTTCCACGCGGGACGTGTACCCGGTCCGGGAGAACAGCCTGCTGAGCCTGCCTTCGACGCTCTTCTCGCTGGTTTCGAGGACGACCGCCAGCTGCCGGTTGGTGAGGCCTTCGGCGACCAGGATCGCCAGCAGCCGTTCGTTCTCGGCGGTCGTCTCCGTCCGGCCGGGCCCGGCCAAGCCGTTGTCGCGCAACAGTTTCCGTACCTTGCCGCGCCAGAACCAAGCGCCGACCTCGCCGAACAGTTCGTACGCCTCGGTCCACGACTGCTCCGGCCGGTGTCCGGCGAGGCCCGCGTGCAGGAGCGTCATCGCCGACTCGTATGGGACGTCCCGGCGTTCGCGGGCGATGGTCGCGGCGCGGCGGGCGGCGGCGGGCTCGCGGTGGACCACCGCACGGGCCAGGTGGTGGTTCTGGTGCGCGCGGGCGGTGTCGAGCTGGGTGGCGGTGCGCGCCGCGCGCCGGACCCAGTGCTCGCCTTCGCGCTGCTTGTTCCGCGCCAGCGCGGAGCGCGCGAGGTCGGCCCAGAGGTCTTCGGTGCCCAGGACGTAGCCGCCCGCGTCGGCGTTGCGCGCGGCCGAGTACAGCAAGGCGTCGGCGCCTTCGGTGTCGCCGAGCTTGCTGAGCACGGTGAACTCGGCGTGATCGATCGTGTGCCGCATCCCGGGCTGACGGCTGTCGGCGGCGAGCGCCCTGGCCCTGGCGAGCCAGCCCTGCGCGCCGAGGATCTGGATCGCGCACTGGGTCAGCAGGAAATGCAGTGGCCGCGCCGGATCGGTGCCGCCCAGCATCGTCCGGCGGGCCAGTTCCATCGCCTCAGGCCAGTCCCCGCCCAGGTAGTTCAGCGCGAACCGGTTCGCCACGGGCAGCTCGCTCACGACCAGGCCGGACTCGCTGATCCGCTGCCGTACTTGCCGGAGTTCGCCCAGCTGCAACAGCATTTCCACTTCGAACCGGCGCTGTTCGACCTCGTACTGCGGCAGATGCGCCGACCGCCACAGCTCCGGATGCGCCACGAGGGTGTGCAGCTGGGACGTGTCGCCGAGCACGACGCCGCAGGCCGCCAGGAACATCGTGCCGAAATCGGCGGTGATGTGGTTGCTGCCGGTCCACACCGCGCGTTCCCGTTCGAGCAGGTCGCGCGTTTCGATCCAGCGATGGCTCAGCAGCAGGGCGTACGCCCGGTTGATCACCATCAAGGCGGGATCGTCCGGCAACACCGGTGACGCGCCCGCGGCGATCTCGGCGAGCTCACCGAGATCCTTGCGGGCGGCGAGCCCGGAGATGAACACGGTCGACAGCTCCTGCGCCTGCGCCGGTTCGAGGTGGGCGAGGTGTTTGCAGAGCACCTGCCGCGCGCAGTCCCCGGCCTCGGCCGCGCGGTAGTGCAGGGCCTTGGCCGAGCTCAGCAGCATCAGCACGACCGTCCGCTCGGGTGGTTCGGTCACCCAGGACAACGTCGCGTGCAGCCAGCGTTCCGCCTTCGCCCCGTCGGTGAACAGGACGCGCTCGCCGTTCGCGAGGAGCTCGGCCGACGCGCGGCGCGTGTCGACCAGCGATCCGGCCTGGGTGATCCAGTCGAGCACCAGATCCGGATCGGAGACGGACGCTCTCCCCGACCACACGGCGTGGACCGCCTG
The DNA here is from genome assembly GCF_040684635.1 of Amycolatopsis sp. NPDC089917. Lineage (NCBI taxonomy): Bacteria > Bacillati > Actinomycetota > Actinomycetes > Pseudonocardiales > Pseudonocardiaceae > Amycolatopsis > Amycolatopsis sp. NPDC089917. The sequence continues at coordinate 162,138 of NZ_JBFBGL010000004.1, read as the reverse complement.
TGCGGCCAGGCTGCGTGTGGCGTGCGGGCCGATGCCGGTCAGCAGGGCGTCCCGGACGGCGGGGACCCGGAAACGGTGCCCGCCGTCCCGGTCCCGCACCAGGACCCGTTCGGCGACGAGCCTGTCCAGCACCGCGCGGAGGTCGGCCTCCCGCCACCCGAGCGCGGTCGCGGCCAGCCCGGGGGCCGACGTGCCGAGCGGGCCGAGTGCCGCCATCGTCTCGGCCACCTCGCGCACGCCGCCGCCCGCCTCGGTCACCGCCCGCAGGAGCGGATGGTCCTCGGTGGCCACCGGCTGGTCGATCCGGTCGACGCGGTAGGCGGTGCGGTCGACGATCCGCAGGGCACCGGCGGACCGGTAGCCGTGTACGAGCGCGGTCAGCGCGGCGGGGTTGCCCCGGGCCGCGGTGTGCAGTTCGGTCACCAGGCCGTCGTTCGGCAGGGCGGAGACCAGTCCCGTCAGCAGCGACCGCGACTGGGCCCGTGAGAGCGGCCGGAGGAACCGCAGCTTCGCGTTCCCGCTCGCCCGCAGCCTGCCGAACGCGCCGAGCAGTGCGGGACTCCCGGACAGGTCGTCCCCCGCGCCGGTCCGCAGCGTCGCGACCACGCTGATCGACGTCTCGGCCGAACACCGGTGCAGGAGCGGGCTCACCAGCCGGGCCGTGTGCTCGTCGAGCCACTGCGCGTCGTCGACCAGGATCACCAGCGGGGTCTGCGTGCGCAGCAGGGCGAACACGGCCGTCGCGATCTTCGCGACGGTCTCCGGGGTCGGCATGGTCTCGCCCGCCCTGGCGAGCATGGCCAGCACGGATCGCCGCGCGGGCTCCTCCTCGGCCCGGTCCGCGCCGAGGAGGACGAGCAGCCGGAAGATCGCGCCGTAGGGGAGTGACCGGTCGAGTTCGGCCAGCCGCAGCACCAGCACCTTGGCCGACGGGGTGAGTTCTTCGGTGAGCCTGTCGAGCACCGTGCCGCGGCCGCAGCCTGGCTCGCCCGCGAGCACCGTCAGCGGGGTCGCGCCGGGTCCGGCGTCGTCCCTCAGGACCCTGACCTCCTCGGTACGGACATCGGCCCGCAGTCCCGTCCCGGCGCCCGGGTGCCTGGTGCTCATGCGCCCAGTTCACCAGGACGGAGCCCGGCTGGCCGTCACCCAACCGTATGAACCGTGCCGTCGATGCCGTCCCCGGCGACCAGTGACCGGTAATTCGTGCCGGGTACCGGCGGTTCTCCGGCCGTCGACAAACCGGCCGGTATGCTGAAAGCCCGCACGAGAAGGAGCCGGCCATGACACGAGCGACCACCAGGAAGGCCGAGGCGAGCGGCGAAGATCAGGCCGCCGTCCCGCGCCGTCTGTTGTCGCACGCCACGAAGCTCTTCGCCAAGAAGGGTTTCGACCGGACCTCCGTGCAGGAGATCGTCGAGGCGGCCGGGGTCACCAAGGGTGCGATGTATCACTACTTCGGCTCCAAGGACGACCTCCTTTACGAGATCTACGCCCGGGTGCTGCGCGCGCAGACCGAGCAATTGGAAAAGGTGGCTTCGAGTGAGGCGCCGCTGCGGGAGCGGCTGCGATCCGCCGCCTCCGACGTCGTCGTCAGCACGATCGACAACCTCGACGACAACACGATCTTCATGCAGTCCATGCATCAGCTCAGTGTGGAGAAGCAGAAGGCCGTCCGCGCGGAACGCCGCAAGTACCACGAGCGGTTCCGCACGCTGATCGAAGAAGGCCAGGCGTCCGGCGAGTTCCGCGCGGACAAACCGGCCGACGTGATCGTCGACTTCTTCTTCGGTTCGGTGCACCACCTCGGTTCCTGGTACCGGCGTGGCGGCGCGCTCTCGGCCCGCCAGATCGGCGACCACTTCGCCGATCTCCTGCTGGCCTCTCTGCGCCCCGAGTAGCGACGAGGGCTCAGCCCGGCGGCGCCGGCACCAGGCGTTCGACGAACAAGTCGCACCGGCGTTCGAGCACCGTTCCCACTTCCCAGCCAGAGGCGAAGGCGAGCAATCCCGCCGCCACCTCGCCGGCGGCTTCGGGAGGCCAGCCCTGGGCGGCCAGGCTCGACCGCAACGCCTCGGCGTAGTCGGAATAGGTGAAGCCGGGCAGGTCCGCGACGAGCGCCGTCGTCGTCCCGAGGTGCGAGTTCAACCCGCCGAACGACCGGCCGCAGCCGCATTCGGAATCGGGCGAGCTCTCGCCGTCGCCGCAGCACGGCGCGATCCAGAGCAGTTCGCCTTCGACGCAGTGGTCGAAGTCGTTCGCCCGCTCGCCCTGGGTCTGCGAGGTGGCCACGAGTAGTTTCATGATGACTCCCTGTTCGCTCTGATGTTCGAACAGGTTGTACCGGCGGGGTCCGACACTTTCCGGGGCGGACCCCGCCGGGTGGATCAGGCGGGCAGGTCGATCAGCGGCGCGAGGGCCGCGCGATGCCTGCCTGGAGTGCCCAAGGCGATCTCGTCGCTCTTCGCGCGCTTCAGGTACAGATGCGCGGGGTGCTCCCAGGTCATGCCGATGCCGCCGTGCAGCTGGATCGCCTCTTCGGCGGCGTGGACGGCGATGGGGGAGTTCCGGGCCTGTGCCACCGCGACGGCGATCGCGATGTCGTCACCGGTGGCCAGGCAGTCGGCGGCGTAGCGCGCGGTCGCCCTGGCGTTGACCAGATCCGTGTACAGGTTCGCCAGCCGGTGTTTCAGCGATTGGAAGGACCCGACCTGACGGCCGAACTGGTAGCGCTCCTTGAGATAGCGCACCGTTTCCGTCAACGCCCAGTCGGCGATCCCGAGCTGTTCCGAAGCGAGCAGCCCGGCGGCCGTCACGAGTGCCGAGTCCAGTGCGGACGCCGCCGTCGAGGAGTCCGCGACGCGCTTCGCGGCCACGTTCTCCAAGGTGACGTCGGCGATGCGCCGGGTCAGGTCCAGGGAGATCGCCTCGGTGATCGTCACGCCCGCCGAAGCCGCGTCGACCGTGTACAGGCCGGGACCGTCGGGACCCACCGCCGGGACGACGAGCAGTTCGGCCACCGAAGCGTCGACGACACTGCGGACCGCGCCGTCGAGCGTGCCGTCCGCGGCGGCGGTGACCGTCGAGGGGAACGCGGCGCCGGGCGCGGTCGACAGCGGTACGGCCAGCGCGCCGACGAGCGCGCCCGCGGCCAGTTTCCCGAGCCTTTCCGCCACTTCCGCCTGCGCAGTGTCGGTCGCCAGCAGGGCCGACGTCGCCAGGACGGCGCTGCCGAGATAGGGGACGGGGGCGACGCTGCGCCCGAGTTCCTCCATCACGACGGCGACCTCGCGCGCCGAGGCGCCATGCCCGCCGAGCGCCTCCGGGACGGCGAGACCGGCCGCGCCGAGGTCGGCGGCGAGCGTGCGCCACAACGACAGGTCGTACGGTTCCGCCGTCTCGGTCCTGGTGATCAGGGACGCCGCTTCCGCACGGTCGGAGAACAGGTCGCGGACGCTGGCCCGGAGGTCCTCTTCGACCTCGGAGTACAACAGGTCGCTCATCGGGGCAGGTCCTTCCAGGCGACGTCCTTGTCGATCCGCGGCTCGGACGGCAGCCCGAGCACGCGTTCGGCGATGATGTTGCGCAGGACCTCCGAGGTGCCGCCCTCGATCGAGTTCCCCTTCGCGCGCAGATAGCGGTACCCGGCTTCGCGGCCGAGGAAGTTCACGCCGTCGGGACGCCGCATCGTCCAGTCGTCGTAACGCAGGCCTTCGTCGCCGAGCAGCTCGATCTCCAGTCCGGACGCGGCCTGGTTCAGCTCCGAGAACGCGACCTTGACCGCGGAACCCTCGGGCCCCGGCGCGCCGGCGGCGAGTTGCTGCCGCAGCCGCGAACTCACCAGGCGCAGGCTCTCACCCTCCACCCACAGTTTCAGCAGCCTGTCGTGCAGTTCGGAGGTCCGCAGTTCCGGACGCTCCCGCCAGGCTTCCGTGACGACGCCGACCATCCCGCCGTCGCGCGGGAACTCGGTGCCGCCGATGGCGACCCGTTCGTTCATCAGCGTGGTCTGCGCGACCTTCCAGCCTTCGCCGACCGCGCCGAGGCGGTGCGCGTCGGGAATGCGGACCTCGCTGAGGAAGACCTCGTTGAACTCGGCCTCGCCGGTGATCTGGCGCAGCGGCCGGACCTCCACGCCCGGCGCGGTCATGTCGCACAGGAAGTACGTCATGCCGCGGTGTTTCGGCACATCGGGATCGGTGCGGGTGACCAGGATGGCCCACTGCGACTGGTGCGCGCCCGACGTCCAGACCTTCTGGCCGGTGACCACCCAGTCGTCGCCGTCGCGCACCGCGCGGGTGCCCAGCGCGGCGAGATCGGAGCCGGCGCCCGGCTCGCTGAACAGCTGGCACCACACCTCCCGTTCGGTCCACAGTGGACGCAGGAAGCGCTGGTGCTGTTCGGGCGTGCCGAAGGCGAGAATGGTCGGCGCGGCCATGCCGAGACCGATCCCGATCCGCCGTTTGTCGTTGTCCGGCGCGCCCGCCGCGGCGAGCTCTTTGTCCACGGCTGACTGGAGCGAACGCGGCGCGTTCAGGCCGCCGAGTCCCTCGGGGAAGTGGATCCACGCGAGCCCGGCGTCGAACCGCGCGTCGAGGAAGTCCTGGCGCGGCGTGCTTTCCGGCGGATACGCGGCCAGGAGCCCGGCCACGCGCTGCTTGAGGTCGTCGACCGTGGTCACTTCTTGGCCTCCCCGCGGTACTTCTTCAGTTCACGGTGCGCCAGCGAGCGCTTGTGCACCTCGTCCGGGCCGTCAGCGAGCCGCAGCGTCCGCACCTGCGCCCACATCTCGGCGACCGGGAAGTCCTGGCTGACCCCGCCCGCGCCGAACAGCTGCACGGCCTTGTCGAGGATCCATTCGACGGTGATCGGCGTGGAGATCTTGATCGCCTGGATCTCGGTGTGCGCGCCCTGGTTGCCGACGGTGTCCATCAGCCACGCGGTCTTGAGCACCAGCAGCCGCTGCTGCTCGATCTTGACCCGTGCCTCGGCGATCCAGTCCTGCACCACGCCCTGCTCGGCGATCGGCTTGCCGAAGGTCTCGCGCGAAAGCGCCCGGCGGCACATCAGTTCCAGCGCGCGTTCGGCCATGCCGATGGCGCGCATGCAGTGGTGGATCCGCCCCGGTCCGAGGCGGGCCTGCGCGATGGCGAACCCGTCGCCCTCGCCGGCGATGAGGTTCTCCGCCGGCACGCGGGCGTCCTCGAAGATCACTTCGGCGTGCCCGCCGTGGTCGCCGTCGGTGTAGCCGAACACGTGCATTCCGCGTTTCACGGTCATGCCGGGGGTGTCGCGGGGGACCAGGATCATGCTCTGCTGCTTGTGCGGCGGACCGTCCGGATCGGTCTTGCCCATCACGATGAAGATCTTGCAGTTCGGGTTCATCGCGCCGGAGATGTACCACTTGCGGCCGTTGATCACGTACTCGTCGCCGTCGCGGCGGATGCTGGTGGCGATGTTGCGCGCGTCGGAGGAGGCGACGTCGGGTTCGGTCATCGCGAACGCGGATCGGATCTCGCCGTCCAGCAACGGCCGCAGCCACTGCTTCTTCTGCTGGTCCGTGCCGAACATGGTGAGGACTTCCATGTTCCCGGTGTCCGGCGCCGCGCAGTTCAGCGCGGTCGGCGCGAGCCGCAGGCTGCGGCCGGTGATCTCGGCCAGCGGCGCGTACTGCAGGTTCGTCAGCCCCGCGCCGTGGTCACCGGGGAGGAAGAAGTTCCACAGCCCGCGCTCGCGGGCCTCGGCCTTGAGTTCCTCGACGATCGGCGGCTGCGACCATTCGCTGTCGCGTTCGGCCAGCTGAGTCTCGAAGACGGCCTCGGCCGGGTAGATGTGCGAATCCATGAATTCGAGGAGTTTTCCCCGCAGTTCCTTGGTTTTCGCGTCGAAGGCGAAGTCCATCCTTATGCCTCTTCCTTGTTTTCGGGGGCGCGCGGTCGACGAATGCGTAGCCAGGCCGCGGCTTTCAAAGGCTTCTCTCGTCCGTGATGAGGGCGGCCCGCCTCCACATTCGCGAGGCCTTCGGTCAAAGCGCGCGCCGCTTGGCCGTCTTTCGGATAAGTCATCGCACGTCCCTGTCAACCATCCTTGAGAGTCTCGATTCCGTGCGCGATCAGCGGGACGACGCCCGAGCCGATGCCGTCGAATCCGGCGCCGACGGTCTGACCCTTGCTGTAGCGGAGGTGGATGCCTTCCAAGATCACCGCGAGTTTGAAGAAGGCGAAGCTCACGTACCAGTCGAGCCGCGAGACGTCGCGGCCGGACCGCTCGGCGTACCGCGCGATGACCTCGTCGTTGCGCGGGTAGCCCGGCGCCGAACTGGCGTTGGACACGAACTGCAAGGAGACTTTGTCGCGTTCGGCGTAGGCGACCAGCAGCGCGAGGTCGGTCAGCGGGTCGCCGAGGGTGGACATCTCCCAATCCAGCACCGCGGTGATCCGGTCGTCCGCGTTCACCAGCACGTTGTCGAGCCGGTAATCGCCGTGGACGATCGACGGCCTGCCCGATTCCGGCACCGACGCCGCGAGCCGGTCGTGCAGTTCGTCGACGCCGGGCAGATCGCGGCTGCGGTTGCCGTCGAGCTGCTTCTTCCAGCGCCGCAACTGGCGTTCGAGGAAGCCTTCCGGACGGCCGAAGTCGCCGAGCCCCACCGATTCCGGATCGACGGCGTGCAACTCGACGAGGGTGTCGACGAGCTCGTCCGCGATCGCCTTCGTCCGGGCGGGGCCCAGCGCGGTCAGTTCGGTGTCCGAGCGGAAAGGCGTGCCCGCCACGAACTCCATCACGTAGAACCGCGAGCCGATGACGTCGGTGTCCTCGCACAGCAGCACCGTTTCCGGGACCGGGACGGCCGTGCCGCGCAGACCGGAGATCACCCGGAACTCGCGGCCCATGTCGTGCGCGGTCGGCAGGACGTGGCCCAGTGGCGGGCGACGGACCACCCAGCGGGACCGGCCGTCGCCCACGACGTAGGTGAGGTTGGACCGGCCCCCTTGCACGACCTCGCCGCTCAGGTCGCCCTGGACGAGCCCCGGCCGGTGCGTGTCCAGATGGGACTTGAGCCTGGCCAGGTCGAGGCCCGGCAGGTCGGACTGGTTCATGGTGCCTCCAGCAGCTCGCTTTCCGGTTACAGTACCGACCAGTCGGTATGTCGGGTAGTGGTGCCCCGGCGAGGTGCCGGAGGTCACCCGGTCAGGCGATCAGCCGGACGACCATCTCCGCGACGCACGCCGGTTTCGGCTCGCCGTCGATCTCGATCGTCCACCGCACGACGGCCTGCTTGCCGCCGGCGACGTCGGTGACCTCGACCAGTTCGGCGCCCGCCCGGATCTTCGAGCCCACCCTGACCGGCTGGGGGAACCGGACCTTGTTCAGGCCGTAGTTGATCCCCATCTTGAGCCCGTGGACCCGGTAGAGCTTGCCGACGAAGCCCGAAATGAGCGACAACGTCAGGAAACCGTGCGCGATCGGCGCCCCGAACGGGCCATCGGCGGCCTTCTCGACGTCGACGTGGATCCACTGGTGGTCGTCGGTGGCGTCGGCGAACAGGTTCACCCGTTCCTGGGTGAGCGTCAGCCAGTCGCTGTAGCCGAAGTGCTCGCCGACGGCGTTCTCGAACTCCTGCAGGGAGGCGAATTCGCGCATGGCTCAGTCCTTCGGTCCGCCGGCGACGTAGATGACCTGGCCGGAGATGAACCCGGCGCCGTCGCTCACCAGGAACGACGCGAGGTTGGCGATGTCGTCGGGGGTGCCGACGCGCTGCACCGGGATCTGCGACGCGGCCGCCGCCTTGAAGTCCTCGAACGTCATGCCGATCCGCTCGGCCGTCGCCGCGGTCATGTCGGTGGCGATGAAACCGGGGGCGATGGCGTTCGCGGTGACGTTGAACTTGCCGAGTTCGATCGCGAGCGTCTTGGTGAAGCCCTGCATGCCCGCCTTGGCCGCGGAGTAGTTGACCTGGCCGCGGTTGCCCAGCGCCGAGGTGCTGGACAGGTTGACGATGCGGCCCCACTTCTCCTGCGTCTGGTACTTCTGCACCTCGCGGGTCATCAGGAACGAGCCCTTCAGGTGCACGCCCAGCACCGAGTCCCAGTCCTGTTCGGTCATCTTGAACAGCAGGTTGTCGCGGGTGATGCCGGCGTTGTTGATCAGCACCGTCGGCGCGCCGAGTTCCTCGGCCACCCGGGTCACCGCCGCCTCGACCTGCGCGGCGTCGTTGACGTCCAGCGCGACGCCGACGGCCTTGCCGCCCTCGGCGACGATCGCTTCGGCACCCTGCTTGACGCCCGCCTCGTCGAGGTCCAGCAGACCGACGGCGAACCCGTCGGAAGCGAGCCGCTTGGCCACGGCCGCGCCGATGCCGCGGCCGGCGCCGGTGACGATCGCTACGCGGGAGGGATGTTCGGTCACGGGTGACTCCTCGTCGTCGAGTGGAAGTGACGCCGAGTCTGCCGTACTAAGCAGTTGCTTTGCAGGGTCTCCTCGTGTGACCGGGGTCACCCGTCAGCTGCTCAGCTGTAGACGGTCACCAGGTCGACGCCGTCCGCGACCGCCTTGCGCACCGCCGCGAAGACGGTGCCGACGATCATGGCCTCCTCCAACGGGAGTTCCCCCGCCGGATCTTCGCCGAGCGCGTCGAGCCTGGCGACGGCGTCCAGCAGTTCGGCGTTGTCCGCCCAGCCCACGCTCGGGTACTCGTCCCAGACGATGCCTTCGAGCGGCCTGTCCAGGAGGTGCTCGGCCAGGTCGGCACCGATCGCTTCGGCGACCAGCCCACCGAAGACCTCTTCGCGGAACCAGTCACCCCCGGAGGAGGAGTGCTCCACCATGTCGATCGGCTCCGAGAGCTCCCGTATGACCTGGACGACCTCGACAGCGGCCTCCTCGTCCACCTCGCCGCCACCCGCGATGATCAGGCGGGCGGCCGCCTCCGTCGAAGCGCGCAGCCGTTCTCCGAGCACGTTCAGCGAAAGCCCGTGGAATTCCAGTCCGTAACCCACCGCGACTCCCTCTACTGCTTGATGACACTGACGACGGCGTTGCCGCTGCTGTCGATCTTGGTCCCGATCGGGACGTAGTTCACGATGCCGGTCTTCTGCCCATTCCAGACCAGACCGCCGATCAGTTTACGGCCGTCCTGCTGAGGCGAGTTCCGCATCGCGTGCGCGATGTCGGTGAGGTACTCGGAGCTGCCCTGATCCATCTTGTTGGGGTTGTTGGTGCGATCCGATATGGGCCGCATGGCGCCGGTGTCGGGATCGAACCACTGGGTCCGGCCGTGCATCGGCCCGCCGACCAGCTTCGAACCCCCGCCCTTCGCCTCGATGACGTGCAGCTTGTTCCCGTCGAAGTACGCCACGTCGACCACGCCGGAGTTGTTGAACTTGACCGCGTTCGGCCACGGTTTGCCCTTGTTGGTCGTGTAGTCGTTCTTCGAGAGCGGATTCTTCTCCGAGGGGGTGTGCAGTTTCAGATCGTCCTTGCCGGTGGTCTTCTTGATGTAGTCGAGAGCACCGGCCTCGCCCATGTCCTCGGAACGGTTCTTCTTGGTCTTCCCCTTGGTGTCCTTCTTACCCGGCTTGCCGTTCTTGCCGATCTTGCCCTTGAACTTCTTGTACGCGTCGACCGCGGCATCCTTGAGGTTCCGGTTCACGACGCTGCCGGGCTTGAAGATCCGGCCTCGCTTGGCCTTCGAGCCGCTCGCGTTCGTCTTGTCGTTCTTGCCGTTCTTCCGGCCCCCGATCCCGCGGGTGCCGCCGCCACCGCTGTTCTTGCACGGGCCGAGGCCGAGGGGATCGCTCATCTCGAGCGGGTTGGGGACATAGGTGACCGGGTTCGGGGCCGGTTCCAGGCCGAGCGGGTCCGGGCTGAGATAGCGCCCGGTTTCCGGGTCGTAGTACCGGTAGACGTTGTAGTGCAGCCCGGTTTCGGCGTCGTGGAACTGGCCGGGGAACCGCAGAGGCGTGCCCGCGGCCACGCCTCCCGCGCCCCACAAGGTGCTCTGGTCCCGCCAGACCGGACGGCCGTCGGCGTCGATCAGTTCGAGCGGGCTGCCGACCCGGTCGGTGATCACCGTGGCGAACCGTACGGCGTCGCGGGACCGGTCGAACTGGGCGACCGGCCGGTCGTCCTCGGGATGATGTTCCCAGGTGGTCACCTCGTCGCCGGACCACTGCTCGACGATCATCGTGCCGTCCCAGACGAAGGTGACTTCTTCGGCGATCACGGGCGGCGCGCCGGGAGCGGGGGAGACGAGGTGCTGCTTGGCGATCCGCCTGCCCATCGGGTCGTAGCGGTACACCCAGAGCGAGCCGTCGGGGGTGGTCGCCGAAGTGAGCCTGTCGAGGGCGTTCCAAGTGAAGCGCCAGACCAGTTCCCGGCCCGTGAGGTCGCGGACGCGGCGGACGACCAGCCTGCCCTGTCCGTCGTATTCGTAGGCCGACGTGGACGTACCGAGGAGCCTCGTCCCCTGGTAATGCCGCTGGTCGGCGCCGGCGGTCACGATGTTGCCGCATCCGTCGTACCGGTAGTGCTCGAGCCTGCCCGGCCCGCTGACCTCGGTGATCCGGTCCTCGGCGTCGAGCTGGAACCGCACGGCGCCGGTCCCGTCCTCCACCGCGGCCAGCACGCCGTCCGGGCGGTACTCGAAGCGGCGCCTGCCGATCTCCTGCCCGGCGATCGTGGTGACCTGCTCGGTCAGCCGCCGCTCCTGGTCGTAGGCCTGGGCGAGGACCGGGCCGCCGTCCACCTGCCGCCGCACCTCGACACCGGAGTCGTGGTCGAAGGTGACCTCGTGCCCGCCCATCTCGAGCGCCGCCGGTTCGCCGTCGTCGGCGTGGCGCCACACGCTGTCGACCCCCGACGGCGTCCGGCGGGCCAGGGCGCCGGTCTCGTCGTCGTAGCGGAAGCCGAGCGTCCGCCCGTTCACCGTGTGGCTGACGACCCGGCCCCGGTCGTCCCGTTCGACGGAGACCGTCGCGTCCGGATTGGCCGCGGTGACGAGCCTGCCCACCGGGTCGTAGGCGAAGGTCGCGACCTCGGTCGGGGTGCGGCGCCACACCACGTTGCCGAGGACGTCGTAGCCGTACTCCACCGTCTCGCCCGCGCCGTTGACCGAGCGCACCAGCTGCCCCGCGGCGTCGTGCTCGTACCGGGTGATCCGGCCGTCGAAGTCGATCTCCTCGACCACGCGTCCCGCGGGATCGTGGACGTAACGCCAGGTCTGGCCGTTCGGATTGGTGACCGCGACCAGGCGGAGCTCGGTGTCGTAGCCGTAGGTCGTCCGCGCGCCGGTTCCGTCCACGGTGGCGGTGATCAGGTCGAAGGCGCCGTACTCCCGGCTCGCGGACTGGCCGAGCGCGCGGACGTGGCCGATCTCGTTGCCCTCGTTGTCGTACCGCCACTGTTCCCGCGCACCGGACGGCCCGGTACGGGACAGCATCTTGCCTTCGACGTTCCAGGCCAGCCGGGTGTGCCCGCCCGCCGCGTTCACCACCGTGTGCGGCCGGCCGAACAGGTCGAGCTCGGCCCGGGAATCGACGGCAGGCTCGCCGCCGGAGGACCCGGGGGCCCCGGCCGGAGTGGTGCCGGATTCGGCCTCCGGGGTCTCACCGGACACGCCGAGCTGCGCGGTCATCGGATCGGGAGCCGTGCCTGCCGGATACGTGCGGCGCCAGACGCGGCCGTCGGCCTCCACCTCGACGTCGAGAGCGCCGTCCGGGTGCCGCGTGGTGCGGACGCGGCTGCCGTCCGGCCGGATCACCGCCGTGAGTTCGCCGAGCTCGTCGTACTCGTAGCGGGTCGTCCGGCCGAGCGGGTCGGTGCGGGACAGCTGCCGGTCGTAGCGGTCCCAGGTGTAGGCGGTGACGTTGCCGAGCGGGTCGCGTTCGCTCAGCAGCTGATCGGCCGGGTTGAGCCGGAGTTCGCTGGTGTGGCCGAGGGAATCGGTGAACGCGGTGACCAGCCGCTCGCTGTCGTAGACGAACGATCCGTCGTAGAAGCCGCGGTCGCCGACGGTGCGGACGCAGCGTCCGGCGGCGTCGTAGATGTAGCGGTACCAGACCCCGTTGCGGTCCTGCCAGCCGGTCATCCGGCCGACGCCGTCGTAGTCGAACTGCTGGGGAAGGCCGGTGGAGTCGACGACTCCGGTGAGCCGCCCGAGACGGTCGTAGCGATACCGCACGGCGACCACCCGGGAGCCGGTGTCCTGGTCGGCCACGCGGACCTCGGTGACCCGGCCGTCGGCGGAGGTGAACTCGACCAGATACCCCACCGAATGGCGCAGCAGGAGCGGTGCCCCGAGGTCGTCGTATTCGACGTCGATGGTGTCGCCGCCGCTGCCTTCCGTGCGGATCAGCGGCAGCACGGCGCCGCCGCGGCCCGGCAGCGGGGCGAAGACCAGTGACGTGCCGGTCTGCGGGTCGGTCAGCCGGTAGCCGCGACCGGTGCGCAGAAGCGGGCGGCGCGGGCCTTCCAGCGGCAGCGTGGCCGCACCGGGTCCCGGCAGCGGGTAGACCAGCCGCATCCCGTCCGCGGAGAACCAAACGGCGTGCTCGTCGTCGAGTTCCAGCCGCTGGTCCAGCGTCGACGCCCAGGTCGTGCCGAACCAGAGACCGGCCCGGTACGACGAGGTGTGCGTGCGTTCCAGGATCAGGTCGAGGGTGTGGGGCAGCGTCAGGTCCCGCTGGACCAGCAGCACGTCCCCGGTGGCGACGTCGACCGGATCCGTCTTGCACTTCTTGTTCTTGGTCTCGACCGCGCCCTTGCGCGGCGGATTCGGCTTGTGCGGCGAACCGGACGACCCGGACGGGTTCGTGGAGCCATTGTCCGGCCCCTTCGTCACGGGCGGCGGACCGTTGGGGGTGGGATCGGGGGAACCGTGGGTACTCGACGGGCCGGTGCCACCACCGTTGCCGGACTGCGAGCCGCCGCCGGGCCCCTTGGCGCTGGACGCGCTGGTGCCTTCGTCGATGTCGGTCTTCTTGGCGGACTTCGTGCTGCCCGGCGTCAGCTTCTTGAGCGACTTCGCCGCGTCGGCGAACAGGTCGTCGGCGCGTTTGAGCAGCGGCATCAGGGCTTTGAGCGCTTTGACCAGTTTCTTGGTGAGACCGGCGATCTTGTTCGCCGTCTTGGTGACCGCGGCGACCACCTGGGGGACGACCCAGGTGAGCCCGATGCCGAGGGTGAACACCACCTGCAGCGCCCAGCTGACCAGGTGCCCGACCAGTTCGGCGATGATGTCGCGGACCAGCGTCCGTACCGCGGCCACGACCTCGCCCGCGGTCTGCACCCCGCTTCCCGCGCCCTCCGCGCCCTTTTGCGCCGCGGTGATCAGCGTCGCGGTGTCTTCGGCGCGCTTGCGGTAGTTGTCGCCCGCTTCGCCTTTCCAGCTCCCGGTGTCGGCCTTGACCATGGCCACGAGCTCGGTGCCGACGTCGCCGAGTTCCTTGGCGACGTTCTTCCAGGTCTCGGCCTGTGCCTTGACCTCGTCGGGGTTACCGGCCAGCGCGTCGAGCGCCTGCTTCAGCGGGCCCACGTGTTCCATCAGCCAGCCGACACCCGCCGAGAGGATCGCGCCGAACGGGTCCATCGCCATCGACAACGCGTCGAGCGCGGTGCCGACCGCCCCCATCGCGACCGAGGCCCAATCACCGCTCTCGATCGCGGATTTCAGATCGTTCGCCGACTCCAGCAACGGAATACCCGAAAACGACTGAGTCGAACTCTTGGTTTCCGCGACGAGCGGGTTCCCCACGGACCGTTCCCCCTCCCCATTTCACGGCACGGTCTTCCTTCCGGAGGCTATCCATGAAGCGAGACGGCCGACTTCGCCGGTTCGATCTATGCCCGAACGGGCACGCCGGATGACCCGAACGCTCAAAAAGTGGCGTCGCGCACCGTTCTCCGCAATTCCCGGCGCGTCCGGCGGGGTGCATTGTCCGAATATAGTCCATTGTAGACAGTGATGGAGGAATGGACGGAAAGTGCTTCATGCGCCGAAGAACTCACGTTTTGGCCGGTTCGCTCCTGGTGCCGTGCTCGGGGCGACCAGCGCGCAGGTCCGCGCACCCTCACCCTGCTCACCGTCGGCGCGGTGGACCGGGCCGACGCTGCTGGCCTGAAGTCCGTGAAGGCCTCCTTGAGGGACTCTGGGTCCCTCAAGGAGGCCTTCACGGACTGGAAACCCTATGCGCGGCGTGAGCAAAGGCGTGACTCGCGTGACGGGACGCCGCACTCACGAGCCCGGGCCGCGCCGCGTCTCTCTTGCAAGGTGTGAAAGTCGCGTGAGGGGGCCTTCACGGACCTGACCCGCGACCAGCGTCAGCCCGCGCGTCTGCCGAGGACCTCGGTGATCAGCTTCGGAAGCTCGCCACCGTGCCACGAACTCGGCGAGAACCGCTCCTGCGCGATCCCTTCCCAAGGTTCGCCGTCGTCCAGCGAGATGCCGTCCTCGCGGGGGACGAGAGTGCCGATCTCCTGCGCGGCGACACCTTCCGCGGCGAGGGTCTTCTTGGCGAGTTCGACGTCGTCCGGCCGCACGGCGACCACGAGCGTCCAATCGCCCCAGGCCTGCGCGAGCTCGAACCGGCCGAGTCCCGCCTGCGCGCAGACGTCGGCGGGCGCGTCGTCGAGCCGGATGTCGGTCATGATCCGCGCGCCGAGACCGTTGGCGCCGCAGAGGGTCCGTACGGTCGGGAAGAGCCCGTCGGACACGTCCATCGCCGCGCGCGCCAGTCCCGCCGTGGCGAGGGTCTTCCCGGCCGCCACCTGGGCGATCGGACGGCAAGCGCGGTCGCGGATCTCGGCGACGAGATGTCCGGGCAGCCGTGCTTGCTTTTCGACGAGCAAGGCGTACGCCCAGAGATAGCCCGGCGAACCGACCAGCAGCAGACGATCGCCCGCCTCGGCGCCCGCGCGCCCGAGCCTGCTCCCGGGAACGCAGCGGCCGATCGCGGTCGCGGTGAGCTGCCGGACCGGACCGTCCCGGAGATCACCGCCGACGACCTTGGTCCCGTGTGTCGCCGCGCACTCGTCCACGCCGTCGAGCAGCCGCCGGAACTCGCCCGCCGTGGTCGTCTTCGGCAGCGTGTAGTTGACGACCAGCCCGAGCGGGGTGGCGCCGGCCGCCGCGAGATCGGACAGGTTGATCGTCGCCAGCAGCCAGCCCGCGTGGTACGGATCCATCTCGCCCAGGATGGTGACCAGCGGGGTGGGGCAGCTGTCGGTCGTGGCGACCAATTCGCCGCGAAGCCCTTCCTCGGCGTCGAGGACCGCGCAGTCGTCACCGAAACCGCGGACGCCGCCGTAACGCGGCCGCAGGATGTGCTCCAGGATCGCGCGCTCGCCGAGCTCGCCCAGGTGGACGTCGTCGCCGACGGGCGAGAGTTCAGTTACGACCGACATGGTCCGCCAATCGGGACGGGGCGACGGTGTGGTCGCTGGAGTAGTTGTTCGGCATGGCGCCGTAGGGCTGATCGCTGCCGGTGGAGGCGAACAGCATCAGATTGCAGATCCGCGTGCCGGGATGCAGGAGCACCGGATGCCGTAGATGGTTGACGATCTCCAGGGTCAGCACGGCGCCTTTCTCGCTGCCGAAGCCGGGGCTGACCTGACCGCAGAGGACGACGCTGATGCCGAGCCGCGCGTAGTCGCTCGTTCCGTCGACGAGCCCGGCGAGTTTCTCCGAAAGCCCGATTTTCTCCAGTGTCGGCGCGAGAACGACCTCGCCGGGCTCGACGCGCAGCCTGCCTTCGGCGTCGAGTTCCTTCGGCCGCAGTTCCGGATACGTGCTCCGGTCGGCGATGTCGACGGTGCCGGTCGATTCGAGCGCGAACGCCTCACGCCCGAGCCGCAGGCTGATCGCGGCGGGGCGGACAAGGGCGGGGTCGAACGGAGAGAGGGAGAGTTCCCCGTTCCGGTGCGCGCGCCTGATCGCCCGGTCGGTCAGGATCCCGCGGCGCAGCGCGGGCCGGATCAGGGGCATGGTGCCACCGCTTTCGCGACGGCACCGACGAGGACGCGGAAATCGGTCTCGGTCAGTTCGCCGTTGGGCTGGTCGTCGGTCTGGCCGGGTTCGCAGTACACGACGGTGGTGCTGCTGCGATGCGGGCCCTGGACCACCACCGTCGCGGTCAGGCCCGCCGCGATCGGCCGGACGGTGTGCACGACGGCGGTGTCGCACGAATAGACGTCGCCACGCCGGACGTGCGGGGTGGCGACCACCGCGAGCCGGGCTCGGCCGTCCGCGAGCAACGCGGCGGGATTCGCCGGATCGGCGCCGTAGCGGTACCGGTCGTGTTCCTTGCCGCCTTCGGTCGTTTCGCGGTACTCGACCATGTGCAGGCCTTCGCCCGCGACGATGGCCGAAGCGAATTCCCAGCGGTGGCTGTGCGGATTGGATTCACCTCGGGACGGTTCCTCGGATTCCGGCCAGACGTGGAGCCGGATCCGGTAGTCGGCCGAGGCGTGGAGGACCATTTTGGCGAATCCGTTGGGATGCCAGTAGGAACGCTTGGCCGCGGCGCGCACGGCCTCGTCGTCGCCGAGGATTTCTTCGAGCCACGCGAGAAAAACGCCCGGGGCGTCCTGGACCCGGTGCGCAACCGTGCGCAGCCAGGTCAGATCCGCGTCGCCGTCCGGAGCGG
The DNA here is from genome assembly GCF_040684635.1 of Amycolatopsis sp. NPDC089917. Classification (NCBI taxonomy): domain Bacteria; kingdom Bacillati; phylum Actinomycetota; class Actinomycetes; order Pseudonocardiales; family Pseudonocardiaceae; genus Amycolatopsis; species Amycolatopsis sp. NPDC089917. Next base: position 145,498 of record NZ_JBFBGL010000004.1, on the reverse strand, counting down.
CGGCGAGGGTCGAGGGCGGGGAGTCGATCATGGAGTTCCTGGAGGACTGAGCGGGGGAGCGGCGGCCGCGAGGGCGGCCGCGCGGAGGGCGGTGACGGCGTCGAGCGTCTGCCAGATCGGGAGATCGCCGCTGCCCCAGACCCACAGTCCCTGTTCGGCGTCATAGCGCTCCCAAAGGGTTCCGAGCGCGCGGTTGAGCCGGGGGAGTGGCAGGTGAGGGGCGGTCGCGAGCGCTTGCACGACCCAGGCGGCGGTGAAGTGACGGATGATGATCCGGGTCGTTCCTTCACCGTCGGGCCGGGGCCTTTCCAGGTCCTCGGCCACGCCGTCGTCCGAGTGCGATCGCTCGATGAGCCATTGTGTGGCTTCGTCGGCCGCTTCCCGGACGTCGTTGCGATCTTCGCGGCTGAGCAGGACGTCCCGCAGAGCGACGACCGACCGCGCGGTGTGGACCACCGAGGCCTCCGGGGCGACGAGGCCGGCCTCGTTCTTCTCGGGCCACAGGCGTGAGCCGTCGAAGTCGAGCCGGGCCGCCAGGAGGGCGTCGATCAGCCGGTCGGTCAGCGGGGCGTCCGGCCGCAGCCGGACCGCCGTGTGCAACACGGCGGACAACAGGTACGGGCGGGTGCGGCTGTACGGGTCGAGCGACCCTTCGAGCCGTTCCAGCCCTTCGTCGGCGGACATGGTGCTGGTGCGGAAAAGGGCGTCGACCACGGACGCGGTGGTCTCCGGTCGTTTGCCGCCCGCACGGCCGCGCCAGTCTTGGGCCGACTGCAGCCGGTAGAGATCTTCGGCGAGGGTGTGTAGGTCGATGTAGGGATCGCCTACCACCAGCATCGTGTTGATCCCGTACGCGGTGCTCAGCGCCTTGGGGCCGGTGTTCTTCTGCAGGTTGTGCCGCCAGCCGAGCGGTTTGCCGTCGGCGTCGCGGATCAGGTGCTCGGTGAGTTTGGCCCCGACGGTGTGGAAGACCCGCAGGAGCGAACGAGAGGTGTCGACGACGCCCGCGTCGCCGACGGACGGCGGGGCGTGCTCCTGGGGTGACCGGGCCTTCTCCACCAGCTTGAACAGCTTGTTCGCGGCGCGGAAGTGGTCGTCGAGCTGGCGGGCGTTGTGCGCCGACGGCAGGTACTTCGCGGTCTCCCACTGGGTCAGGTTCGCCCTGGTGACACCGATGATCCGGGCGGTCTCCGCCTGCGTTTCGCCCGCGGCTTTGCGCAGCCGCCGCAGCTCACGGCCGACATCCGACGCGGTAACGGTTTCCGCATCAGGGCTTACCGGCCGGCCGCCGTCCGATGTAGGCTTCATGTAGGCACTAGACACGGGCTTACCTACCTCTGGTAGGCAATGTAGGGCGGTGACTGAACGTGCACACAACGGCGAGAGTACAGCAAGCGAATCGGACCGTGCTGGCGCGTGGGTCAACGTCGTGTCACAACGTGCGAAAGACCGCGAAGGACCCTGTTGTGCCAGGTCCGAGGGTGCGTGACCCGCCCGGTGAGCCGGGCCGGTGCGACCCGGGCCCGATCGGAAAGTGGATGCTGTCAGCCATCTGATCGTGACGCTGAGCATCCGATTCGGTTCGAGCCGTCTGCGGGCCACACGAATGCCGGAGTAGGCGTCGTGTGTGCCGACCCGAGTCCGCGCTTCGCAGTATCGGGGGTGAACTTCATGTCCCACCACGAGAACCACACGGCAACACCCCGATCTTGGTTCGATCGGCTTCTCGAGCGCTTCCACGAATGGCTGTTCGCGGCCGGGGAAGACTCCCGCGCGGCCGCACGCGGCTGGCAGGTGACCCGGGTCCCGGGGAGCAGGCGCCACGTCTACCGCGATCCCCGCTGGGACACCGTGCACGCGTGCGAACCGTGCGGGGGCACGGGGTGGTGGCCCTACGAGGACGCCGTTTGCCCGGACTGCGCCGGTGACGGCGTCGTCCACGCCATTCCCGCGGCGGCGCTGGCCGCCGAGCACACCGCCGGACGGACAGGAGGAAGGTCATGAGCCGCTGGCAGGAACCCCAGGCGATCGCCGAACTGGCCAGGGAGGTCACGGTGGTCAGAAGGCCCAATCCGTTCGCCGCCCTCTATCACTGGCGCTACGAAATCGGTGCGCTGCTCGTCCTCCCGTACGCGTTGTTCACGCTTTTCCAGGCCGTCGGCCCGATCTGGGGCGCGGTCGTGCTGTTCGGCGTCGGGAACTGGCTGTTCTACTGGAAATCGGCGCGGCGATTCCTCCGCGACCGGCTCCGCTCGATCGTCGTGCAGCACCGGCTGCGGACCGGGTTCGCCCGGGCGCGGGTGTGCACGCTCGACGGCAAGCTGCCGGTGATCCTGTGGACCAAACCGCGGGGTGACGAGGTCGACGTGACCGTGTTCTGCCCTGCAGGGGTCGGTTACGAGCGCATCGAGCAGCGGCGGGCACTGCTCGCCGCGGCGTGCTTCGCCACCGACGTCCACGTGTACCGCCATCACAAGCGCGCCAACGTGGTGCATCTTTCGGTCTGCACCGCTCGGTTGCGCAAGGACGCCGACGAGGACGACGTCGTGCCCGCGCCACGATATGCCGGGCAGACGGACGGTGCCGTCATGCCCGTCCAGGACATGTCGCGCGGGTTCCTCGTCTGACGCGGCGAAGGGCCGTGTCTCGTCAGGCCGGGCCGTCGGGATCGCCGGCGGCCCGGGCCGGGATGAGCAGCGACGCCAGCGCGATCAGCCCGGTCAGCGCCATCGCGCGTTCGACCAGCCCCAGCGGGATCGCCTGCCACCACGGCCTGCCGCCGTTCATCGACACCACGATCGCCCCGAGGATCACGCCGAACCAGGCCAGCGCCGCGACCGCGAGCACCCGGGTCACCGCGCGGCGCGCGGGAGAGGCGGGGAAGACGGCTTTCGCGGCGAACCACACGGCCAGCGGCAGGCAGACGAAGGCCACGACGCTCGCGATCCGGTGCACGGTGCCGCCGGTGCTCGGCCCGATCGCCCAGTTGTTCTTGGGGAACGCCACGATCACCACCAGGCTCAGCGTCCAGAGCGCGCAGAAGACCGACGCCGCGGAGAGCGCGGGCAGGTGCTTGCGGCGGATCAGGGCGCCGAAGCCGATCGCCGAACCGATGGCGACCAGCAGGACGGCGACGTCGAAGATCCACTTGTTCTCGCTCAGCGCGTACTCGCTGATGGTGCGGCGGACCGGGCTGATGTCGCTGGTGGCGGGGAGGACCTGCAGCAGCAGGATCAGCAGCGCTCCGCCGGCGACCGAGCCCACGGCGGCCAGCAGGGCCAGCGGTGATCTGGCGGTGACCTCGGACGTCGTCATGGTGGAAAGGTAACCGCCCAACCTGAAGGTTTTCTTAGGTCCTCCTGTCGGAATCGACAGGAAAGTCCCATTCTACGGTGTCCGTCCGCGGTGATCGTTCCGGCACTTTCGGTGAGATCGTTGGGCCGAAAGGGGTGCAGGCGACTTGTGGCGGGTCCCTCGGACGGGGTCTCGGGTCTAGTGTCTCGCTACCGGTGACCTCACCCGGTCACCGGACTGTCCAAGGAGGTCAGTCTGTGGGGTATTCACCAAACCGGCGAAGAGCGGGATGGACGGCGGCGACACTGGTGCTCGCCGGCACCTTCGTGGCCCTTCCGTCGGCCACGACGGCGGGGGCCGCGGACAACGTGGTGCGCGCCAATCAGGCCGTGCCGCGGTCCTGTTTCGCCGCGTTGCAGAAGCCGGGCACGTCGGGCGCCGACCGCCGTGAGTTCACGTCCACAGTAGACGGTCTGCTGCAGGCGCGGCTCGCGCCCCGGGGTGGCGCCGAGGGCGACTGGGACCTCGCGGTCTTCGATCAGGCGACCGGTGGCGTGATCGCCGCGTCCGCCGCGTTGCGCAGTCACGAACTCGCCGAAGGATTCGTCAAGAAGGGCCAGAAGCTGGTCGTGCAGGCCTGCCGGTACGACGGGCAGACGCGCGACGCGTTACTGGGGGTCGACTTCCTCGCGCTCACGCCGCAGGGGACACCGACCGGCGCCGCGCCCGCGCCGCAGCGCGCCGAACTGGTCCGGGTCGAGACCCCGGCCAAACAGGACAAGGACAAACTCCTCCGGCTCGGGCTGGACGTCACCGAGAAGGCCGACGCGACCGGCGTCGAGGTCGTCCTCGCCAACGACGCCGACCGCAAGACGCTGGCGGACAACGGCTTCAAGTCGAAGGTGGTCGACGCCGACCTCTCGGCGCGATCCATCCAGAACGCCAAGACCGACCGCGAATACGCCGCGAAGACGCCGGGCTCCACCCTGCCGTCCGGGCGCACGAGCTACCGGCACCTCTACGACTACCAGTTCGAGATCAAGGAACTGGCCCGCAAGAACCCCAAGCTCGTCACGGCGTTCACGCTGCCGCAGCCGACCTGGGAAGGCCGTGACGTCGTCGGTCTCGAGATCGCGACCGACGTCAAGAACATCAAGGACGGCAAACCCGTCAACTTCACCATGGGCGTGCACCACGCCCGGGAGTGGCCGGCGGGCGAGCACGCCATGGAATGGGCCCTCGAACTGGTCAAGGGCTACACCGGCAACAACCCCGAAATCCGCGGCCTGGTCGGCCGGACGCGCAACATCGTCGTGCCGATCGTCAACGCCGACGGCTTCGAAATCTCCCGCGAGGCCGAGCCCAAGGGCGACTTCTCGCGCTTCGACTACGAGATGAAGCGCAAGAACTGCAACGTCAACGACTCGCCGAAGGAATTCGCGACCGGCGTCTGCAAGGCCAACCCCGGCGGCCGTGAACGCGGCACCGACCCGAACCGCAACTACGCGGGCTTCTGGGGCGGCGCGGGCGCTTCGACCCTGTGGCGCAGCGACACGTTCCGCGGCTCCGGCCCGTTCTCCGAGCCCGAGACGCAGAACATCCGCTCGATCGTCTCCAACCGCCAGGTGACCAACCTGATCACGCTGCACACCTTCTCGAACCTGGTGCTGCGTGTCCCGGGTGTCGCCGCCGTCCGCCCGCCGCTCGACGAACCGGCGTACAAGGCGCTCGGCGACAAGATGGCCTCGCGCAACGGGTACACCAGCCAGCCGTCGTGGGCGCTCTACGACACGACCGGCTCGACCGAGGACTGGTCGTACTGGGCCACCGGTGGCTGGGGCTTCACGTTCGAGATCGGCAACACCGAGTTCCACCCGCCGTTCCAGGCCGGTGTCGTCGCCGAGTACACCGGCGTCGCTCCCGCCGCCGGCGCGGGCAAGGGCGGCAACCGGGCGGCCTTCATCGACATGCTGGCCAACGCCGCCGACCCGGCGGCGCACTCGACGCTGATCGGCACGGCGCCGAAGGACTACCAGCTGAAGCTGCACAAGACCTTCCAGACGCCGACCGCCCCGGTGGTGCAGCCCGACGGCTCGACCAAGCCGCCGATCTACGTCACCGACGACCTGAACTCGTCGCTGTCCTCGACCGGTGGCCGGTTCGCGTGGTCGATCAACCCGTCGACCCGCCCCTACGTCGCGGGCCGCTACGGCCGCGAACCGCAGGGCCCGGCGCAGGCCGGCATCGCGGTGACCAACCCGCCGGGCGTCCCCGCGATCAACACGAATTACCCGGCGAACCCGACGTCGGAGAGCTTCACGTTCCACGTCGACGGGCTGCCGAAGGTGGACAACGGGAAGTTCAGCGTCGACCTCAAGTGGGCCAGCCAGGACACCGACTGGGACCTGTACGTCTTCGACTCCGCGGGCAACATGGTGTCGTCGTCGGCGAACGGTTCGACCACGGAAGAGCACGCGATCCTGTACGACCCGCCCGCCGGGGACTACAAGGCCGTGGTGGTCAGCTACGCGCAGGCGAACCCGTCCACTGTGGACGACTGGACCGGCGGCGTGTCGTTCCAGTCGCCGATCCCGCCGACCTACGGTCCCAAGGAGGCGTACCAGCTGACCTGTACGTCGCCGAAGGGCAAGCTCGTCGGGCTCGCGGACGTCTACATCGACCGCGGCCAGACGGTCGACGTCGGTGAGGTCTGCACCCGTTCCGCGCGCGCCAACAAGGAGCGCTCGGGCCGGTAGTTCTTTTCAGTACGGGAAGGCCCCTTCCTCGCGCCAGGCGCGAGGAAGGGGCCTTCCCGCGTGTCTCAGCCGGAGCCGACCACCCGGTCCCGCACCACCCGCATCGTCGCCGAGTCCACAGTGGACGGCTCCGCCGCCAGCCAGCCGCCGAGCTCGTGCAGGAACTGCTCCGGTGTCATCGGCGGAGCGGGGGAGGGATCCTCGGGATCCGTGGTGATCTCGCCGGTCCGGCTCGGGTACACGATCATCGCCCCGCGCAACGCGACGCCCGGGAGCATCCGCCGGTACTCGGCGAGGCTTTCTTCGAGCCTGCTCCCGCCGCCCCGGAAGGCGCGGCCGTTGCGCAGCAGCCGGTCGTCGTCCCCGGTTTCGTAGTGCCCGGGCAGCCACAGCTTCGATTCGACGAGCACGAGCCGCTTGCCGCACAGCACCGCGTGGTCGACGTCGGCGAACACCGAGTCCGGCCACGAGAGGCCGTGGAAGATCCGCGCGCCGGGCAGCCGGGTCAGGTAGCGCTCCAGCAGGTCGGCGGTGAGGCGTTCGGCGAGCTCGTCGGTCTCGGTGCCGGGGGTGCCGAACACGCGCTTCCCGCCGAACTCGGCGGCGAACCGGTTCTTGGCGCGGGACGCGGCGAGGTAGCCGCGCGCGAGCCGCTGCACCAGCAGGGCCGTCCCGGCGGTCAGGATCAGCCAGATGATCAGCGTGGGCGCCGAGAAGCCGACGCCGGTCAGCACCGGCAACAGCACCAGCACCATCCCGCCGACCGCCGCCACGACCGGGGTGTGCCCGGGCCCGCGCCGCCGCCCGTGGCGCACGCGCCCGTCCTGTGCGGCGAATTCCCACCATTCGAGGTCTTCCGGGTCGATCACGACCCGCTCGGGCTCGTAGCCCGGTTCTTCGCCGAAGCGGCGCCTCGGCCGAGGCCGGATCGGCACGCGCACGGAGCGCCCGTCGGCGTCGTAGCCCGCGCGCCGCATCGGATCGCTGAGCGTGTCGTAGGCCTCGCGGACCAGCTGGAACGTGAGCGCGGAGCCCCCGGTGTCCGGGTGATGCGACTTCGCCAGGCGCCGGTACGCGGTCTTGATCTCGTTGACCGAGGCGGCCTTGCCCACGCCGAGCACCTCGTAATAGTCGACATCGGGCACGGGCGGTTCACCTCCAATGGGCCGGGCCGCAACACTATTCGGCCGCCGCCGGGCTCCCGCAACCACCTCCGCGGCGCGTCGGGGTGAAGTCGCGGGCATACTGTTTCGCTTGTGGCGGAACGAGGTCCGCCTCCGATGCGTCGTGGATATCGTGGAGATCGACAGCGTTCGAGGAAGGATTGCGGTGGGAGAACCGGTCACGGGCACGGCCGCGGGGGTACCGTTCACCGTCTTGCCGCCATCGACCGAGGTCAGCGGCCCCGCGCCGGTGGTCGTCGCGTGGCACCTGATCGACGCGCCGCGCACCGACGCGGCCTTCGCGGCCGCGTTGCCGCTGGCCGGGGTGCCGGCATGGCGCGTGTACCTGGGAATGCCGTTGTGCGGCGCGAGAATGGTCGACGGCAGCATGGACGCCATCGTCGAGCGGGCTCAGCGTGACGCCATGCTCGCGTACGTCGACCCGTTCGTCCGGCAGGCGGCGCTGGAGTTCCCCGCGGCGCTGGCCGAACTGCGCGAACGATTCGGCTTCGACACCTCCCGGACGGCCGTCGTCGGCGGCTCCCTGGGTGGCGCCGTGGCGCTGACGGTCCTGGCCACGCGGGAGATCCCGGTCCGCGCGGCGGCCCTGATCAACCCCGCCGTGCGGGCGCGTTCGGTGGTCGGCCTGATCGAAGGAATGCTGGAACGGCCGTACCCGTGGAACGACGAGGCGGAGCAGGCGGCGGATCAGCTCGACTTCGTCGCACGATCGGGTGAAATCTCGGCCAGGGAGAAGCAGGTTCCGCTGCTGGTGGTCAGTGGTGAAGAGGATTTCCCCGCGTTCCGCACGGATGCCGACGAGCTCGTCGGCGCGCTGCGCGGCCAGTACGCCGCGCCCGGCGACATCCTGCTGAAGCGCGTTCCCGGCCTCGCGCATCCGCTGGCCGAGGACCCGGGCATCGAGCCGGCGCCGCAACTGCCCATCGCGAAGCTGGTCGACGACGCGGTCACCGAATGGCTGGGGACACGCCTGGCCTGACGCGGGTCAGCAGCCGGGTGGCGGGACCGATCGGGGCGGGCCGAATTCCAGGCGTTGCTTGTCGGTCTTCGGGATCACGAACGCGACGCCGGTCGAGGTCCGCCAATTCGCCGGGAGGAAGACGTACTGGCCACCGGACTGGAGCAGCAGCTTCAGCCCGGTGTACCGGTACTTGTAGGCGGCTTCGGGATCGGCGCACTTCACCTGCCGGACGCCGTTCGCGGTGAGGTTGAGGCTTTCCGCGCTGTACAGGGTCGCGGCCGGTCTGGTCGGGATCACCCCGGCGGCCTCGTAGGCGCGGCTCGTGCCGAGGGCTCCCGAGTAGTCGCCGACGGCCCAGAAGAGGCCGATGCTCACCAGGACGTAGCCGGTCACCAGCTCCGCCAGGCTCGTCCGGGTGCCGCCTGTCCGGCGCGAGGTCCACTGCCGCCACGAGAACAGCGTCATCAGGACACCGAGCGCGAAGCCGAGCCCGGGAACGCCGGGGTGGTCGCGAAAGGGCTCCGGGTCGAGCGCGATCGCGATTGTCGAGACCAGCAGTGCGAGGCCGAGGACGCCGGCGACCGGGCAGCAGATCTGCAGCAGCCGGGCCCAGCGAGCCTCTCCGAGGAGGATCTTCAAAAACCGGTTCAGCACCAGGAAGAGCAGGATCGAGCCCGCCCCGCCGGTCAGCGGCGGGAGCACTCCGTCGACGCCCCGCCCGAAGATCTCGTCCGGTGTCTGGCCGAGCAGGGTGTAGTGCACGCGGAAGTAGCCGAAGTACGTCTGCGTCTCGACGAGCCCGAAGTAGTAGAGCAACGCGGTGAGCAGGGTCGTGTTGGCCAGCGCGGCGCCGACCAGCCGGAGCGCGTGCGACGTGCCCGCCGCGGGTTCGGCCACCGGAGGCGCGGGCGCGCGAAGGCCCCGTCGGAGTGGCCTCGTGCTCATCCGCTCGTGGTTTCGCTCGGCTTCCCGCTTTCCGGCTTCGAAGGCGACGGGCTTTCCTCCGTGGTCTCGGTTTCGCACAACCTGGCCTGGACCGTGATCGTCTTGCCGGGGTAGACCGGATTCGGGCCGATACTGCGGACGCAGTGGCCCTTGCCCTTGATCACGACCGAGACGCCGCACCGCCGCGGGGTTCCGCAGAGATCGTCGAGATTCTGCTGGATCGCGCTCTGGGCGGTGTCCGGGTCGGTGCCGAGCAGATCGCTGTTGTACTTGATCGGGCTGCCGGGGACGACAGGCGGACGCGGTTCCTCGGTCTGGCCACCGCGATCGGTGCCCGGTCCCGGGGTGGTCCCGTCGGTCGAGGCCGCGTCGGAGGACGCCGTCGGCGCGGTCTCCGTCGTCACCCCGCTGTCCGTGGTCGGATCGGCCGGGGTCGTGTCGCGGGGAGTCGATGCTCCTCCGCAAGCCGCCGCGAAGCCGAGAGCGGCGATCGCCGTCACCGCGCTGAACAGCCGTTTCATGGACCTCACCGTCCTGGGGAAAACGTCCTTTCTCGGTGAGGACGCGGAACAGTGCCCCCCTGATACGTCCCGGCTTGCTCCGTTCGGGGGTATTCCGGGTGATTCCGCCCTTTCGGGCAATTCCGGGTGGACGGGAGCGCGACAACTTTGCGGACCGGCCTTCCGACACGCCCGAAATTATGTTAAGAAACTTTACTAACTAACAGGGAGGCGCGTTTTGAGTTCATCCCCGCGGCCGGGGCTCGAGCGGAAGATCGGGCCGCTCCAGGCGACCGCCATCAACATGACCCAGATGTGCGGGATCGGCCCGTTCGTCACCATCCCGGCGATGGTGGCGACCCTCGGCGGTCCGCAGGCCATGTTCGGCTGGCTCATCGGCGCGATCATCGCGCTGGCCGACGGCCTGATCTGGGCCGAGCTCGGCGCCGCCCTCCCGGGCGCCGGCGGCACCTACGTCTACCTGCGCGAAGCGTTCGGCTTCCGGACCGGCAGGCTCATGCCGTTCCTGTTCGCCTGGAGCGCGGTGCTGTTCATCCCGCTGATCATGTCCACCGGCATCATCGGTCTCGTCCAGTACCTCGGGTACCTGATCCCCGGGGTCGCCGACGACGGCGGGACGACCGCGCTCGGCAAGGTCATCGGTCTCGGCGTCATCGCGCTGATCGTGCTGGCGCTGTTCCGCCGGATCGGCGAGATCGGGAAGCTGACCACCGTCCTGTTCGCGATCATGCTGTTCGCCGCGCTTTCGGTGATCGTCGCGGCCTTCACGCACTTCGACGGCGCGCAAGCGTTCGCCTTCACGCCGGGCGCGTTCTCGTTCGGCGGCGGCGCGTTCTGGGCCGGGCTCGGCGCGGGCCTGATCATCGCCATCTACGACTACCTCGGCTACAACACCAGCGCCTATCTCGGCGGCGAGGTGCGCGACCCGGGCCGGACGCTGCCGCGGTCGATCATCTTCTCGATCCTCGGCATCATGAGCCTGTACTTCCTGCTGCAGCTCGGCGTGCTCGGCTCGATCCCGCTGGAGGAACTGAAGAGCGCCACGTCGGTCGCCTCCACCGTGCTGGAACAGGCGTGGGGCACGGGCACGGCCAAGGTCATCACCGTGTTCATCGTGATCGCCGCGATCGGCTCGGTGTTCGCCGGTCTGCTCGGCGGCTCGCGGGTCCCGTTCGAGGCCGCGCGCGACAAGGTGTTCCTGCCGGTGTTCGCCAAACTGCACCCGAAGCTCAACCTGCCGACGGCCGGGGTGCTGACGATGGGGGCCATCGCCGCGGCCGGCTCGCTGTTCACGCTGACCGAGGTGATCAACGCGGCGGTGACGGTGCTCGTGCTGATCCAGTCGCTCGCGCAGGTCGCGGCGATCGTCGTGCTGCGGCGACGGCGCCCGGAACTGAACCGGCCGTACCGGCAGTGGCTCTATCCGATCCCGACGATCATCGCGCTGCTCGGCTGGGTCTACATCTACGTGTCGGCCACCTGGCTCTCGATCGGGCTTTCGGTGGGGTGGATAGCGCTCGGCGTGGCGGCGTTCCTCGCCTACGCGAAGGCGGAGCACGTGTGGCCGTTCGGGCCCAAGGGAATCCAGGAATCGTTCGCGGGGGCGACAGAGGGGAACGGGAAGTGACGGGGGAAGAACTGATCCTCGGGATCGACTTCGGCGGGACGAAGGTCGCGATCGGGCTGGCGGACAGAGCCGGGAGCCTGCTGGTCACCCGGCGGCTCGACACCGACGCGCAGGCGGGCGCCGAACAGGTGGTGAGCCGCGCGCTCGCCGCCGCGCGAAAACTGCTCGCCGACGAAGGCGCCGCCGACGATCTCGCCGCGATCGGCGTCGTCAGTCCCGGCATCGTGCTGGAGGACCGCATCCTGCTGGCCCCCAACGTGCCGGGCTGGGAGGAACTGCGGCTGCGCGAACTCGTCGCCGACGAGTTCGGCGGCGTGCCGATCGAGGTGGGCACCGACGCCAAGGCGGCGGCGCTCGCGGAATGGCGATGGGGGGCGCTGGCGGACACCGATCCGGCGGTGTTCCTCTCGCTCGGGACCGGGATCGCCGCGGCGGTCCTGGTCGGCGGCCGGCTGCTGGCCGGCGCGAATGGCGCTGCGGGAGAGATCGGGTACAACCTCCTCTCGCCGCAGGACACCGACGGGTTCGCCAGCGGAGCGGCGCCGCTGGAGGAAGCCGTCGGTGGGCGTGGGCTGGGCGGCCGGGCGAGTGTGCTGCTCGGCCGCCCGGTAACCGCGGGCGAGCTGTTCGGCCTCGCCAGGGAGAACGAGCAGGCCAAGGAGCTGGTCGGCGCGGCGCTCGACGAGCTGTCGATGCACGTCGCGAACCTCGCGATCGCGCTCGACCCGCAGCGCGTCGCCGTCGGCGGGGGACTGGTGCGCTCGGCCGACATCCTGCTGCCCGCGCTGCGTGAGCGGCTGGCCAGGGCCGTGCCGTTCCCGCCCGAACTGGTGTCGGCGAAGTTCGACCAGGACGCGTCCCTGCTGGGCGCGATCGCGATCGCGCTGGACGCGTAACGAGATCACCGACCGAAGCCGCCGGGCGTTCGCTAGATCCGATCTAGCGAACGCCCGGCGGCTTTCTCGCGCCCAGGGGGTGAGGCGAGAGGAGGTCGGTCATGAAGGACAGCCCGCTGCGGGTCGCGGTGATCATCGGCAGCACCCGCGAAGGTCGGCTGGGGGACGCCGTCGGCAAGTGGTTCACCGGCCGCGCGGAAGGCCGGGACGACCTCGTCGTCGAAGTCCTCGACCTGATCGGCTTCGACCTGCCGACCACGCTGCCCGAGCCGCCGGCACCCGACATGAAGCGGTTCGCGAGGCTGGTCGACGACGCGGAGGCGTTCGTCGTCGTCACCCCCGAGTACAACCGCAGTTTCCCGGCGTCGCTCAAGCAGGCCATCGACTGCGCTTACGACGAGTGGCGCGCGAAGCCGGTCGGATTCGTCTCCTACGGCTACCGGTCGCAAGGCCTCTACGCCGTCGAACAGCTGCGCTCGATCTTCACCGAGCTGCACACCGTGACCATGCGGGACACCGTCGCCTTCAACCTCCTCGACGGCACCTTCGCCCGTGACGGCACCCCCATCGACGCCGACGGCCAGGAACAAGCCGTGACCACCCTGCTCGACGAGCTCGTCTGGTGGGGCCTCGCCCTGCGCGACGCGCGTGCCGCGCGCCCCTACGTCTGCTGAAAGTTTCTGAAAGGAAAAGGAAAATGAGTGAACTGGCCATCGAAGCCTCGGGGCTGGTCAAGGTCTTCGGGGAGAACCGGGCGGTCGACGGGATCGACTTGAAGGTCCCCGCCGGCACCGTGTACGGCGTCCTCGGCCCGAACGGCGCCGGCAAGACCACCGCGGTGAAGATGCTCGCGACCCTGCTCCGCCCCAACGGCGGCGAAGCGCGCATCTTCGGCAAGGACGTCGTCCGCGACGCCGACGCGGTCCGGTCCATGGTGAGCCTGACCGGGCAGTACGCCTCCGTCGACGAGGACCTGACAGGGACCGAGAACCTGGTCCTGATCGGCAGGCTGACCGGGCACCGCAAACCGGCGGCTCGCGCGCGGGCCGAGGAACTGCTGGGGGCGTTCGGCCTGACCGAGGCCGCGGGGCGGCAGGTGAAGAACTACTCCGGGGGGATGCGGCGGCGGATCGACATCGCCGCGAGCATCCTCAACACCCCGGACGTGCTCTTCCTCGACGAGCCGACGACCGGGCTCGATCCCCGCAGCCGCAACCAGGTCTGGGACATCGTCCGCGCGATCGTGCAGCACGGCACCACCGTCCTGCTGACCACGCAGTACCTCGACGAGGCCGACCAGCTGGCGTCGCGGATCGCCGTCATCGACCACGGCAAGGTGATCGCCGAAGGCACCAAGGGACAGCTGAAGGCTTCGGTCGGCGCGGGTGCCATCCACGTCCGGCTGCGCGAGGCCGACCAGCGGCCGGAAGCGGAAGCGCTGCTCGTCCGCACCCTGGAAGCGCAGGTCCTGCTCGAACCGGATCCCGTCGCGCTGACCGCCCGCCTTTCGGGCGAGAGCACCGAACAGGGCGCCGCCGAGCACGCCGCGCGCGCCCTGGCCGAACTCGCCCGCGCGGGCATCGTCGTCGACACCTTCTCCCTCGGCCAGCCGAGCCTCGACGAGGTCTTCCTGGCTCTCACCGACCGCACCGCCACGCCTGAGGAGAGTGCAGCTTGAGCACCACGGCAGTCAAAGAAAACGAACCCGTTCTCGCGGCACCGAAGGCGGAGGATCTCGCCGCCGTCCTGATCGCGAAGAACCGCCCTCGGCGCCCCAGCGCGCTGTCTGCTTCGGTCACCTTCGGGTGGCGCGCGATGCTGAAGATCAAGCACGTGCCCGAGCAGCTGTTCGACGTCACGGCGTTCCCGATCATGATGACGCTGATGTTCACCTACCTGTTCGGCGGCGCGCTGTCCGGCTCGCCGACGCAGTACCTGCAGTTCGTGCTGCCGGGCATCATGGCGAGCAGCATCCTGATGATCACCATGTACACCGGAATTTCGGTCAACACCGACATCGAGAAGGGCGTCTTCGACCGGTTCCGCACGCTGCCGATCTGGCGGCCGTCGGCGATGGTCGGCTACCTGCTCGGCGACATGCTGCGCTACCTCATCGCGGCGCTGGTGATCCTCGGCGTCGGGCTGATCATGGGCTTCCGGCCCGGCGGGGGAGTCGGTGGCGTGGCCGCCGCGATCCTCCTGCTGCTGGCGTTCTCGTTCGCGTTCTCGTGGATCTGGACGATGTTCGGCCTGTTGCTGCGCAGTGAGAAGTCGGTGATGGGCGTCAGCATGATGGTGCTGTTCCCCTTGACCTTCCTCAGCAACATCTACGTCAACCCGGAAACGATGCCGGGCTGGCTGCAGGCGTTCGTCGACGTCAACCCGGTCACCCACGTGGTCGCGGCGGTCCGCTCGATGATGGACGGCGACTGGGACGGCGGCGAGATCACCTGGGTGCTGATCGCGGGCGGCGTCACCCTCGCGGTCTTCGGCACGCTGACCATGCGGCTCTACAACCGTAAATGAGCTGGGGGTGACAAGGTCCCTTGGCGGCTACAGCCGCCAAGGGACCTTGTCGTCCGGCGCGTAACGGCACGAAGACCCGGTGGTGACCGACGCGCGCAGATGCGCGGCCAGCGCCGGGTGTTGCTCGTCGAGTTTGCGCAGGGTGTCCCGGATCCGGGCGGTCACCGTCTTGCGGGCGCGTTCGGCCTCGTCGCCGAGCCGCCGGGTGCGGCCGCCGAGCCCGGCGGCGGACCTCAGTTCCGCGAGCAGCGCGTCCCGTTCGCGGTCCACCGCGGCGGCGCGGGAGTCCTGGCCCAGTTCCGTCGCGGTGTCGATCAGTTCGTCGAGTTCGTCCAGCCGCGCGCGGTACCGGGCTTTCGCCTCGTCGTCGAGGACGGCGTCCCCGCCGAGGCTCTTGGCGGCGACGACCACCTCGCCGCCTTCGGGATCGAGCAGCCGCACGGCGGTCACCTCCGAACCAGGCCTCCCGAGCAGGAAATGCAGATCCCGTAAGCCTTTCGAGTCCGGAAGGTGCGCGGTGACGCCGTCGTAGTGCAAGGTCCACACGGCATCGTCGCGCCGGAACTCGGCCGTGGGGGAGGGCGGCGCCTGCGCGCTGTTCCGGATTTCCGCGACCCGCGCCACGACGTGAGGCATGCCGATCGCGTTCGCTTCTCTGTCCACTTCGGACAGAAGTGTCGCCGCTTCGGCGGAGTCTTCTTCGAGATTCCTGCCCAGCAAGGCTTTCGCCAGCCAGGACTTCGCTTCTACCGCCCACGGCGTGGACTGCATCCGGTCCGCCGAGAGGGCCGCGACTCGCAGCTTCTCGACCGCGTCGTTCCAGCGCTGCTGGGCCAGATCGAGCCTGCCGAGCCACAGATCGACGGGACCGGAGACCTCGCAGCCGTAGAGCGAGACCACCCATTCACCGCTGTGCGGTGCGAGCAGCGCGCGGGCGGTTTCGCACCGGTCGGGATCGCCCGACAGCGCGGCCGCCTGTGCCTGACAGCGCAGCCACAGCGGCTCCAGTTCGCGGGGGAACGGCCTCGCCTCGGCCGCGAGATCGGCGAGCCGCACGGCCTCCGCGACGTCTTCCCGTTGCGCGGCGGTGATCGCCTCCAGCAGCCGGCCGTGACCGTAGCCGCTGCGCGCGATCTCCCGGTGCAGCCCGGCGAGATCATCGAAACGGCCTTGCAGGCACCAGCGCGCCCACTGCTGCAACTGGTGCAGATTGCCGAAGTGGGGATGCTCGTGGGCCTCGTCGCCGTGCACCGCCTGCCGGAGGAACGCCTCGGCCTCGGCGAACCGGCCCTGGAGGGTGGCGATGATGCTCTGGTCGATCGTCGACGCCAGATACGAACTCGGCACCTGGTTGTCGCTCGCCATCGCGATGAAGTCCCGGTACTGCTCCAGATAGCGCGGGTCGCCCTGCTCCAGCAGAGCGACCCAGCGGAACGACGACGCGAAATGCTCCAGCTCCGGGTTCGCCGTGCGGCGGCCGACCGCGATCAGTTCCTCGGTGAGCCGTTGCCGTTCCACCGCGGTGCCCGGTCCCCAGATCGCGTCGTGCCGGGCCCACAACCCGAACAGCAGCGCGGAATCGTCGTGGTCGTCGCGGGCGGTCATCATGATCCGCGCGGTGAGTTCCTGCGTCATCCGGTCGACGGAGATGTCGTCGCCGGGTTTCCCGCCGCAGAGCCGTTGGTGCGCCTCGATGAGCAGGGCGGTGGTCTCTTCGACCCGCAGTCCCTTGTGATCGGCCCGGATGAGGGTCAGCGCGAGCCGGGCGAGCAGATCGTCTTCGTCGAGTTCGTGGACGAGCGCGGCCGCGGCGACGAGGACCTCACGGCCCTCGTCGGAGTCCTGGTGGCGGGTGAGGTGCGCGCCGAGTTCGAGCGCGATGACCGCGCGGCGGCGGCGATCCTCGACGATCTCCATCGCGCGCCGGTAGTGGGTGGTCGTCTCGTCGATCGCCATCCGGCCGGTGGCGTCGATCGCGGCGGCCAGCAGGAGATCGGCGGCCCGGTCCGGATCCAGTTCCGGCCCGGCGAGGAGCGCGTGGCGGGCTAGGTCCGCGGCGAACAGCCTGTCCGGTGACGTCGGGGCTTCGCGGACCGTCGCGATGACGGCGGCGTGCTGCTTCCGCCTGTCCGCTTCTGACAGGCTCGCGTACAGCGTCTCGCGGACGAGGTCGTGGGCGAAGGCGAACCGGCCCCGCCCCCGCACCACGGCCAGCCGGGCGGCGACGGCCTGATCGAGCAGCCTGTCCACCTGGGGCACGGGCGCCGCCGCCACCCCCGCGAGCAGCCTGCGGTGGAACTCCCGGCCGAGGACGGACGCGGTGGTCAGCAGATCGAGGACGGGTTGGGGGAGCAGGGAAAGCCGCCGTTGCAGCGCGTCGGCCACCCCGGGCGCGATGGTCTCGGCGGAACCTCCGCTGTGCCAGAGCCGCGCGGTCTGCTCGACGAAGAACGGATTGCCGCCGGTGCGGCGGTGGACCTCGGTGACCAGCGCGCTGTCCGGTTCCGCGCCCGCGGTCCTGGCCATGAGCGTGCCGACCTCTTCCGGTTCGAGCCCGGTGAGAGTCAGCGAAGTGGCCTTCGCGAGTAAAGGCAGCATGAGCGAGCGAAGCGGGTGATCGGCCGTCTCGACCTCGACGTCCCGGTACGTGCCGATCAGCAGCAGCCGTTCGAACCAGGTGTGCCGTGCGGCGAACTCGAGCAGCCGCAGCGACGCGGCGTCGGCCCAGTGCAGATCGTCGAGCACCACCACGATCGGCTGGTCCTGGGAGGCGGCCACCAGCACGCTCGTCACCGCGTCGTACAGCCGGAACCCGTCCGCCGCGCCGTCGCCGCGGGTCTCGCCGAGCAGGACGTCCAGTTCACTGTCCGCCATCGCGGCCCAGCGGCCCTGCCCGACGGCGCGGCGCAGCCCGCGCACCACCTGCGTCCACGGCCAGTAGCCCGGCGCGCTCGACGAATCCCAGCAGGACCCGTTGAGCACCAGGGCGCCGAGACGCTTAGCCTCTTCGGCGGCGCCGGTGACCAGCGTGGTCTTGCCGATCCCGGCCTCGCCGGTGACCAGCACCAGCCCGCCGTGGCTTTCCGCGGCACGGGCGATCTCCGCGCGGAGCACACCCGCGGGATGGTCTCGTCCGATGAGCGAGGGTGACATGTCCGAATCCTCCCAGGAGGGTCCGACAATCTCACGGCGCCCGCCGGATGTCAGGCGTTGTCTCCTGTCCGTTGTGACCCACCGTGACCGACGTCTCCCGGCCATCGGGAACCCGCCGCGGTCCGAATCCGACTTTCTGGACGTGACGAATCGAGTGGGACGGCGGGTGAACAGCCGTCGAAATTCGTGCCCGGCCGGGCGAAGCAGGCCTGTTGTGCCAGGTCAGGTGGCCAGTGGCTGGAGTAGGGTGCGGGGTATGGGGAGCATTCGCTCGCGCGTGCTGGCGTGGATCGGCCGCCGCTACCTCGCGCGTCAGCAGAAAAACGGCTTCGACCTGGCCAAGATGTCGATCATCCCGGACAACGCGCTGATGCCGCTCAAACGCGACGGCCTCGACCCGGTGCCCGAGCTGGGCCGGATCCGCGCGGACGAGCCGATCAGCAAGCTGGACCTGCCGTTCGGGATGAACGCCTGGCTGGTCACCGGCTACGACGAGGCCAAGGCCGTGCTCGGCAAGGTGACCGAGTTCAGCAGCGACTTCACGAACCTGGTCGGGAACGCGGGCGTGACCGAGGACCAGAACCCCGGCGGGCTCGGTTTCGCCGATCCGCCGGTGCACACCAGGCTGCGGCGTCTGCTCACGCCGGAGTTCACCATGCGGCGGCTGTCCCGGCTGGCGCCGCGAATCGACGAGATCGTCGCCGACCAGCTCGACGCGATGGCGAAGGTGGACGGACCCGTCGACCTGTGGGAGGCCTTCGCCCTGCCGATCCCGTCGCTCACGATCTGCGAGCTGCTGGGCGTCCCGTACGAGGACCGCGACGACTTCCAGCGCCTGAGCACCGCGCGCTTCGACCTCTTCGGCGGCGCGGGAGCGTCACTCGGCGCGATGACGGAGTCACTGTCCTATCTGGACGACATCGTCAAGAAGCAGCGGGCGAACCCGGGCGACGGTCTCCTCGGCATGCTCATCAAGGAGCACGGCGACGAGATCGACGACCGCGAACTGGCGGGCCTCGCCGACGGCGTGCTCACCGGCGGGCTGGAGACCACGGCGAGCATGCTCGCCCTCGGCGCGCTCGTGCTGCTGAAGGACCGTGCGCTGTTCGACACCGTCCGCGGTGACGACGACGCCGTCCACAAGTTCGTCGAGGAACTGCTGCGCTACCTGACCGTCGTGCAGATGGCCTTCCCGCGTTTCGCCAAAGAGGACATGGAGATCGCCGGCGTCCGGATCTCGAAGGGCGACATCGTCCTGTGCTCGCTCAGCGTCGCGAACCGCGACGGCGTCCTGGGCGAGGACATGGAGAAGTTCGACGCGACCCGCGAGCCGACGTCGCACCTCGCCTTCGGCTGGGGCATCCACCGGTGCATCGGCGCGGAACTGGCCAGGATGGAACTGCGCACCGCGTATCCCGCGCTGGTCCGCAGGTTCCCGGAGATGCGGCTGGCGATCGAACCGGACGAGGTGGGCTTCCGGAGGGTCTCGATCGTCTACGGCGTCGACGCGCTTCCCGTGCTGCTGGACTGAGTCTCAGGCGACTCCTCTCGGCCGGAACTGGATGCTGATCCGTGGTCCGACGGGTTTGGCGGTCTTGGGGATGGCGTGTTCCCAGGTGCGCTGGCAGCTGCCGCCCATGACGATGAGGTCGCCGTGGCCGAGGGCGTGCCGGACGGTCTCGCCTCCGCCGCGCGGGCGCAGCGCCAGCTGCCGGGCGGCGCCGACCGAGACGATCGCGACCATGGTGTCCTCGGTGCGCGAGCGGCCGGTGTCGTCGCCGTGCCAGGCGACGCTGTCGCGCCCGTCCCGGTAGAAGCACAGACCGGAGGTCACGAACGGCTCGCCGAGCTCGTCCGCGTAATGCGCCGAGAGCGTCTCGCGCGCCTCGGTGAGGATCGGGTGGGGGAGCGGCATGCCCTCGCGGTAGTAGCTCAGCAGCCGGGGGACGGCGACGACGCGGTCGTACATCTGCCGTCGTTCGGCGTGCCAGGGCACGTCTTCGGCGAGCCGGGTGAACAGTTCGTCGGCGCCCGCGAGCCAGCCGGGCAGCACGTCGATCCAGGCACCCCGGGTCAGCTCTGTGCGCCGCAATCCGCCGAGCGAGCCGAGCCCGAGGGCGGCGCACTCGTCGAAGAGCGAGGCTTGAAGCGCGGGTGTCATGGCAACCGAACCTACCCCGGTTCCGATCATTTGTCGAACGGGTGTTCGAGTGAGATAAATGACCTGCGTCCGGCGGCGACACGGGGCACGATGTCCGCATGATCGACACAGTCAGATCCGCGGACGGGACGCCGATCGCGTTCGAACGACGCGGCGCCGGGCCGGTGGTGGTGATCGTCGCGGGTGCCGCCAACGACCGGCGCGGTGACGAGCCGCTGGTCGCGGAGCTGGCGGCCGAGTTCTCCGTGGTGACCTACGACCGCCGGGGTCGAGGCGACAGCGGGGACACCGCGCCGTACGCGGTCGAGCGCGAGATCGAAGACCTCGCCGCCGTCGTCGCCGCGGCGGACGAGCCGGTGATCGTGCACGGCATCTCCTCCGGCGGTGCGCTGGCACTGCTCGCCGCGGCGGCAGGAGTGCCGATGGCGCGGCTTTCGGTCTTCGAATCGCCGTATCGCGGAGAAACCGAAGAAGTCGCCGAGGGGTACGCCGACGAGATGCGCGAGCTGATCGCCTCGGATCGCTGGGACGACGCCGTCGCCCTGTTCATGATGTCCGCGGTCGGTTCCCCGGCGGAAGCCGTCGCCGAGGCCAAGGCCACGCCGGTGTGGGCCGAACTCCGGTCGTTCGCGCCCACGCTCGTCTACGACGCCTTCGTGATGGGCGACGCGAAGGTCCCGGACGAACTGGCGTCGATCGCGACGCCCGTCCTCGTGGTGAACAGCAACGGCAGTACGGACTGGCTGAAGGCCGCCGCTGCCGCCACCGCGAAGGTGGTTCCGGGAGCGAGGCAGGTCGAACTGGACGGCGAGTTCCACAGTGTCCCGCCGGAGCGGCTCGTCCCGGAACTCAGCGCGTTCTACCGGGATCCTCGGTGAGCCTGAGGTAGGCCGCGCCGCGCGGGGAGATCCGGTAGCCGACTTCGAGGCTGTGGGTCAGGCCGAGACCCTTGAGCTTGCGGATGTCGACCTTCAACGGCTCCTTCTCTCGGCCGAGGAGGTCGGCGAGTTCCTGCGCCCGGCGGCCGGGGTTGTCGGCGATGACCCGCAAGGTCTCGTGCGTCCACGGACGGCGTCTGTCCATCTTGGACAAACGTTTGCGGATGGCGTCGACGTCCTTTTCGGACAGTGCGGTCTCCGCGCTGAGTGCCCGCCGGGGATCGGGTCCGATATAGAGCAGGCGGATACGGTACACGGGGGCGTCCGCCGGGCCGCGCAAGATCCCGCGGACCGCGTTCGCGGACTCCGCCCCGGAACGGCGTGCGTCGGCGTCGGTGATGGTGGCGGGATCGACGATCTCGACCGAGTCGACCTCGATCACCCCGGCTTCCAGGCGCATGACGTCGCCCGGACGGACGTTCTGCTTCGGCCAGCGCCGGTAGACCAGGTCGATCGTCCCGGCCGCCAGTCCTTCGAGGACCGTCATGGAGAGGATCACCGTCATTACCCAATCAGCGGGACGTCGGGGCGTCAACGTCTTGTCCGATGACGGTTCGTGCTCGTACAGTCGCAGCCTGGTCCTGGTCTGGACCATCACCGCCGCCCTGAGTGCGCAGGAGGCAGGATGCGGAGACGACTTCGGACCGCCGGGGTGGTCGCGGCGGCCGCTCTCGGCCTGGTGGCGTCGGCGATGCCGGCGAACGCCCAGGTCGGAACCGGGCCGTGGACGGCGGAGAACCCCTCGTTCACCGTCCAGGAGCGAGGATGCGGCAAGGTCGACGGGCTGAATTTCGAGCTGACCTGCTCCACCGGGAGCGGTGACCAGCGGGCGGAACGGCGCTACGCGACCTACACCGGCGGGACCCGGCAGTTCGAGGGCTCGTTCCGGATCACCAGCATGGCGGGCACCCGGATCAGCCTGAAACAGACCTTCCGTGACGCACCGACCGCCGGGCCGTACTTCATGCTCGCGGTCGAACGCGGCGGCCGGCTCTACGCCGTCCACGGCGGGGAGACCCTGGGGAGCGGGGCGACCGTCGGGACTTCGGCGCGGGTCAACACCGTGCACCAGGTGGGGAGCACGCACAAGGTGTACATCAACGGTTCGCTGAAGCAGACGGTGAGCAGTAGCAGCGGCAGCTACTACGACAAGTTCGGCTCCTATCGGACGGCCAGTGGCGCCGGGCCGGTCAAGGTGACCTGGAGCGGGATCAAGTTCTGGCGCAAGTGAAGCGGCGTCACGGACCTCGGCGCCAGGCGTCGAGGTCCGTCCACGCTTCGAGGGTCCGCCGGCTTTCGAACCGGCGGCGTTCCCCGCTGACCGGATCGGTGAACTCGAGGACTTTCGCCAGCAGCTGCAAGGGTTCGGTGAAGTCGTCGAGCGGGGTTTCGGTCAGCTCGGGGTAGAAGTCGTCGCCGAGAATCGGCAATCCCAGGCCGCTCATGTGCAGTCTGAGCTGATGGGTGCGGCCGGTCGCCGGGAGCAGACGGTAGCGGCCGAGGCCGTCGCGGTGCTCGATCAGCTCGACGCGGGTTTCGGCGTTGGGCGGCCCGTCGACCTCTTGCGCGGCGATGACCCCGCGTTCCTTGACGATGCGGCTGCTGATCGCGCGCGGCATCGCGATATCCGGATCGTGGCGCGCGATCGCCTCGTATTCCTTGTGTACCAAGCGATCCCGGAACATCGTCTGATACTTGCCGCGGACCTCGGGGGTGATCACGAACAGGATGAGCCCGGCGGTCACCCGGTCGAGCCGGTGCGCGGGGCTGAGTCGCGGGAGATCGAGTTCACGGCGGAGACGGACCAGCGCGGTCTGCAGAATGTGCCGTCCGCGCGGGATCGTCGCGAGGAAATGCGGCTTGTCGGCGATCAGGAAATGCTCGTCGCGGTGGACGACGGAGACCTCGAACGGGACGTCGACCTCGTCGGGAAGGTCGCGATGGAACCAGATGAACGAGTCCGGCACGAACGGTGAATCGACACCCAGCGGCCCGTCCAGCCCGACGATGCGCTCTTCACGGAGCATCTCCTCGATCCGCTCGGGCGTGACCCGGGGGAGCCGCTCGACGAGGTGCTCCCGCAGCGTCGTCCACGGTCCCTCGGCGGGCATCTTGAGCCTCGCGGGGTCGAGCCCGTGACGGGGCGGGAGCGGCGGGCGGAGCTTGCGTCTCATCACCACGCACTTTAGCCGCGGCGGCTCTTCCGGCCTGGTCGTGGGCCGCCGGTCGGGCAGGTGGAGGGTGTCCCGAAAGTGGCTTTCAGGACATCAGACGTCGCGAAAGTGGCTTTCGCGACGCCCTCTGCCGAGTTATCCACAGTGGGGCTGGTGTGGCGAGTTGTCCACAGGTTGGGCGGAAGGTACTGGCGACCGGGGACGGGAACGCCGACGATCAAGGGGTGAAAGCCGGAGATGGGGCTCGTGATCACGAGCGGCTCTACCAGCACAGTCGTGGCGGCGTGATCACGGTCGCCCGATTGATGGAACTCGGCGTCCCGTCGAGGACCTGCTATCGGCGTTGCCGCCCTGGAAAACAGTGGCGACGGCTGCTGCCGGGTGTCTTGCTGCTGAATTCCGGCGAGCCGACGCGACGGCAACTGGTCGACGCCGCTCTTCTGTACGCCGGGCCGGACGCGGTGGTGACGGGAGCGATCGCGTGCCGTCGCCAAGGTTTGAGCATGCTCCCGAGTGATGTATTCCGTGTCCACCTCCTCGTGCCTCTCGAACGCAAGGTCGGCAGTTCCGGGCACGTGATCATCGAACGCACTACCCGGCTGCCGCAGGCGATCGTGTTTGACGGGGTACCGCTGGCGCCCTTGGTCCGATCGGTTCTCGACGAGTGCCGCCGGCTCGGCTCACGGCAGGAGGTTTCGGCTCTGCTTGCCGAGGCGGTGCAGCGGGGTGTGAGCCTTCCGGAGCTGTTCGCCGAACTCGACGAAGGGAGCAGTCGCGGTACTGCGATCCCGCGCGAGGCCTTGCGTCGCATCGCCGGCGGAGCACGGTCGGCCGCGGAGGTCGACGCGATGAGAGTGTGGCGTACGAGTGGTTTGCCGGAGCCGCGATGGAATCACGAACTGCGGGACGAAAACGGTGAGTACATCGCGACCGCCGACGGATACTTCGTGGCGGTGAATTTGGCTTGGGAGATCGATTCGTACGATTTCCACTTCGGCAAACAGCACTACGCCGCGACTGTGGCGAGGAACGCCAGGTACGCCGCCGCCGGTATCACTGTCCTCCAGACCTTGCCCAGCCGACTGCGGACGGAGCCGAAGCGCGTGGTCGCCGAACTGGTGGCCGCGTATCGTGCCGCTGAGGCCCGCACGCGCCGTGCGGCCTGAGCCGCTGTGGAGAGCCGCGCTTCTGTGTCGCGAAAGCCACTTTCGCGACGTCTGATGTCCCGAAAGTGGCTTTCGCGACACGGTCACCGCAACACCGACGAGGCAAACCCCAGTGCGAGCAGGAGCCCGCACGCGAAGCGGGGTCAGGCGCCGGCCTGGTCGCGATACCGCGCCAGATACCGCTCCGTCACCTCGGCCTCCGCGATCGCGGTCGCCTCGGCGCGCGTCCGCCGCCCGATGCCCGGCGGGAAGCCGTTCTTGGCGAGCCGGTGCTCGATGCTCTCCTCCATGTAGGCCATCGAGTAGAAGTACGCCACGAGCGCGGCCATCAGCACGATCGCGAGCCGCAGGGGGAGCGGGCCGGGCAGGAGCAGCCACACCGCGCAGAGCGGGGCGATCATCACCGTGCTGCGGGCGACGTGCCGCCAGCGCCAGCTTCCGGTGGTCGCGTCGTGGAGAATCCAGTCGTGGTAGCGCTCGGGCAGCCTGCCGCCGAGTGAGTACCACAGCCAGCGGAACACATCCGGGCGCTTGCGGGGCATCGGGCGACTCCTTCCGTCGATGTCCGTCACAGTACACTAATGATTAGCACGCTAATCTTTAGTGTCGCGCACGCCACGGCTAGGATTCGCGGCATGAACTCGGAAGGGCCGGAGATGAAGTCGATCGATCTGGGCGAGGATCCGCTCGCGCTGGAGCGTCAGGTGTGTTTCGCGCTGTCGGTCGCGTCGCGCAGCGTCATCGCCATCTACCGCCCACTGCTCGAACCCCACGGACTCACCCATCCGCAGTACCTGGTCATGCTGGCGCTGTGGGAGCGGGGCCCGCAGGCGGTGAAGGACCTGAGCGCCGCTCTGCGCGCCGAGCCCGCGACGCTGTCACCACTGCTCAAAAGGCTGGAGACGATCGGGTACGTCACCCGCAGGCGCAGCGCCGAGGACGAACGGCTGCTGACGGTCGAGCTGACGGAATCGGGTCGTGCCCTGCGCGCGGAGGCGGAAAAGATCCCGTACCGCGTCGTCGAAAAGCTCGGCATGGAGGTTTCCGAGCTGGAGGCGCTGCACAAGGCACTGACGCGGGTCATCGAAGCCACGGCTTGACCGACCCGAAACCGTGGTGTGACGAAATGAGAGTGTGAAGCCGGCCCGGGGTGGGTAATTCCCGTCACGCCAACTCAAAGTGACAGGAAGCTGAGGGACCGTGACCACCTCGACCCCCGCGCCCACGGAAGCAGGTCTGGATCTCATGACCAGGCTGAACGCCTATCTGGAGGACGTGGCAGCGGCACTGGGTATACGGATGGACGCGTGCACGGCCGACCTCGTCGATCCCGTCACCGCCCGGTTGAGGCTGAACTGGCGCCTTCCCGGCTTCCCCGAACGCGACGTCGACCTGATATGGCACGAAGAGCACGGCTGGTCCGCCGCCGTCGCGACGCACTCCGGCGACGACCACCACGTCGTCGTCGCCTACCTCGGAGGCCGGACGGTGGCGTCACAGCCCCGTCTGGTGGCCCGGTTCGCCGAGACCCTGCGCACCGGGAACCACCAGGACTGCTGGCCGGGCGCGCCCACGTTGCGCACCGCGGGCGGACCGTCCGCGCTGGCCAAGGAACTGTCCGGCTGGGCCTGAAAGGTCAGGGGCTGACGGTCAGCTTGCCGAGGATGCGGGAGGCGACGGCGTCCAGATTGTCGTCGACGAAGAAGTGCCCGCCCCGGTACACCGCCGTTTCGAAGGTGCCGGTGGTGTGCTCACGCCAGTTTTCGACGTCCGGAACGTCGATGACGGGGTCCGCGTCTCCGGCGAGCGCCACGACGGGGCAGCTCACGTCGGGACCGGGCCGGTAGCGGTAGGTCTCGACGGCCTTGTAGTCGCCGCGCAGCGCGGGCAACGCGAGCGCGCGGATGTCCGGGTCGTCGAAGATCGACGCGTCCGTACCGCCGAGCCTGCTGACTTCGGCGAGGAACGTGTCGTCGTCGGCGAGATGGTGCGCCCTCTCCTTGAACACGTCCGGGCCGCGGCGGGCCGACACGAACAGCGCCGCGGGAACGAGTCCGCGCGCTTCGAGGCGCCGTGCGAGCTCGAACGCGACGATGGCGCCCATGCTGTGGCCGAAGAGGGCGAACGGCTTCGGCAGCGCGGCGACGACGTCCACCAGCTGATCGGCAAGGACGTGCAGATCGTCGATGACCGGCTCGGCCATGCGGTCCTGTCGTCCCGGGTACTGGACGGTGTGCACCTCGACGGTGGGCGAGAGAGCGGCCGAAAGCTGCCGGTACGCGCTCGCCGAGCCGCCGGCGTGCGGGAAGGCGACGAGCCGCATCCCGGCCGCGGGCGCCGGGTGGAAGCACCGTGTCCAACTGCGGAAAGCCTGCCCTGCCATCGAAAATCCCCCATTCCGCGCGGGAACGGCCCGCACGACACCCGAATGTACGGGGAATTCGCGGGAAGAGTCCATGGGTGTGCGGGGTTGTTCACGCCGGGTCCTGGTGTGAAAACTGGACATCGGCCCGAATCCCGGGCCCGGGCGGAAGGGAGCGAGTGTGGCGGAGGAGCTGAAGATCAGGGTCGGTGCCGGGCTGGGGACCGGGACGGCGCCCGAGGAGTTCGGTGCCGCTGTGGATCTGCTGGAGCGGGCGGGCGTCGATTCGCTCTGGCTGCCCGAGGCGGTGTATTCGCCCAGGATCGACCCGGTCGTCGGGGTGACGCACGCTCTCGCCCGCACCTCGAACCTGAAGGTCGGCACCGGCGTGCTGGTGCTGCCCGGCCGTGACCCGGTGCTCGTCGCCAAACAACTCGCCTCACTCGCCGCGCTCGCGCCGAAAAGGGTGCTCCCGGTCTTCGGCCTGAAGCCCGCCCGCGAAGCCGAACTCCCGCTTTTCCCGGTGCCGCAAGGCCGTCGCGCGGCGGTGTTCGACGAGTCGTTGCTCCTGATCAAAGCGTTGCTGGAACAGGAAGAAGTGACCTTCGAGGGCGAGTTCTTCCGCGTCGAGGGCGTGGGCCTGGGCATGCGCCCGGTGAAGCGGCTCGACCTCTGGCTCGGCGGGAAGGCGCCCGGCGCGCTGCGGCGGGTCGGCAGGCTCGCGGACGGCTGGCTGGCCAGCTTCCTCACCCCGGAGGAGGCGCGGGCCGGCCGCGAGGCGATCCAGAAGGCCGCAGCCGAGGCGGACCGGGAAGTCGAGGCCGACCACTTCGGGATCAGCCTGATCGTCGCCGAGGACGGGATCCCGGACGCGCTCGCGGCTTCGATCGCGGCACGGTCCGACGCGGATCCGTCCCGGCTGATCGCGGGCAGCTGGCGCGCCGCCCGCGATCTGGTCGCCGAGTACATCGACGCCGGGCTGAGCAAGTTCGTGCTGTACCCGGCCGGACCGGAGCCGATCGAGCGGTTCGTCGAGAACTTCGCCGAGCACGCCGTCCCGCTGCAGAACTAGTCGAACTTCAGCTCTTCGGTCCGCCGCGGCATCAGCAGCAGCGCGCCCACGCTGAGCACGGCGACCACCAGCATCGCCAGGAAGACGTGGTGCGTGGCGCCCGCGAGGGCGTCCCGCACGAACGACGTCGTCGGTGTCTCCGGACCGTCGCCGCCCAGGACGACGCTGGTCGCGTCGACACCGGACGGCAGGCCGGAGACCCCGGCGGGCGGACTGGCGAACCGGCTCGCCAGGGTGGCGTTCGCGATCGCGCCGAACATCGCCACCCCGACCGCGCTGCCCAGCGAGCGGCTGAACATGTTGGTCGCGGTGACGACACCGCGCCGTTCCCAGCCGATGGTGGACTGCACGGCGATCAGCGTCGGGCTCGACGTCAGGCCCAGCCCCAGCCCGAGGACGAACGCCGCCGCGGCCGCCAGCCAGATCGACGACCCCGCCGCCAGGAACACCGTCAGCCCGGCGCCCGCGATGACGGCACCGCTGCCGATCAGCGCGGTGTCCCGGAACCCGATCCGCATGTAGATCCGGCCCGCCAGCGACGCCGAGATCGGCCAGCCGACGGTCAGCGCCGCCAGCGCGAACCCGGCGACGAGCGCGCCGGTGCCGAGCACTCCCTGGGAGAACGTCGGCAGGTACGAGGTGAGCCCCATCAGCAGCATGCCGACGACGACGGCGACCAGGTTCCCGCCGATCAGCGTCCGTTTGGTGAAGATCCACAGCGGCAGCACCGGCTCTTCGGCCTTGCGTTCCACGAACACGAACGCCGTCAGCAGCACCACCGCGCCCGCGAAGATCACCAGGCTCGGCGCGGACGCCCAGCCCCAGGCGACCCCGCCTTCGAGCAGGCCGAGGATCAGCAGCGAGCAGCCGAGGGTGAGCAGCGTGGCGCCGAGGTAGTCGATCCGGTGCGAACGGCGTTCGACGCGCTCGCGGAAGTTCCGGAACAGCATCCACGCCGCCAGCGCGCCGAGCGGCAGGTTGATGAAGAAGATCCAGCGCCAGTCGAGGTACTCGGCGAACACGCCGCCCAGCGTCGGCCCGACCACCGACGAGATGGCCCAGACGCTGGCGAGATAGCCCTGCACCCTGGCGCGTTCCTCGACCGTGTACATGTCGCCGACCATGGTCAGCGCGATCGGCTGGATGGCACCCGCGCCGATGCCCTGCACGGCGCGGGCGGCGATCAGTACCGGCATGCTCCAGGCCGCGCCGCACAGCACCGAGCCCAGCAGGAAGGCCGCGATCCCGAAGAACATCACCGGCCGCCTGCCGAGCACGTCGGCGAACTTGCCGTACAGCGGAACGGTGACCGCCTGGGTCAGCAGGTAGATCGAGAACAACCAGGGGAACTGCGAGAACCCGCCCAGGTCGGCGACCACCGAGGGCACCGCCGTCGCGATGATGGTCGAGTCCAGGGCGATCAGGCCGGAACACAGCATCACGGCGATCAGGACGGGACCGCGTTCCGAACGGAAACCGACCCCTTCCTTCGCGGCGACCGGGGCCGGGGTGGTCATCTGCGGGGCTCTCCTCGGGCTCATGAAGGGCGTCAACTGTTTCGCATGGGTAAGCATTCCACGGAGACACCCGGTCATGGGACCGATTTTTTCCGTGAGGTATCCCGCAAAATGGATCGGATGAGCACCTGGATCCGCCCGATCGACCGTGGCTGGGTTGTCCGCGACACCGTCCCGGGGCCCGACGTCGACGAGTTCGCCGACCCGGACCGGGTCGCCACCGCGCTCGCCGGCGCGCGCGGGGACAGCCTGCTGGCGGTCCAGCATCCGGCCAGGACCCCGGCCGCGCTGGCGGGAGGCCTCTCGATGGAGGAGGCGTTGCCGCAGGCCAGAGCGACTTTCGAGCGGATCCGGGAGCAGCATTACCGCCCGGTCGCCTCGGTCGTCGCGCCGTATCGCATCGACGGGCCGGACGGCGTCGCGCTGGGCGTGCTGTGCCTCGTCGACCCCGCGGCGGTGCGGGCCGACGGCGTGACCCGCGTCCGGCACACCGAGGACGTCTATCCGGACGTCGTCGCGGAGCGGGCCGCGATGCTCGCGGGGCTCGGTGTCGCCACGAGCGCCGCCATGCTGGTCCCCGCTACCGGTGGCCGTGCGCTGACCGCGCTGATCGAACGGATCTGCCGGGGGCGGGCGCCCACCCTGTCCACAGTGGACGGCGCGGGCCGCAAGCACGAGCTGTGGCTCGCCGGTCCTGGCGACGGCCAGGACGCACTGCTGGCGACCCTCGACGAGCTGGACCTGCTGGTCGCGGACGGCAATCACCGCGTCGCGGCCGCCGCGGCGTCGGGGCGGGGCGCGTTGCTGGCGCTGGTCACCGGGGGACCGGGGCTGCGGATCGGGCCCATCCACCGGGTGCTCGCGGGCACCGGTCTCGACGCGACGACGCTGGTCCGGCGTTGGACGGAGGCGGGGTTCGAGGTGCACCCCGGTCCGCCTAGGCCGCCCGTCGAAGCGGGGGAGGTGACCGTGCTGGCGGGGGCGCGGGCCTTCCGGGTCGTGCTCGGCAAGGCGGGCGGCGACCACGCCGTGGTCGAGCAGGAGCTGCTGAGCGGGGTGCTCGGCGTCGATCCGGAAGGGCCGGGCGTGCGTCCGTTGCTGCCGGGAGCCCCGGTGCCCGAGGACGCGGACGCGGTGTTGTTGCTGGCCCCGGTCCCGTACGCGGAAGTGCTCGCCGTCCACGCGGCCGGGCTGCGGATGCCCAGGAAGGCCACGTATTTCACGCCGAAACCGCGCAGCGGGCTCCTCCTGGCCGAGCTTTAGCGCCGCGCTTTTGTCGGTGGTCCGGCTTAGGATCACGTCGTGGAATTGCCCGTGATGCCACCCGTGAAGCCGATGCTGGCCAAGGCCGTGCACGAACTGCCGCGCACGCCGGGGCTGCTGTACGAGCCGAAGTGGGACGGCTTCCGCTGCGTGGTGTTCCGCGACGGCGACGAGGTCGTGCTGGGCTCGCGCAACGACAGGCCGCTGACGAGATACTTCCCCGAACTGGTCGAGCTGCTCAAGGAGGCGCTGCCCGAGCGCTGCGTGATCGACGGCGAGATCGTGCTGGTCACCGAGGGTGGACTCGATTTCGAGGCGCTTCAGTTACGTCTGCACCCGGCGGCGTCCCGGGTGAACAAGCTCGCCGCCGAGACGCCGACCAGTTTCGTGGTGTTCGACCTGCTGGCCCTGGACGACCGGGACTTGACGCCGGAGCCGTTCGGGGAGCGGCGGAAGCTGCTCGAAAGCGTCATCGACACGAAGTTCGCCCGGGTGCACCTCACCCCGCTGTCCGAGGACCCCGACGTCGCCCAGGACTGGTTCACCCGGTTCGAGGGCGCGGGCTTCGACGGCGTGATGGCCAAACCCGCCGACGCGCCCTACGAGCAGGACAAACGCGTGATGTGGAAGGTCAAGCACCAGCGGACCGCGGATTGCGTCGTCGCTGGGTTCCGGTGGCACAAGGATGGCGCCGGCGTCGGATCGCTGCTGCTCGGGCTCTACAACGACGAGGGCGTCCTGCACCACGTGGGCGTGGCCAGCAGTTTCACCGCCGCGAGAAGGCGTGAGCTGGTGGACGAGCTCGCGCCGCTGCGGGAGAACGCGCTGGAGAACCATCCCTGGCGCGAGTGGGCCGAGGCCCACGAAGAGGCGGGCGGCCGGATGCCGGGCGCGGGCAGCCGGTGGGCGCCGCAGAAGGATCTGAGCTGGGAGCCGGTCCGCATCGAATGGGTCGCCGAAGTCCGCTACGAGCACGTCGAGGGCACGCGGTTCCGCCACGGCGGCAGGCTCGTGCGTTTCCGGCCGGACCGCGAACCGGCCTCGTGCACGTACGCGCAGCTCGAAGAGGTCCCGCCCGCCGAGCTGGCCACGCTGTTCACCGAGCTGGGGGAGACATGAAGTCGGAACCGGTCACGCTGGACCTGGACGGCGTCGAGTTCACGGTGTCCAATCCGGGCAAGGTCTACTTCCCGGAGAACGGCGAGACCAAACTGGACCTGGTCGAGTACTACCGCGCCGTTTCGAAGCCGCTGCTGGCGCAACTCGGCGACAGGCCGCTGCTGCTGGAACGCTATCCCGACGGCGCGGGCGGGAAGTCGTGGTTCCAGAAGCGGGTCCCGAAGAACGCGCCCGGCTGGCTGACCACGACGGTGGTGTCCACTCCGAACGGGACCACGTCGGACGCGCTCGTGGCGAAGGACCTCGCGCACGTCATCTGGGCGGTGAACCAGGGCTGCCTCGGGTTCCACGTGTGGCCGAACCGGGCCGACGCGCCGGACATCAGCGACCAGTTGCGCGTCGACCTCGACCCGTCGCCGGGCATCGGGTTCCCCGAACTGCGGCACGGTGCCGTCCTGACGAAGGCGCTGCTCGAAGAACTGGGCATCACCGCGCAGATCAAGACTTCCGGTTCACGCGGCTTGCATCTTTACGTTCCGCTGGAACCGAAGTGGGACGCCTACGAGGTCCGCGCGGCCGCCGTCGCGCTCGCCCGTGAACTCGAGCGCCGTCATCCGGAAGAGATGACGGCGCAGTGGTGGAAGGAAGAACGCGGCTCTCGCGTGTTCGTCGACTTCAACCAGAACGCGCCGCACAAGACGGTGTTCGGCGCGTGGTGTGTGCGGCCGCGCGTCGGCGGGCAGGTGTCGACGCCGATCGGCTGGGACGAACTGGAGACCGTCGAGCCGGACAAACTGACACTGTCCACTGTGCCCGCTCGCTTCGCCGAACGCGGAGACCCTTGGGAGAGAACGAAACCGCAGTCGATCGAGCCGTTGCTGGAAATGTCCCGAAAGGACATGGCGAACGGGCTCATGGACGCGCCCTGGCCGCCCGTGTACCCGAAGATGCCGAACGAGCCGCCTCGCGTGGCGCCCAGCCGGGCGAAGAGGGACTAAGGGCGTCCGCCCGCCGCAAGGGGCATTCAGTCCTCTGAACGCGGGGTCAGAGCGGCAGGTCGAAGGCGAGCTGGGTGTTCACGGCGGGCTCGGCCTCGCGGGTGGAGCGGTGGCCCGGCAGGGTCGCGGCGCAGCGCGGGCACGGAGCGACGTCGCTGGTGGTGAGATCCACCGGTGTCCACATCCGGGATTCCTTGTCCCCGCAGGCGGAACGCCGGTAGCGGAGGTCTTCGGAGCGGGTCATCAGGTGCGCGGCGGGGGAGTCCTCCGGCAGCGCGCCGACCAGGTACCAGCGTCCGGCGGTGTTCGTCATGGAACTGTCCTCCCGATACAGGTGGTCCAGCTCGAGATTTCCTTCCACGGGACAGTGTCAAGCAGACACGCGGCGATAGCCGGTATTCGCCGCCGTTCGGCGTGTCAGTCTTGATTCAATCCTGGATGAATCGGAGGACGCGCAGCATTCCCCGCTCGTCGACGACCGCGGGATCGTCGGCGACGCACTCATTGAGGCGTGCGGTGACGGTCTCGGTGTCGATTCCTGAACCGATCAGCACCAGTTCGCTCCGCCGCGCCTGGCCCGACGGCCACGCCGACCGCTCCAGCTGGATGAACGAGCCCACGGTGTGCAGGCCGAACCGGGACCGCGGGCCGTTCGGGCCGAAATCGAGGAAACCCTTGATCCGGTAGAGCCCGCCGGGGCGCTGTTCGAGGAAGTCCATCAGCCGCCGCGGGTCCAGCGGCCGCTCGGCGGTGAAGGCGACGCTGTCGTAAGCCGTGTGGAAATGGTGCTCGTGGTCGTGCTCCTCCTCGCGGAGGTCGTCGAACGACAGCTGACCCACCCGGTCGCGTGGCCGGGCGTCGAAGAACAGCGTGGGGTCGATCCGGCCGTGTGAGGTCGCGATCACCGGGGTGCCGGGCGCGATCTCGTCGATCGTGCCGCGCAGCTTGGCCAGGGCTTCTTCGTCGGCCCGGTCGGTCTTGTTGAGCACGACCAAGTCGGCGAATCCGAGGTGCTCGTCCAGTTCCGGATGCCGCTTCCTGGTCGCCTCGAACTCGGCCGCGTCGACGAGTTCGACGAGACCGCCGTACGCGATGACGGGATTCTCACTGGCGATCATCAGGCGGATGAGGTCGCGTGGCTCGGCGAGCCCGCTGGCTTCGATCACGATGACGTCGATGCCGGCCTCGGCCTCGGAAAGCTTGGCGAGCATGGCGTCGAGGCCGCTCGCGTCGACGGCGCAGCACAGGCAGCCGTTGCCGAACGCCATCATGGTGTCGACCTGGCCGGAGACGGCCATCGCGTCGACCGCGATGCTCCCGAAGTCGTTGACCACGACACCGATCCGCGCACCTTGGCGGTTGGCCAGCAGATGATTCAGCAGTGTGGTCTTGCCGGAGCCGAGGAAGCCCGCGACCAGGATGACCGGAATCCGCCTGTCGACCACGATTTTCCTTTCCGCCGGGATGCCCGCACTCTAGCGATGGCCCCCGCGGGTCAATACACCGGCATGGGGAAAGAACAGAAGAGCAGGCGGATGAATACGCTCGAAAGAGTGACGAATGACGATCATAAAACTGATCTTGGGTAAGCGTGATCATTTTGCCCGGCGCAATTCGGTGAATATCACGCGAAGTGGTAATCGACTCCAAATATTGTCGTCGGCGAGCACGCTGCCTGCGGAAATGTCATCGAGGCGGTGGCTTCTGCCATTTGGAGGATAGTGCTCGTCTTTCCGTGAGGTATCCTCTTTCGTCTGGTCCGGACCCGGCCGTCTCGCCGATCAGGCATGATCCTCCGGGCATTCCCGAGTGCAGGAGGAATGGTGATCGTTCCCGCCGCCGGAGCCGGCGTCGAATTCGGAGAGTGGGAGGCGGAGGTATCGACGGCCTCCATGCAGGTGACGGATATCCCTCGCTTGCCTCCGGAGGTGGGGCCGCGGGAACGGAGCGTGGACGTGGCCGAGGCGGAGGACTTCCTCCGGCTCTTTCACGCCGAGGCGGACGGAGGCGCCGAACCACTACGCGAGCGGCTCGACCACGTTCGCGCCGAGATCCACGAGACCGGCACCTACCGGCACACCACGGCCGAGGTCGAGTTCGGCGCCCGGGTGGCCTGGCGGAACTCCGCGCGGTGCATCGGGAGGCTGTATTGGCAGGGGCTGAAGGTGCGGGATCGTCGTGACGTCGAAGGCGCGGAAGCCATCGCCGGCGAGTGCGTCACGCATCTGCGCGAGGCGACCCGGGACGGCCGGATCCGCTCGACCATCACCGTGTTCGCGCCGGACGGCCCGGCGGGGCCGGGGCCGAAGATCCACAACGACCAGCTCATCCGGTACGCCGGCTACCGGCTCGGCGACGGATCGGTACTGGGCGATCCACGCCACGCCGACTTCACCGAGACCGTCCAGGAGCACGGTTGGCGCCCGCCCGAACGCAAAGGCTCCTTCGACGTCCTCCCGCTGCTCATCGAGGCCGAACAAGGGGACCGGCGGCTGTTCGGGCTGCCCGCGGACGCCGTGCTGGAGGTCCCGTTGTCGCATCCCGACCACCGATGGTTCGCCGGGCTCGGGCTGCGCTGGCACGCGGTGCCGGCGATCAGCAACATGCGCCTGGTCATCGGCGGGATCACCTACCCCGCGGCGCCGTTCAACGGCTGGTATCTCGCCACCGAGGTCGGCGCGCGCAACCTGGCCGACGCCGACCGCTACGACCTGCTCCCGGTGATCGCGGACCTGATGGGGCTGTCGACGAAATCGGACCGCACCCTGTGGCGTGACCGCACGCTGGTCGAACTGACGCTGGCGGTCCAGCATTCCTTCGACGCGGCGGGCGTGACCGTCGCCGACCACCACACCGAATCGCGGCGGTTCCTCACGCACATCGCCAAGGAAGAGCGCGCCGGCCGCCGTTGCCAGGCGGAGTGGAGCTGGATCGTCCCGCCGTTGTCCGGTGGGCAGACGGCGGTGTTCCACCGCTACTACGACGAACCCGATCCGGCCGCGAGACCGGCGTTTCTGCCTCCCGGGTAGGGCACAGACGGGTGAAGAGGTGAGCGGAATGCGGCGTGTCGATAGGCCGGACGGTGGCGTGGGTTGCGGCCGCGCGGACAATGGGGGCATGACCGCAGTGCTCGTCGCCCACGCCGGCCGGTCCGGCGGGACAAGGGAGATCGCCGAGGTGATCGCCGCCGAACTGCGGGAAAGCGGGCTCACGACCGATCTGCTGGACGCCGCCGAGGTCGAGGACGTCGAACCGTATGGCGCGGTGATCGTCGGGAGCGCCCTGCACCACCGGCGATGGCGTCCGGAAGCGGTGCGCCTGCTCACCGAGCACGAGGAAGCACTGCGGAGCCGTCCGGTGTGGTTGTTCCACAGCGGGCCCTGCGGGCCGTCCGCCGCGGGCAAACGCGTCAGCCTGCCCGCCGGAGTCGCTTTGCTGGCAGCACGGATCGACGCCGAGCGCACGGCCACCTTCGGCGGCAGGCTCACCCCGGCCACCGCGCGCGGCCTGTACTGGAAGATCATGGCCCTCGGTCCCTGGGCGGGCGACTTCCGCGACTGGCCGTCGATCCGGGCCTGGGCGCGCGACGTCGGCCGCCGCGTCCGCATCCGCGTCGCCCTCTGAAGTCCCGGTTTCGTCGGTGCCCTGTCGTAGGGTGCCGGTATGGACAAACGGTTCACCGCGACGCTGCTCAAGAGCCCCGAGAAGGGCGGCTGGACGTATGTGGTCATGCCCGGCTCCGCCGAGTTCTTCGGCACGAAGGGGCTGGTGAAGGTGCGCGGGACCATCGACGGACATCCGTTCCGGAGTTCGTTCATGGCCCTCGGCGACGGCACCCACAAGCTCCCGGTGAAGGCCGACGTGCGCAAGGCGATCGGCAAGGAAGAGGGCGACACCGTGGACGTCGTCCTGCTCGAAAGGCTGGAGGGCTGAATGGCCGCGGACTGGAAGCCGTCGCCGGTCATCAAGATCTACGAGGCGCTCGGCGCGGTGGCCGACGGGCGGGTGGAGGTCGACGGTGACACGGCGCGCGTCGCGTCGTCGGACAAAGCGAAGACGTACGACGTCCGCCACGATCCCGCCGCGGGTTCGATCACGGCCAACGACAACGGGTCCTACTGGCAGGGGTACCTCGGTTACCCGGGCATCGCGTACCTGATGGCGCGGGGCGTGATCGGCTACGACAGCGGGCTCGCCGAAGAACTGGCGGGCGTGCCGTGGAAGGAACTCGCGACGAAGTACCGCAACGACTGGGCGAAGGTCGAGAAGCACGTCCGCGACGACCTGTCCGGCCGAGGCGTGGATCTGGACCGGTTCGACGCCGGGCTCGCGGAGATCGCGGGACAGCTGGAGAAACTGGGGCTCACGAAGCTTCCCCCGCGGTTGCGGCCGCCCAAGTGAGCGTGAAGGCCTCCTTGCCTACCCTGAAGGTAGTGAAGGAGGCCTTCACGGACACCGGATCGCCGACGCCTGTCCCGATCGCACCAGTAGTTACAGCGCCACCGAGCCTGTTTTCGCAACATCGCTTTCCCGTCAGGCCGCATCGGGCCGAGAGGGGCGTGTGAGGCAGGGCAAGGGTGTCGTGTTCGGGCGAGACGGGCGATCATTCGTGATCAGGCGGCGATCTCGCGTGATCAGAGACGGATCTCGCGTGATCAGACGACGTTCACCGCTCAGCCGCAGTGCCCGGACGGGCTGTCGTACTTGACCCCGCCCGCGGAACCGCCCCACTTCACGCACTTGTCCGCCGCGGCCGCCTTCACCGGTCCGGCGAACCACGAGTACGACCCGGAGTCGGTGAGCCGGGACGATCCCGCGACCTCGAGGTAGGCCGACGTCGCGGTCGCGGTGCCCGCCGACGCGCTCTTCATCGTGCTGACACAGTTCTGCCCGTTGGAAGCGTTGTAGGACAGGTAAACCGTGCCCGCGGTCCCGAGCGGAGCCGAGTCGATCACGCCGTAGCCGCTGCCGCAGACCGGGGCGCCGAGGGTCGTCTCGGTGACGGTCGAGAAGCGGATGGTCTCGTTGGCGTTCCCCGCCGGGCCGGCCTCGTACAGCACGCCGACCGAGCCCGAGGACAACTGGACCATGTCGGAGTAGGCGGCGTCACCGCTCCACACCAGCGTTCCGGCGGAGTTGCCCTGCCAGTTCGCGCCCTCGTCGAACGAAGACCGCACGACGAGCTCCTTGCGGCGGTCGCAGACCGACGGCGCGGCGAACAGGATCCGGTTGTACTTGCCCGCCTTGTCGGTCGCGGTCATCCGCGCGGTCGAGGCCTGCACCACCGGGGTGATCAGGTCCTCTTCGAAGGTGAACTTGGTGGAGAAGCTGGCCCCGCCGTCGGAACTGATGGCGAACGCGCGGTTCTTCGCGCCGCCGCTGAGGCATTTGTTGCCGTTGTTGGCCTGGTTGCGTGCCGCCACGTAGATCCGGCCGTCGAGCAGTTCGGTGACGCTGATCTCCTGCGGGTTCAGCGTGGCCGACGTCGCCCGGCTGTCGGTGGCGCCGCGCTTCCACGTGACACCTTGGTCGTCGCTGTAGACGAGCGCGCCGCTGTTCTCGCCATCGTCGGTGTAGCTCATCCCGGCGACGATGCGGCCGGCGTGCGCGCCGCGCGTCAGCACGATGCCGTGCGACGGGCCGGTCGCGAGCCAGCCCGGCGCGGCGTCGAACCCGAGCTGCGTGGTGAGCACCTTCGGCGCGGTCCAGGTCTTGCCGTGATCGTCGCTGATCGAAACGCGTGGAATCCGGTTGCAGCCGGGGTTCTTGACGCATTCCATCACCGACAGCAGCACGATCCGCCCGGTGGACGGGACGACGATCGGCGTCGGGTTTCCTTTGGTGTCCCCGAAACCTTCGATGACGATCTTCGGCGCGGTCCAGGTCTTGCCGTTGTCGGCCGAGCGCTTCACGACGAGATCGATGTCGCCGCTGTCGTTGCAGAAGCTGGCGCCGCCTCGGCGGCCTTCGGCGAAGGCGAGCAGTTCGCCGTTGTTCGCCTTGACGATGGCGGGGATTCTGAAGCAGTCGTAACCTTCTGTTTTCTCTTTGTACACCAACGTGTTCCCGACTGCGGCCGCCGAGATCTGGTCGCCGGTGGCCGGGGTGGCGAGGGAAGTGGCCGGGGATGCGCCGACCGCCGCGGTGGCGACGAGGGCCGCGAAAAGGCCCTGTGCGACGCGGGAGATCTTCACGGGATTGCTCCGTCCTGGATTCGGTTCCGGGTGACGGGGCATCAGAGTCCTTCCGGCTCGTACAGCCGTCGTACAAGGCGCGTACAACCCGGTTTCGTCTTTTGTGTCAGGTGACGCAGAACGCCGGCGTCATCCCTGCCAAGCTCGGTCCCGCCGGACACGGTGCGAGATCGGGAGGGGAGGGCCGATGAAGGTGATCGATCCGGAGGGGCGCGAATGGGCGGTCGATCGCCGGTTCGCACCGTGGCGCCGGTGGGTCCAGCCGTTCGCTGGACTCACCGGCGGTTACCGGCACTACAAGCTCACCGCTGACTGGCGGATCCACCTCGACGACGGGCCCGTGGCCCGTGACGGCGAACCGGAAGCCGGTGCCAGCGGACCGGTGGCCAAGGCCGCGATGGGTCTGGTCGGGGTGCTGTTCGCGGTGGAGGCGCTCGCGATGGTGCCGGTGTACCTGCTGCTGGGGCTCCTCCTGTTGCCGTGCCTGCTGCTGGAACTGCTGTGCCAGGGAGTCTCGGGATCCGTCTCCATGGCCGTCCGGCGGTTCCGGAGAGCGCCGGTGCGGGTGGACGTCCTCGGCTGGCACAAGCGACAGAGCGGCCTGGCCTCGCTGACGATCCTCAAGGTCCACGACGACCTGGCGGAGCCCTTGATGATCGAGTTGTGCGGCCTGCTCCGCGATCGCGTGATGTTCGACCCCGGTGACCCGGCCGTGCGCGAGGCGCTCGCCCGGTTCGGCGCGCGCGTGGAACGGCACCGGACCCTGCTTCGTCGGAGAGCTGTGTCAAGATCCGCTCACCGATGACGGGGGAACGCGATGCGGGTGACCGATGCCGACGGCGGCGAATGGCTGATCGTGCGCCGGTTCGCGCCATGGCTGCGCCGGGTCCGCCCGTTCGCCATCGTCGCCGAACGCGAGCGCTACCGGGAAGTGTCGTTCACCCGGCACCGAGGCCTTCCCGGCGGCAAGGAACGGCTGAGCTTCGAGGATCTGCTGGTGCTGGGGATCGTGGTCGCGTACACGGCCTGGCTGACGCTGCTCCTGTCTCCATTCCTCCTGACGGAACTCCTGGCCTGGACGGTGACCGGTGCCGTCCTCTGGCTGGCCAGGCTGACCGGACTGGCCCGTGCCCGGATCGACCTCGTAGCGCCGCCCCCGGTCGTGCGCAGCCTCGCGCCGGTGCGCGTCCTGCTGGTGCCGAGGGCGGCCGCGGCCAGGCTCACCCGCGAACTCGCGGCGCTGATCGAGACCACGCCCGGCTTCGATCCGGAGAACGAACCACGGGTGCGGAAACTGTTCTCCGCCACCGGAGCACGCGTGGAGCGGCACTTCGGCCTGCCGTGGCGGCTCAGTGGTCGTCGGGCGCGAGCTGTTTGAGGTCGCGCAGGCTCCGGACGACCAGCCGCTGGCGCCCGGTGCTGAGTAGCCCGTCGGAGCGCAGGGTCCGCAGGGTCCGCGCGACGGCTTCCCGTGACGCGGACGCGAGTCCCGCCAGATCGCGCTGGCTGATCCGCAGGGCGATCAGAGTGCCGTCGGGGACGGGCACGCCGTACCGTTCGGCGAGGTCGACCAGGATCGCGGCGATGCGTTCGGCGGCCGTGCTGTCCCCGAATTCGGTCCGCCGCGAGTTGGCGTAGCGCAGCCGCGAGGTGATGATCCGGAGCAGGACCACGGAGATGCCGGGCTGTTCGCGGAGCACGGTGTTGAACGACCGCGCGGACAGCCACAGGCCGGTGACCGGTTCGACGGCGATCGCCGTGGCCGAGCGCAGGCTGCCGTCCATCGACGCCATCTCGCCGATGATGTCGCCCGGATCGCGGACGGCCAGCACGGCGTCGTAGCCGCCGGTGGACACCGATGTGATCTTCACCCGTCCGGTCATCAGGATCAGCACCCAGTCCGACCGGTCACCCTCGCGGATTATCACCGTCCCGGCCGGGTACCGGCGCAGTTCGGCCTCGGCGCGCAGCGCCTTGCGCTGGCCGTCGTCGAGCAGCTCCCAAAGCCTGCCGGGTGAATCCTGCGGCTCGGCCGCCGGTTGTGTCATTCCTTTTCGTCGCCTCCGTGCGCGATGGTACGAGCAAACCGCGCCAGGGGTTAACCGGGGATCTCTTGGTACGCCTGGGAAAGGCGCCGGATGCCGTCCCGGAGCTGCGTGCCCGTCGCGGCGCTGACGTAGCTCAGGCGCAGATAGGGGCCCGGCGCCTCGGCCGCGAAGTAGAGCCTGCCGGGGGTGACCGCTACTCCGGCCCGGAAAGCAGCGCTGGTCAACGCGATTTCGTCGGCGAAGGCGGGGAGCGGCTGCCACAGGTGATACCCGCCGGTCGGGACCGGGACGGTGCTCCACGACGGCAGGAACTCCCGCAGCGCCGAGACGGCGACGTCGCGGCGCTCCCGCAGCGAGGCGGCGAGGGTCCGCAGATGACGTGCCCAGGCCGGGGAGCTCACCAGCTCGAGCGCGGTTTCCTGCAGCGGACGCGGGACGAAGAAGCTCTCGACGGCGTGGAGGCCGCGCAGCCGTTCCAGCGCCGGGCCGCGGGCGGCCAGCGCGCTGATCCGCAGGCTCGGCGACGCCGGTTTGGTGAGCGACCGGATGTGCACCACGACGCCGTCCGGATCGTCGGCCACGAGCGGCGGCGGGGGAGCCGGGCTGCCGGGATGCGCCATCAGCCGCGCGAAATCGTCCTCGATGACGAAAGCGCCCGCGTCGCGCGCGATCCGCAGGACCTCGGCCCGGCGTTCGGCGCACAGCACCGCGCCGGTCGGGTTCTGGAACGCCGGCTGGCAGACGAACAGCCGGGCGCCGGTGTCGCGGAAGGCGTCGGCGAGCAGTTCGGGCCGGACGCCGTCGCGGTCCATCGGCACCGGGACCGGGCGCAGCCCCGAAGCCCTCGCAATGGCCAGCATCCCCGGGTACGTCGGGGATTCCACCAGCACCGGCGCGCCGGGGGCGCCGAGCGCGCGCAACGCCGTGGTCAGCGCGCTCTGCCCACCGGAGGTGACCAGCACGTTCTCGACGTTCACCGGGCTGCCGATGTCGCGGGCGAACCAGGCCCGCAGTTCGGGCAGACCGCAGATCGGCGGCCGCGTCCACGCGCCGGGACGGCGGCCGGCGCGAGCCGAAGCCGCCGCCAGTTCCCGTTCCGGCTGCAGGCTCGGATGCGTGTAGCCGCCGTTGAGGTCGATGACACCCGACGGCGGGTCGCTCAATGCGGCGAGCACGCCGGTCGCGTCGATCGCGCGGGTGCCGGACTGCGAGCTCAGCGCCACCTCCTGCCAGGACACGTCGCCGTTCACCACGACCTCGCGCGGCGGCGGGGCACGGAAGACCCCGGCACCGGGACGGGTGATCACCAGGCCTTCGGCGACCAGCGCGGAGATGGCGCGCGAGACCGTCACCGGGCTCACCTTCAGCTGCCGGACGAGCTCCCGGCTGGACGGGAGCTTTCCTTCGATCGGATAGCGCTCAAGCTCGGACCGCAGCTGTGTTACCAGGCTGGTGACGCTGCTACCATCGGACATGAGACTGGATGATAGCGCTATCGCGGACCGCGCAGTAGCGGTCCGCTCCGGGACCTTGCTGGCGGCGCTGGGTGTCCTCGCCTTCTCGTTCACGTTCCCCGCCACCGTGTGGGCGCTCAAGGGCTTCGACGCCTGGACCGCCACAGGCCTGCGAAGCGTCCTCGCCGCGCTGGTCGCCGGCACCTGTCTTCGCGTCTTCCGGGTCCCGTTGCCGAGGCGTGACCAGTGGCGCGGCCTGGCCGTGGTCTCC
Source organism: Amycolatopsis sp. NPDC089917 (assembly GCF_040684635.1). NCBI lineage: Bacteria > Bacillati > Actinomycetota > Actinomycetes > Pseudonocardiales > Pseudonocardiaceae > Amycolatopsis > Amycolatopsis sp. NPDC089917. Next base: position 102,898 of record NZ_JBFBGL010000004.1, on the reverse strand, counting down.
CTCGGCTGTGTCCTCGCGTTCCCGATCCTGACCACGCTCGCGCTCAAGACGTCGTCGACGGCGCATTCCGCGGTCGTCATCGGGCTGCTGCCGATGGCCACCGCCGTCATCTCGTCCAGGCTCACCGGGCATCGTCCGGCCCGCCGGTTCTGGCTCGCCGCCGCGGTCGGCGCGAGCGCGGTGGTCGTGTTCACCGTCGGCCAGAGCGGCGGCGGACTGTCCACAGCGGACCTGTTCCTGTTCGGCGCGCTCGTGCTGTGCGCGTTCGGGTACGCCGAGGGCGGCAGGCTGGCCAGGGAGATGGCAGGCTGGCACGTCATCGGGTGGGCGCTGGTCATCGCCCTGCCGTTCACCGCCGGGTTCGCCGTCTTCGGGCTGGTGACCGAGCCGCTGCACGTCACCGGCGAGGGGATCGCCGGTCTGCTCTACGTCGCGCTCATCTCGCAGTTCGGCGGATTCTTCGCCTGGTACCGGGGAATGGCCGAGATCGGCGTCGCGCGGGCGAGTCAGCTGCAGCTCGCCCAGCCATTGCTGACCCTGGTCTGGGCGGTCGTGCTGCTCGGCGAACACCTCCCGGCGGCCGCGCCGGTGACCGCGCTGATCGTCGTCGCCTGCATCGTCGTGACCCAGCGGTCCAAGAGCTAGATCAACGTCGCGAATCCGCCAGACCGCGGTGTCCGCGTGGTGATGGGCTGAAGCACATGACCGCTTCGACCCTCGACACCTCCGCACGGACCCCGCTGAAGGGATGGCTCGCCGTCCTCGCGGTGACGCTCGGGATCTTCTCCCTCGTCACCACGGAGATCCTGCCGATCGGCCTCCTGACCCCGATCGGCGAGGACTTCCGGATCACGCCGGGGACGGCGGGCCTGACCATGACCCTGCCCGGTTTCCTCGCCGCGCTCGCCGCCCCGGCCGTCACCGTCGCCGCCGGGCGGCTCGACCGCCGGATCCTGCTGTGCGCGCTGATGGCGGTGCTGGCACTGGCCGACGTCGTCGCGGCGACCTCGCAGGCCTACTGGGTGATGCTGGTCTCGCGCGTCCTGGTCGGACTGGTGATCGGCGCTTTCTGGGCGATCGGCTCCGGGCTCGCCGCGCGGCTCGTCGGACCGGGGCACGCGGGCCGCGCGACCGCGGTGATCTTCTCCGCCGTTCCGCTCGGTTCGGTGCTGGGCGTTCCCGCCGGGACGTTCGTCGGTGAGCTGTTCGGCTGGCGGGCGGCCTTCGCCGCGATGGCGGTCTTCACGATCGGCGTGCTCGCCGCACTGGCGTGGACGCTGCCGACACTGCCGTCGGCGACCGAGACCCGGCTCGGCGTCCTTCGCGCGATGACCCGCGGTCGGGCGACGCGGCTCGGCCTGCTCGTCACGGTGCTGGTCGTCCTCGCCCACTTCGGGACCTACACCTACGTCACGCCGCTCCTGCGGCAGGTGACACAGGTGAGCCCGGAGCTGATCACCGTCTTCCTGCTGGTCTACGGCACGGCCGGGATCGCGGGCAACTTCGTCGCCGGAGCGGCCATCGCGCGCGACCTCCGGCTGACCTTCCTCACCGCCGCCGGGCTGATCGGCGTCGCCACGTGCGCGCTGCCGTTCCTCGGCGAGTCGGAAGCCGGAGCGCTCGCGCTGCTGGTGATCTGGGGTTTCGCCTACGGGGCCGTCCCGGTCTGCTCGGGGACGTGGTTCGCGCGGGCCGCGCCGCAGGCGCCCGAGGCGGCGTCGGTGCTGTTCACCTCGTCGTTCCAGGCGACCCTTTCGGCGGGCGCGCTGCTCGGCGGGTTCGTCGTCGACGCGACCTCCGTCTCGGTGGTGATGGTCGCGGGCGCCGTGCTCGCGGTGCTCGCGGCAGGCGTGCTCAGCCGAGCGCGGTCAGCGTGACCAGCGCGGTGGTCCCGACCAGCAGGGTGGAGAGCAGGCCGAGCAGCAGGGCGCGGCCGCCGGTGCGGACGAGGGTGCCGATCCGGACCGCGCAGCCCAGCCCGAACAGCGCCCCGGCCAGCAGCAGCGTGCAGGCGACCTTGGCGACGTCGAGCGCGAGTCCCGGCACGACCCCGGTGCTGCGCACGGCGGCCATCGCCAGGAAACCGAGCACGAACAGCGGGACCAGCGGCGGCCGCTTGCCGTCGGCGGGGCGGTGGCGTTCGGCCACGCCGACCGCGGCGACCATCGGGGCCAGCAGGACCACCCGGCTGAGCTTGATCACGATGGCGACCGCGATGGCGGCGCTTCCTGCCGGGGTGGCCGCGGCGACGACCTGCGCGACCTCGTGCACGGACAGGCCGGCCCATTCACCGATCCGGGCCGTGTCCAGGTGCAGCCAGCCGCCGATCAGCGGCACGGCCGCGATGGCGAGCCCGCCGTAGAAGGTGACCAGCGCGACCGCGGTCGCGACGTCGGAGTCCTCGCGTTTCACGACGCCTTCCATGGCGGCGATGGCGGACGCCCCGCAGATCGAGAACCCGGTCGCGACCAGCATCGCCAGGCCGCGCGGCACGCCGAGGAGCCTGCCGAGACCGATCGTCCCGAGGAACGTGATCCCGACCGTGAGCACGACGGCGAGCAGCGTCCCGGGCCCCAGCGCCAGGACCGACGGCAGCGAGAGCTGCAGGCCCAGCAGCACGACACCGGCGCGAAGCAGCTTCTTGGTGACCCCGGAGATCGCCTTCCGGGTCTCGTCCGACAACGACGGCAGCGAGCCGGTGAGGATGCCGAGCACCACGGCGATGGTGAGCGCGCTGACGACCGGGAACGCGGTGCCGACCAGGTACGCGGCGGCCACTCCGGCGCCGGTGACGGCCAAAGCGGTCAGGTAGGGCTTCGTCGGCCGCGCGTGCGTGGTGCTCATGGTTCGAGCCTCGCCCGGAAGGGGTGGCCTCGGTAGCCGGGAATACCAGGGGTAGGTCATACACTTGGGCTATGACCGCACCCGACCTGGACTCCCTGCGCCTGCTGGTACTCGTCGACGAGCTCGGCAGTATCGGACAGGCCGCGGCCAGCCTCGGGATCGCGCAGCCGTCGGCGAGCAAACGACTGTCCACAGTCGAGCGACGGCTCGGGCTCGTCCTGGTCGACCGTACGCGGCGCGGGTCCGCGCTCACCCCCGACGGCCGGGTCATCGCGGGCTGGGCGAACCGGGTGCTGTCCGAACTCGACGGTCTGCTCGACGGGGCCGAAGCGCTGCGCACCCAGCACGAGGCGCAGCTGCGGGTCGCCGCGAGCATGACGCTGGCCGAGTATCTGGTGCCGGGCTGGATCGGCGAGCTCAAACGCGGCGACCCCGGGCTGTATCTCGGCCTGGAGGTCACGAATTCCGATCAAGCGGCCGAACTGGCGCGGGAGGGCAAGGTCGACCTCGGGTTCGTCGAGTCGCCCGGCTCACTGCCCGGCCTTTCGACGAGGCGCGTGGCCACCGATCGCCTGGTCCTCGTCGTGCCCGGAAGCCATCCGTGGGCGCGCAAGCGCAGGCCCGTGACCGCGGCCGAACTGGCGATCACGCCGCTCGTGGTCCGCGAACCGGGTTCCGGGACCAGGGAGACCGTGGACGCCGCGCTGCGCAAGGCCGGGGTCGGACCGGCGAAACCATTGCTGGAACTGGGTTCCGCCTCCGCGGTCTGCAACGCGGTGATCGCGGGCGCCGGTCCGGCGGTGATCAGTGAACTCGCCATCGTCCGGGACGTCGCCGAAAGCAGGCTCGTCCCGGTCGCCGTCGAGGGTGTCGACTTCGGCCGGGAACTGCGCGCGGTGTGGCCCGCCGGGCGACGCCTCGCCGGACCGGCGGCGGCGTTGCTGGCCATCGCGGTCCGGAATGCGAAATCCCGCTGAGTCCTTTCACGTTCTTCTGTGAACGGGCCGTTAAGCGCGCGTGATACCGAAAGTCCCAGCGGCGTGGATACCGACGATAGGGCGAATCGGTCGCAATTCCCCGGAATGGGCGCGGACCACTATTTCCGGTGGTACTGGCGAAAGCGGATCGGCGAACCCCGGGTAACAGGCCGGATGGCGTATCGGCTGTTGGGACACCTGGTCGTTGACGACACTTCCCTGGTACTGCGGGAAAACACGACGTCTTCGATGTCCTCCGTGTATCCGGGACGCTAATTTTCCGAGCCGGTCCCCGCGTTTCGCAGGTCGGCGTACCGCCATCCGGTTCCTGTGACCGGAAACCCTACTGTCGAGTATTGACGGGAAGCCCCGCCTGCGTTTAAGTACGGCCGGTAACCAATTCACTCTTCCGTGTGCTCGGAGGCTTCCCGTGGGTAAGTCGCTTCGTGGCTCCGACACTTCTACCGCCTCATCGCTGACCGGTACGGCGGATCTGCTCATCGCGGTGCATCCCTTCGGTGTGCCTTCCGCGCGGTTCGCCGCGGCGGCGGCGCGGGCCGGCGCGCTCGGCGTCCTGGACCTGACCAGCGGAAATCGGGCCGCCCGTGAGGAACTCGACCTGGCGGGGGATTGGCTCGAAGCCGGCTTCGCCGTCCGCGTCGCGGGGCCCGTCGAGCTTCCTTCTGCGGTGCACACGGTACTGATTGCCGCGGGAACCCCAGTGTCCACTGTGGAATTCGCAGGGCGGAGGGTCCTCGCGGAGGTCACCAGCCGGGACGAAGCGGCCGAAGCCGTGGCCGCCGGTGCGGACGGCCTGATCGCGCGTGGCCACGAGTCGGGTGGCAGGGCAGGCGAACTCGGCACGTTCGTCTTCCTGCAACAGTTGCTGGCCGATCCGGTGATCGATATCCCGGTCTGGGCGTACGGCGGGATCGGCACGCATACGGCGGCCGCCGCGGTGGCCGGAGGCGCCGCCGGTGTCGTGCTCGACACGGCGTTCGCACTGCTCCCCGAGGCGGAACTGGCTTCGGACGTCACGATGGCGTTGGAAGGCCTCGACGGCTCCGAGACCATTGTGGACGGCGGTGTACGGGCGCTCCGGCGCCATCGGGCGGTGGAAGTGGGACAGGACGCGTTCCTGCCTCAGCGTTTCCGCGACACCTGGGGCACGCTCCCGGCCGCGATCCGGGGTATCCGCGCGTCGATCGCGGAAGGCCTCGGCGCTTCCGGTGACGCGTTGCCGCTCGCGCAGGGCCCGATGACCAGGGTCAGCGACCGGCCCGGGTTCGCCGTGGCCGTCGCCGCCGGGGGAGCGCTGCCGTTCCTGGCACTGGCGTTGTCCGGGCCCGCGCAGACCCGTGAGATGCTCGAAAAGACCAAGGCGGCGTTGGGAGACAGGCCCTGGGGCGTCGGGGTGCTCGGGTTCGCCGCCGAGGACGTCCGCGCCGCGCAGCTCGACGTGATCCGCGAGATCCGGCCGAGTCACGCGATCATCGCCGGTGGCCGTCCGGCGCAGGCGAAAGCGCTGGAGGACGTCGGCGTCTCGACGTTCCTGCATGTTCCGTCGCCGGGACTGCTGCGCCAGTTCCTCGAAGCGGGAGCGCGTAAATTCGTCTTCGAGGGCTCCGAATGCGGCGGTCACGTCGGCCCGAGGGCGAGTTTTCCGTTGTGGGAAGCGCAGATCGACGTGCTCCGGGACTACGCGGCCGACGTCGAGGTGTACTTCGCCGGGGGAGTGCACGACGAGCGATCGGCCGCGATGGTCACCGCCGCCGCGGCGCCGCTGACCCGGCTCGGCGCGACCGTCGGCCTGCTCATGGGCACCGCGTACCTGTTCACCGAGGAAGCCGTCCGCGCGGGCGCCGTCCTGCCGGTGTTCCAGCGCCAGGTCGTGGAAGCCACGCGCACCGACCTGCTGGAGACCGCGCCCGGGCACGCGACGCGGTGCGTGCGTTCGGCCTTCACGAGCGAGTACGCGGAGCTCAAACGCGTGCTGAAGGACCAGGAGGTCCCGGATCGCGAGGCCTGGGAGCGCTTGGAGAAGCTCAACGTCGGACGGCTTCGCCTGGCCAGCAAGGGAATCGAGCGGATCGGGGACGCGCTCAGCCAGGTCCCGGAGGACCGGCAGCTCCTCGAAGGCATGTTCATGGCGGGTGACGTCGCCGTCCTCCGGTCCGAGGTCACGACGATCGAGCGGCTGCACGAGGCCGTGGGGCCGGGAGCGAAGGCGTTCCTCGAAGCGCGCGCGGCCGACCTGCTGGAGTCACGGCCCGAGGAGCCCGCGCCGGAACCGCTCGACATCGCCATCGTGGGGATGGCGTGTGTCTTCCCGCAGGCGGGGGATCTCCCGGCGTTCTGGTCGAACATCCTGTCCGGAGCGGATTCCGTCACCGAGGTGCCGGAACGGCGCTGGGATCCGGCGCTCTACTACGCGCCCGACGGCGACGGCGAGAAGACACCGTCGCGCTGGGGCGGTTTCCTGCCCGAGATCCCGTTCGACCCGCTCGACCACGGGATCCCACCCGCGTCGCTCGCCAGTATCGAACCCGTCCAGCTGCTGGCTCTGGAGGTGTCGCGGCGGGCGCTCGCGGACGCCGGATACGCCGAACGCGCCTTCGACCGCTCCCGCACGTCGGTGGTCTTCGGCGCGGAAGCCGGGAGCGACCTGTCCAACGCGATGACCCTGCGGACCGTGCTCCCGTCCTACCTCGGCGAGCTCCCGGCCGAGCTCGACCGCCGGCTGCCGCGGCTGACCGAGGACTCGTTCCCCGGCGTGCTCGCCAACGTCATCGCCGGCCGGATCGCGAACCGGCTCGACCTCGGCGGCGCGAACTACACGGTCGACGCGGCGTGCGCGTCCTCGCTGACCGCCGTCGACGCGGCCTGCAAGGAACTCGTCACCGGCACCAGCGACCTCGTCCTGTGCGGCGGCGCCGACCTGCACAACGGCATCAACGACTACCTGCTGTTCTCCTCGGTCCACGCGCTCTCGCCGTCCGGCCGCTCGGCCACTTTCGACAACGACGCCGACGGGATCGCGCTGGGCGAGGGCGTCGCGTGCGTCGTCCTCAAGCGGCTGGCGGACGCCGAACGCGACGGCGACCGGGTGTACGCCGTCATCAAGGGCGTCGGCAGCGCCAGCGACGGGCGGGCGCTCGGGCTCACCGCGCCGCGGCCGGAAGGTCAGCACAGCGCGTTGACCAGGGCTTATCGCAACGCCGGGATCTCGCCGTCGCGGGTCGGGCTCGTCGAAGCGCACGGCACCGGCACCGTCGTCGGCGACCGCACCGAACTCGGCACCCTGACCCAGGTGTTCACCGAGGCGGGCGCCGAACCCGGCCGGTGCGTGCTCGGTTCGGTGAAATCCCAGATCGGGCACACGAAATGCGCCGCCGGGCTGGCCGGGTTGATCAAGGCGAGCCTCGCGCTGCACACCGGCGTCAAACCACCGACGCTGCACCTGAGCAAGCCGAATCCCGCGTGGGACCCGGAGACCAGCCCGTTCGCGTTCCATACCGAAGCCCGGCCGTGGGCCGAGGACGAACGGGTCGCCGGGGTGAGCGCGTTCGGCTTCGGCGGCACCAACTTCCACGTCGTCCTCACGTCCCACGAAGGCGCCGTCCCGCCCGCGCAGACTCTCGACGCATGGCCCGCCGAGCTCTTCCTGTTCGCGGGCAAGGACGACAGGGACGCCGAGGATCTGCTTTCCGCCACAGGACAGGGCCGGCGGCTGCGCGACCTGGCGCTGGCCGCGTCCCGCCGGGCGGAGGCGCGGGGCGGCCAGGTCAGGTTCGCGATCCTCGCGTCCACTGTGGACGAGCTCGCCGCCTTGCTCCGGCGGGCCATCGCGGGTGAGCGCGACGAGAACGCGGGCATCTTCGCCGCCGACGGCGAGCCGCTCGGCGAGGTCGCGTTCCTGTTCCCCGGACAAGGCAGCCAGCGGCCCGGGATGTTCGCGGACCTGTTCGTCGCGTTCCCCGAGTTGCGGCGCTACCTCGCGCGCGCCGGGAGCACCGTCGACGTCCTGTTCCCACCCGCCGCCTTCGACGAGGCCGGACGCGAAGGACAACTCGCCCGGCTGACCGACACCCGCGCCGCGCAACCCGCGCTCGGGATCGTGGGACTCGCCGCGCATCATCTGCTCGGGAAGGCCGGGATCCGGCCCGCGATGGTGGCGGGTCACAGCTACGGCGAGCTCGTCGCGCTGACCGCCGCCGGGGCGCTGAGCTCGGCTTCGCTGCTCGCCATCAGCCGGGCTCGGGCGGAGGCGATCCTCGGCGCGACGGGCTCCGGTGACCCGGGAAGGATGGCGGCCGTCGCCGCCAACGCCGCCGACGTCAGTGCCGCGCTCTCAGCCGAAGGGCTCGACGGGGCCGTCGTCACCGCCAACCGGAATTCGCCGAAGCAGACGGTGATCTCGGGGCCGACCGACGCCGTCGCCTTGGCGGTGGAACGGTTGCGGGGTCGCGGGCTCGGTGTGAAGACCATCCCGGTCGCCTGCGCGTTCCACAGTCCGCTGGTGGCCCCGGCGGAGGCGGAGTTCGCGCGCGTGCTCGACGACGTCCCGGTGCGCGAACCGGAGTTCCCGGTGTGGGCCAACCGGACCGCCGCGGCCTACCCGGCGGACCCGGACGAGATCCGCGCCGGACTGGCCGCGCAGATCGGCGCGCCGGTGCTGTTCGCGGACCAGATCGAAGCCATGTACGAGGCGGGTGCCCGGACGTTCGTCGAAGCGGGCCCGGGATCCGTCCTCACCCGGCTCGTCGGCGCCGTGCTCGACGGACGTCCACATCGGACGGTCACCTTCGAGAGCGGCCGCCGCGCCGGGATCCCCGGTTTCCTCGCCGCGTTGGCCAGGCTCGCGGTCGCGGGTGCGGACGTCCGCACCGGCCGCCTGTTCACCGGCCGCGCGTGCACGGACGCGCTGTCCGCGCGGCCGCCGAAGAAAGCGGGCTGGACCGTCGACGGCCAGCTCGTCCGCACCGCCGACGGCGAGATCCCCGCCGCCGCCCTGCACCCAGCCCAGCGAATCCCCACGGAGGCGATCGTGACATCCCGGCCCGGCACCGACGGCGGTGAGGCGCTCATCTCGGAGTTCCTCCGCACCAGCCGCGAGATGATCGCCGCGCAACGGGACGTCCTGCTCGGCTACTTCGGCACCGACCCCGGCGCTCGCCCGCCCGCGCCCGTCGTCCTTCCCCCGGTGCCCGAGCCGGTGTTCGAGCCCGAGCCGGTGCGTGCCGAGGTCGCCCCCGAACGTTCGGTGTTCGACGTCGTCGTCGAGGTGATCGGGGAGCGGACCGGCTATCCGGCCGACATGATCGAGCCCGATCTGGACCTGGAAGCGGATCTGAGCGTCGACTCGATCAAACGCGCCGAGATCGCGGGCGAGCTGGCGACCCGCTTGGGTATCACCGGAGGCGATCCCGAGGTGCTGGCCAAGGCCCGGACCGCGGCCGCGCTGGCGGATCTGATCACCGGCAGCGGAACCGAAGCCGAGCCCGCCGCCGACGAGACCGAGGCCGTCGTGGTGGCGCCGAAGCGGTACCTGATGCGGGAGTTCGACCTCGCCGACGCCGTCCCCACGGACGAGGAACTCGCCGGGCTCCGCTTCGCCGTCGTCGGCGAGGGCCAGGTCGCCGAGATGCTCGTCGCCCGGCTCGCCGAGTACGGTGCCGAAGCCGAGCTGGTCCAAGGAGTGCCGGGACGCGGCGCGGACGGCGTGTTCCACCTGTCGCCGTCGTTCCCCGACGATTTCCCGCTGTACCAGGCGGTTCTGGCGAGCGGCCCCCGCTGGCTCATCGCGAACGGCCCCGCCGACGGCGCCCGCGGCTTCTTCCGGACGGTGGCCAGGGAGTATCCGGACACGGTCGCCCGCGTCGTCGAGCAACACCCCGAATCCACCGTGGACGAACAGGTGGAGACGCTGCTCGCGGAGCTGTCCGCCGGGGACTGGGAGCCGGTCGTCGTCCGCCGCGACGGCGCGCGGCGAGGGCTGCGGATGACCGAGGAGAGCCTCGGCCTGCTCGGCACCACGGGTGCCGGTCCGGCCGGAGACGGGACCGCCGAGGCCGAAGCGCTCGGCCTGGACCGGGATTCGGTCGTCCTCCTGGTCGGCGGGGCGAAGGGCATCACCGCCCGGCTCGCCACCACGCTGGCGTCGGCGTCGCGCTGCCGCATCGAGCTGTTCGGCCGTACCGCCGTGCCCATCGACGGCGAGGAACCCGAGATCGCCACCGCGACGACGACGGCCGAACTGCGCGCGGCCCTCATCGAGAGCGGGCTGACCAAACCGGCCGAGATCGAGCGGACCCTCCGGCTCATCGAGGCCGAACGCGAGGTCCACGGCACGCTGCGGCGGATCAGCGCCCTCGGCAGCCCGGTGCGCTACCACTCGGTGGACATGCTCGACGCCGAGGCGGTGCACCGCGCCGTCAAGGAGATCCACGCCGAGCACGGCCGGATCGACGGCATCGTCTACGCGGCGGGTGTCATCGAGGACAAGCTGATCGCGGAGAAGGACCCGGTGTCGTTCGACCGCGTCTTCGCCACCAAGGTCGAAGGGGCGAGCACCCTGCTCGCGGCGGCGGGCGAACTGCCGGAGGCCCCGAGGTTCGCCGTCCTGTTCGGCAGCGTCGCGGCGACACTGGGCAACCGGGGACAGTCCGACTACGCGGCCGCGAACGACGCGCTGGAGGCGCTCGGCCACCGATGGTCCACCGTGTACGGTCGTCGCGGGCTCACCGTCCACTGGGGACCGTGGGCGCCGACCGGGGTCAACAACGGGATGGTCACCCCGGAACTGATGCGGGACTACGCCCGGCGCGGGATCGAACTGATCGATCCCGAAGAAGGCACGTTGAGCCTGCTGCGCGAGCTGGCGTGGGGCGACGAGGGCCTCGCGGCCGTCACCTACACCGCGTCGAGGTGGTGACCGGTGGCGGAAACACCCCCGATCGCGATCGTCGGGATGTCGGTGCTGTTCCCCGGCGCCCCCGACCTCGAAACCTACTGGCGCAACATCGTCGACGGGGTCGACGCGATCACCGAGGTCCCGGCGGACCGCTGGGATCCGGGCTTCTACCAGCCCGACGCGGAACCGCGGGCGGACCGGCTCTACTGCCGTCGCGGAGGTTTCGTCGGTGAACTGGCCGACGTGGACGTCACCGGCTTCGGCGTGATGCCGTCGTCGGTCCCGGGCACCGAACCCGATCAGCTGATCGCGCTGCGGGTGGCGGCGCAGGCCATCGCCGACGCCGGCGGCGAGCACCGGCTGCCCGCGACCGGCAGCGGACCGGCGTGATCCTCGGCCGCGGCGGGTATCTCACGCCCGGTCTGGTGCGGCTCGACCAGCGGGTCCGCACGGCCGCCCAGGTCGTCCGCACGCTCGGCGAACTGATGCCCGAACTCGGTGGCGAGCGGCTGGAGGAACTCCGCCAGGCCTTCACTGACCGGCTCGGACCCGAAGCCCCCGACGCCGCGATCGGGCTCGTGCCCAACCTCGCCGCTTCCCGGCTGGCGAACCGCCTCGACCTGCGCGGTCCCGCTTACACGGTGGACGCCGCCTGCGCCTCTTCGCTCGTCGCCGTCGACCACGCCGTACGCGAACTGGCGACCGGACGGTGCGACGTGGTGCTGGCCGGCGGTGTCCACCATTGCCACGACGTCACCTTCTGGAGTGTGTTCTCCCAGCTCGGCGCGCTGTCGCGGAGCCAGCGGATCCGGCCGTTCCACCAGGACGCGGACGGGGTGCTGATCGGCGAGGGCACCGGCGTCGTCGTGCTGAAGCGGCTGGAGGACGCCGAACGCGACGGCGACCGGGTCTACGCCGTCGTCACCGGGACCGGTGTGGCCAGCGACGGCCGGGCCGCCGGACTGTCCACTCCGGACACCGCCGGGCAGGTCCGCGCGGTCCGGCAGGCTTGGGACGTCGCAGGGGTCGACCCCGCCGCGATCGGGCTGCTCGAAGCGCACGGGACCGCGACACCGGCGGGCGACGCCGCCGAACTGGCGACGATCGCGGAGGTCTTCGGACACGCGGACTCGCCGACGGCGGTGCTCGGCTCGGTCAAGTCGATGATCGGGCACACCATGCCCGCGGCGGGCGTCGCCGGTCTGGTCAAGGCCGCTTTGGCCGTGTACCACGGGGTTCTCCCGCCGACCCTGCACTGCGACGAACCGCATCCGGCGCTGGCCGCGACCCGGTTCGAGACGCTCGCCACCGCGAAGGTCTGGGAGACCGACGACCGGCGTCCGGTGCGCCGCGCCGGGATCAACGCCTTCGGTTTCGGCGGGATCAACGCCCACGTCGTGCTGGAACAGGCCGCGACGCGCGGGCCGGTCGTGGTCTCCGAACCGGAACGCGTCCTGCGGCTGTCCGCGCCGACCGTCGCGGAGATGGGCTGCCTGCTCGACCGGGACGACCTGCTGAACGCCGGTGACACCGGTCGTGGCCGGATCCGGCTCGGTCTCGTCGATCCGACGCCCAAACGGCTCAACCTGGCCAGGAAGGTGGTCGCGAAGGGCCGAGCCTGGCGCGGCCGCAACGACCTCTGGTTCGTCCCGGAACCGTTGCTCGGCGCGGGCGGCGGCAAGCTCGCGTTCGTCTTCCCCGGGCTGGAGAACGAATTCGAGGCCCAGGCCGGCGACATCGCCCGGCACTTCGGTCTTCGCTGGGACTCGCCGGACGTCACCGTCGGCGATGTCGGCAGGCACGGCAAGGGCGTGTTCCAGCTCGGCAGGCTTCTCGACACGGCGTTGCGACGGCTTCGCGTGACCCCGGACGCGCTCGCCGGGCACAGCCTGGGGGAGTGGACCGCGATGGCCGTCGCCGGGATCCACGCCGACGCGGAGGTCGACGCGTTCCTGGCGGGCTTCGATCCCGACGCGCTCAAGGTGCCGGGGCTGGCTTTCGCGGTGGTCGGCGCGGACGCGTGCGCCGTCACGAAAGTCCTCCAAGGACAGTCCGAAGTGGTCCTCTCGCACGACAACGCGCCCAACCAGTCGATGATCTGCGGCCCCTCGGAAGCCGTCGACGACTTCGTGCGCGCGTTCCGCGCCGACGGCGTGATCTCGCAGGTGCTGCCGTTCCGGTCCGGGTTCCACACCCCGATGCTCGCGCCGTACCTCGGCCCGATCCGCGAAGCCGCCGAGCGCTACACCCTGCGTCCGGCGAAACTCCCGGTCTGGTCGGCCACGACCGGGATCCACTATCCGTCGTCGGCCGCGGAGGTCCGGGCGCTGTTCGTCCGGCATCTCCTGGAGCCGGTGCGGTTCCGCGGTCTCGTCGAGAACATGTACGCGGCCGGGTTCCGCGCGTTCGTGCAGACGGGCTCCGGTCAGCTCGGCTCCCTGATCGGGAACACCCTGCACGACCGCGAGCACCTCGTCGTCGCCGCGCATTCCGCGCATCGCCCGGGCCTTCCGCAACTGCTACGCGTCGCCACCGCTTTGTGGGCCGACGGCGGCGATCCGGCGTTCGAGCTCCTGCCGGGTCAGAGCGGCGGGAAGCGCGGCCGGTCGATCCGGCTCGATCTCGGCGGTCCGCTGGTGTCGCTCGACGAGAGCGTCTGGCGCGGCTTCCGTCCCCGCGCGGCCAGGACGTCCACTTTGGACCGGATCGGGGAGCGCAACCCGCTGGCCGCCGAACTTTCCGGGCTGCTGGCCGACACCGCCGGTCTGGCGGCTGAACTGTTCGCCGCCAGGCGGGCGCCCCGCCTGCAGCCGTTGCGCACCGAACTCCGGGTCTCCGTCGAGACGATGCCGTATCTGCTCGACCATTGCTTCTTCAAACAGCCGTCCGGCGCGGATCCCGCCGACGCGTGGCCGGTCGTGCCCGCGACGACGGTGATCGGGCACCTGATGGACTTCGCCGAACAGGCGGCGCCGGGCAGACGCGCGGTCGCGCTGGAGGACGTCCGGCTGAACCAGTGGATCGCCGCGACACCCGCGCTGGACGTGCCGGTGAACGTGGTGCCCCAGGGGCCGTCCCGGGCCGGGGTGTCGCTCGGCGACTACTCCCGGGCCGTCGTCGAACTGGAGGCCGGATTCCCCGCCGACAGGCCTCGGCCGTGGACGTTTCCGGCCGGGAGCGAACAGAAGCCGGACCTGCTCGCGGAGCAGCTCTACACCGAGCGCTGGATGTTCCACGGACCGAAGTTCCGGGGCGTCGAGGAACTGGTCGCGGTAGGGGAGCGGCACGTGCGCGGGGTGCTGCGGGCACCGGAGGCACCGGGGGCGCTGCTGGACAACGCCGGTCAGCTGCTCGGGTACTGGATCATGTCCCGGCTGACCGAGCGCACCACGGTGTTCCCGGTGGGGATGCGGCGGATCCGGTTCTACGGTGAGCATCCTTTGCCGGGGGAGCGGCTCGACTGTGTCGTCCGCGTCGTTTCGGTCACCGACAAGGAACTCGAAGCGGACGTCCAGCTGATCCACGGCGGCCGGGTCTGGGCGGCGATCGAAGGCTGGCGCGATCGCCGGTTCGACAGCAACCCGGTGATCCGCGCGGTGGATCGGCGGCCCGAACGCACCACGCTGTCCGAGGGACACCCGGGTCGCTGGGCCCTGGTCCGTGAGCAATGGCCGGATCTGGCGACCCGTGAGCTGATCATGCGGAACATGCTGGCGGGTGCGGAAAGACAGGCGTACGCCGATCAGCCGCCGCGCCGGAGACGGGCTTGGCTGCTCGGGCGGATCGCGGCGAAGGACGCCGTCCGCCGTCTCCTCTGGCGAGACGGCGAAGGCGACATCTTCCCGGCCGAACTCCGGATCGGGAACGAGGTTTCGGGTGCGCCGGCGGTCTCGGGCGCCTACGGGCGGGAGCTGCCCCGGCTCACCGTCTCGATCGCCCACCGGGACGCGCTCGGCGTCGCCATCGCCCGCCGGGGGCCGTGCGGAATCGACGTCGAAGCCGTCGAAGACCGTCCGGAGAGCACGCTCGCCGCCGCGCTCGGTGAAGCCGAACGAGCACTGCTCGGCGCTCCGGAAGCGTTGTGGTTCGCCAGGTTCTGGGCCGCGAAGGAGGCCGTCGCGAAACGGCTCCGCACCGGCCTGCGCGGTGACCCGCACGCTTTCACCGTCGTCGCGGCGGACGACGCGCGGCTCACCGTCGAGACGGGCGGTGTCCGGTATCCGGTGTGGCACACCACGATCACCACCCCCGCGAAGAAGTACGTCGTGGCTTGGACGGAGAACGAAGATGACCACTGAAACCGCATCCGCCGCGACGGTCCTGGCCGACATCGCCGTGATGCTGCGTGAACTGCTCGAGGAATACGGGCTGGACGACGCCGAGATCGGCCGGGGCACGAAGTTCCACGACGATCTGGAACTGGAGAGCGTCGACCTCGTGACGTTGTCCGGCCGGCTGCGCGACCACTACGGCGACAAGGTCAACTTCGCCGAGTTCATCGCGGAACGCGAACTGGACGAGATCATCGCGCTGACCGTCGGCGAGCTGGTCGACCACGTCGTCAAGTCCCTCGGGAAGGCCTGAGCATGGCGAGGATCCGAGTCGGCGACCTCGACGTCCACGTCCAGCGCCTCGGGCCGGCGGACGACGCCGCGCCGGTCGTGGTGTTCGTCCACGGCCTGCTCACCGACAGCCTGGCGAGCTACTACTTCACCCTCGGAACGGCCTTTGCCGAGCAGGGGATCGACGTCGTCATGTACGACCTTCGCGGACACGGGCGTACCACGCGGCCCGCCACCGGCTACCGGCTGGAGGAGTTCGTCGGCGACCTCGACGGCCTGCTCACGGAGCTCGGGATCGACCGGCCGGCGCACGTGGTCGGGAACTCGTTCGGCGGCTCGGTCGCCTTCGGTCTCGCGGCTTCGCGTCCCGAACGCGTCGCCAGCGTGATCGCCATCGAGGCGGAACCGCCGGTGCGGGCCTGGATCGGGCACATGGCCGAAGGACTGGCCGACGCGAAGAACCGGCTCGCGCACGACGAGGTGATCGGCTGGATCGCCGAGAACCACGGCGCGCACACCGCCCGGCTGTCGAAAGCGGCGTACCGGATCCTGGCGGCCACCACGCTGGCCGAGGACATCCCGCTGAGCCGGACCATCGACGACGACCTCGCGGCGGTGCGCTGCCCGGTGTTCGCGCTGTTCGGCGACCAGTCCGGGCTCGCGGCCCAGGTCCCGGACCTGGAGGCGAACCTGGTCCGCTGTCGCACGGTCGTCCTGCCGGACCAGGGACATTCCGTGCTCGTCGAGCGCACCGCGGAGACGTCGGAGCTGATCCTGGGCTGGGTCCGCGAACACCCGTGCGAAACGGCGGCTTAGGTGGGCAGATTCCTCTTCGTCACCCCGCCGCTGACCGGGCACGTGAACCCGGCGGTGGGGGTCGCGGCCGCCCTGACCGCGCGCGGGCACCAGATCGCCTGGGCCGGGCAGCCGGAGGTCATCCGGCGGCTCGCCGGCGACGGCGCCGACGTGTTCCCCTGCGCCGTGCCGCGCGACCTGCCCGAACGCGACGCGAGCCTCAAAGGACCGGCGGCGTTCCGGTTCCTGTGGGAGGAGTTCCTGATCCCGCTGGCCGAGGCGATGGCGCCCGGGATCCACGCGGCGATCGCCCGGTTCCGCCCGCAGGTGGTGGTCGCCGACCAGCAGGCCATCGCGGGCGGTCTCGTCGCCGACGGGCTCGGCCTGCCGTGGGTCACCTCCGCGACGACGTCCGCCGAGCTCGTCGACCCGCTGGCCGGGATGCCGAAGGTGGCGGCCTGGCTCGACGACCTCCTCGACGGCCTGCGCTCGCGGATCGACGGCGGTCCCGCCGACCCCAGGATGTCCCCGCACGGCGTGCTCGCGTTCACCACCCGGGAACTGCTCGGCCCGGCCTCGCTGCCGAAGCGGGTCCGGCTCGTCGGACCGTCGATCGGCGGTCGCGCGTCCACCGGTGACTTCCCGTGGGACCGGCTCGACCCGGAGGTCCCGACGGTGTTCGTCACCCTCGGGACGGCCAACGCCGACGCCGCCGGCGGCTTCCTCGGCGCGGCCGCCCGGGGACTGTCGCGGGTGGACGGGATCCGGACGGTCATCGCCGACCCGGGCGGTGCCGTGGGGCCGGTGGGGGACAGGGTGCTCGTGGTGCCGCGGGTGCCGCAGATGGCGTTGCTGGCGCGAGTCGACGCCGTCGTCTGCCACGGCGGGCACAACACCGTCTGCGAAAGCCTGTGGCACGGGGTGCCGCTCGTGGTCGCGCCGATCCGGGACGACCAGCCGATCGTCGCCGGGCAGGTCGTCGACGCGGGCGCCGGTGTCCGGCTGCGGTTCGGCCGCGCGAAACCCGACCGGATCGCGACCGCGGTGACCAAGGTGCTGGACGATCCGGCGTATCGCTCGGCGGCCGAAAAGGTGGGTGCCTCGTTCCGCGAAGCGGGCGGGGCCGCGACGGCGGCCGATCACCTGGAGGCTCTACTCTCCTAGCCCTTGAAAAGCCCACGTGTAGGGACTCTCCTGGAGGGGTACCAGCTTTCCGAAGGTGTGTCCTCGTGCTGGGAGTCGCCGTGACCACAGTGAAGACATCGCCCCGACCGGAGGCCGTTCGCTTGGGCGGGCGGCCCCGTGCCCCCAAAGGTTCCGCGTTCCTCGGTGTCGTCCGCACCACCGATCACAAGACGATCGGCCTGCTCTACCTCGGCACCTCGTTCGCGTTCTTCCTCGCCGGCGGGTTCATGGCGCTGCTGATGCGCGCCGAACTCGGCAGGCCGGGGTTGCAGTTCCTTTCGCAGGAGCAGTACAACCAGCTGTTCACCATGCACGGCACGATCATGCTGCTGCTGTACGCGACGCCGAATCTTTTCGCTTTCGCCAACTACATCCTCCCGCTGCAGATCGGGTCGCCCGACGTCGCGTTCCCCCGGCTGAACGCGTTCTCCTACTGGCTTTACCTTTTCGGCGGCACGATGACGCTGACGTCGTTCGTCACCCCGGGCGGCGCACCCGACTTCGGCTGGACGGCCTACACGCCGCTCTCGGAAGCCGCGCACGCGCCGGGCGTCGGCGCTGATCTGTGGATCATGGGCCTGATCGTTTCCGGGCTCGGCACCATCCTCGGCGCGGTCAACATGATCACGACGATCCTCTGCCTGCGCGGACCGGGGATGACCATGTTCCGGCTGCCGCTGTTCACCTGGAACATCCTCTTCACCACGATCCTGATCCTGATCGCGTTCCCGATCCTCACCGCCGCGCTGTTCGCGCTAGAAGCGGACAGACGGCTGGGCGCGCACGTCTTCGACCCGGCCAACGGCGGTGTGATCCTGTGGCAGCACCTGTTCTGGTTCTTCGGCCACCCCGAGGTCTACATCGTCGCGTTGCCGTATTTCGGCATCGTGACCGAGATCGTCCCGGTGTTCAGCCGGAAACCGTTGTTCGGCTACAAGACCATGGTGTTCGCGACGATCTCGATCACCGCGCTGTCGATCGCGGTGTGGGCGCACCACATGTTCGCGACCGGCGCGGTGCTGCTGCCGTTCTTCTCGATCATGACATTCCTCATCGCGGTGCCGACCGGGATCAAGTTCTTCACCTGGATCGGCACGATGTGGAAAGGGCAGCTGACCTTCGAGTCGCCGATGCTGTGGTCCGTCGGGTTCATGGTGACGTTCCTGCTCGGCGGGCTGACCGGGATCATCCTCGCCTCCCCGCCGCTCGATTTCCATGTGCACGACACCTATTTCGTGGTCGCGCACTTCCACTACGTGCTGTTCGGCACCATCGTGTTCGCCACCTTCGCCGGGATCTACTTCTGGTTCCCCAAGATGACCGGCCGGATGCTCGACGAGCGGCTCGCGAAATGGCATTTCTGGACCACGTTCATCGGCTTCCACACGACGTTCCTCGTCCAGCACTGGCTCGGCAACGAAGGCATGCCACGCCGCTACGCCGACTACCTGACCTCCGACGGATTCACCACGCTCAACACGATTTCCACGATCGGCGCGTTCCTGCTCGGCGCGTCGGTGCTGCCGTTCCTCTGGAACGTCGTCCGCAGCCATCGGTTCGGGGAGGTCGTCGAAGTCGACGACCCGTGGGGACACGGGAACTCCCTGGAATGGGCGACGACCTGCCCGCCTCCCCGGCACAACTTCTTCGATCTGCCGAAGATCCGGTCCGAACGACCGGCTTTCGAACTCCACTATCCGCACATGGTTCCCCGGCTGCGCGCCGAGGGACATTCCGGCCGACCGAAGGAATGAGGTACCGCACATGATCCCGATGGACGTCGAGGGGATGGCAGTCCTGGCTCCGGAAGCGGCACCGGTGATGCTGCTGCGGGAGCGCGAGGGCGAACGCCGCTGGCTGGCGATCACGATCGGCGGCCCCGAGGCGAGCGCGGTGGCGCTCGCGCAGGAGAAGATCCGGCTGCCCCGGCCCGGCACGATCGAACTGATCGGCAAGGTGGTCGAGTCGTTCGGGCACCGCGTCATCGGCGTGGAGGTCACCGCGCTGCGGGACGGCATCTTCTTCGCCGACCTGGTGCTCGATTCCGGCATCCGCATCTCGGCCCGGCCCAGCGACGCGGTCGCCATCGGGCTGCGCGCCGGCGTCGTGATCGAGGTGGCGGACTCGGTACTGGAGGTCGCTTCGGTGCGGGTCGAGATCGTGGGAACCGGGCCCGACGCGGAGCTTCCTTCGGTGCCGCGGGATCCGGCCGCGCAGGAGCGGGAGGTCGAGGAGTTCCGGGCGGCGCTGGACAAGATCGCGCCGGAGGACTTCGGGGACCTGCCGCCCGACTCGCCTGATCATTAGGTCTTATCCCGATGTCATGAAAGGGTCGTTCAGGACATTTTTCGTCCTGAACGACCCTTTCATGACATTCCGGCAGGGGAGGACTACTGCTTCGCCAGGCCCCGTTCGATCGCCTCGATGATGCGCGGCCGCATCTCGGCGGCGCCGATGATCGCGTCCACCGAACCGACCTTCACCGCACGCTCGATGCTGTGCACGCCGTCGAACTCCGAAGCGACCGCGCCCAGCTTCTCGGCCCGCACCGAGGACTGCACCTCGGCCAGTTCCGCGGCCAGCGCGGCACGTTCGGCACCGGTCGCCCCGCTGAGCTTCTCCGACAGCGACCGTACCCGCTGATCCGCCGCGGTCCGCGCGTTGACCTCACCGGAGAACACGACCGCCGCGGCGGGCGCGCCACCGAGCACGGAGGCGAACGAGCCTTCCAGCGCCAGCACGGTCATGTTCGGGTTCAGGGCCTTCGAGAAGACCACGAACGCGCCGCCGTGGTACCGCGAGATCACGGTGAACACGATCGGGCCCTCGAAGTTGACGATCGCGCGGCCGATCTCGGCGCCGTACTCCAGCTGGAGTTTCCGCATCGACTCCGGCGAGCCGTCGAAGCCGGACAGGTTCGCCAGCACCACCAGCGGCCGGTTGCCGCTGGCCGCGTTGATCGCCCGCGCCGCCTTCTTCGACGACCGCGGGAACAGTGTGCCCGCGGTGTAGGTGTCCGGACCGTCGGTGGGAGGGAAGCCGCGGCGCGGCACCGAACGCGACTCGATGCCGAGCAGGCACACCGGCCGCCCGCCGAGGTGCACGTCCTGCACGGCCGCGGTCTCCGCGTCGGCCATGCCCGGCCAGCGCTCCAGCACCGGGTGGTCCTGGTCGGACAGCGCGCGCATCACGGTGCGGATGTCGAACGGCTTCTTGCGGTCCGGGTTGGCTTCCCGCGAGAAGATCTGGCCGACCGTGGTGAAGTCGCTGTCGACGGCCGCGTGCGGGAACGGCGAGATGTCCCGGTCGATCGGGTCGTTCGTGACCGCCTTGCGCGGGCCGGTCTCCTCCGGCGCCACGTAAGTGTGGTCGTAGTGCGACATCAGCACGTCACGGGCCGCGGTGAGGTTCGGCGCCCAGTACTGCGCCTGGCCGTTCGGGCCCATGACGCGGTCGTAGCCGCCGATGCCGAAGTTGTCCTCGGCCGAGACACCACCGGAGAAGTCGAGCGACTGCTTGCCGGTCAGCACCATCGCGGAATCCGGCGTCATCACCAGGATTCCCTTGGTGTGCATGAGCATCGTCGCTTCGGCGTTCCAGTACGGCTGGGCGCCGACGTTGATCCCGGCGACGACGATGTTGATCTCGCCGCCGTCCTGGGTGAAGTGCACGATCCGCTTGAGCGCGGCCGCGACCCAGTCCATGTTCTCGGTACCGGACTCCATCGAGATCCGGGCGCCCGCCGAGAGCGCGTACCACTCCAGCGGGACCCGCAGCTCCTCGGCGAGGTCCAGCGCGGCGATCACCCGCGAGCACTCCGGCTCCGACAGCGCGCCGAGCGCCTTCGTCGGGTCGCCCAGCAGCACGACGCGCTTGACGCCCTCCGGGTGACGCTCGGTCGGCGTGGTGACCACACCGGCGACGATCGCCGCCTTGTTGCGCCCCTTCTTCCGCTCGACCGGGACGAGCTTGTTGGCGTCGTCCATGTCGTACTCGGTGAACGAGCCGAGCATCTCGGTCAGCTCATACGGGTACACCGTGTCGCGACGGCGAGCGCGCAGCACGTTCTGGCGGTAGTCGTCAAGCGGGAGGATCGGCTCGGTGATCGGCTCGGACAGCGACATCTGCACGCCGCCGCTGACGTCGTAGCCGATGCGCACGGCGACCTCGGCGACGTCGCCGGTCACCCGGTCGCGCTGCCTGCCGAGGAACTGGACCTCTTCGAGACCCGCACCCGCCGTCGACGGCTGCACGCGCTGCGCGACCGTGTTCAGCTCTTCGCCGGTGAGCTCACTGGTCGGCCAGACGTAGAGCATGACCCTGTTGGTGTCGAAGCGCTTCTTCGGCGGAAGCTTCGCCTGCACCTCGCGGATCGCGTCGAGACAGCCCGCCAGCGTGCCTTCGACGGCGGGCAGGGCCAGCAGCTTGCCGTCGTTGTCCCGCAACGGGGTCAGGTCACGGACCTGGGCGAGCGCGACCAGCCGCTGATCCGACGGGTTCATCGGCGAGACGCACTTGAACAGGTAGACGTCCTCGTCACCGGACGGCAGCCGGGTGAGGTCGAAGGTCGCCAGCCGCTGCAGCTGCATCCGCTGGGCGATCAGCGGGTGCAGACCGCGGATCAGCCGTTCCTCGCTGAAACCGGTCGAGGACGGGCGGAAGGTGAAGTGGTGGTGCATCACCGCGCCGCCGTGCCCGGCGACCGTGGTGGTGACGCGCCGGATCCGGCTCGGCAGCGACTCGGCCGTGAGGATCTCACGCAGGCCGGCCGCCATCGCGTCGTCGTCGGCCGACTCGTCGTCCCACGTCAGGTAGATGTCCGCCTCGACGTCGGTGTCGGCGGGCAGCTGGGCGGCGAGATCGGCGACCGCCTTGATCGCGCCGGGCAGCCCGGCGCGATCGACGGCGGTGGTGGCCATGTGGAACCGCTCGTTCTCGTCGGCGTAGTCACCGGCGACGAAGGTGCAGCCGCCGACGGTGACCTGCTCGACACCGGTGAGCGCGCGGTTGCCGTAGTAGCGGCGGCTCAGTACTTCGAGCAGCGGGGTGTGATCGGTGCCGGGGCGCCCGATCCGCTGTCCGAGCAGGCGCACCAGCGGTTGCGCGCTGGCCTGCATGCTCGCGATCCGCTCGGCGCGATCCGGCGAGTCCGGGTGCTGGTCGAGGTGACGCAGGTGTTTGCGGACCTCGCTGTACACCTCGGCGCGGGTACGGCGGAGCAGCGGCTGGGCGAACCAGCGGAACACCACGCTGCGGGCCAGGTCGCCGACCACCGGGAAACGGAGCTGGGTGGCGGCGATGAGCGCCTCCAGCGCCTTGCCCGCCGGCTCGCGCATCGACTCGAACGGCTGCGCCTCGGTGAGCCACTGCCGCAGCAGAGCGGTGACGACCGCTACGTCGGACGAGGTCCGCTGCTGGGCGAGGAAGATGCGGAAGACCGCCTCCTCCAGCTCCGGCGTCCGCTCCAGGTCGGTGATGCCGTAGTGCTCCAGGACCTTCGTGAGCTTGTTCTGGAACGACTCCGACAGCCCGGCGCGTTCGACGTCGAGGCTCTGCAGGTAGGTGTGGAAGAACTCGCGGGAGCTGTGCACCGGCGTGTCCGACTTGGCCTCTTCGCTCGCCGGCTTGTTGCGCATCAGCTCGGACAGGTCGGCGAACACGGTCAGCAGTTCGACCTCGCCCTCCAGCGGGCGATCGCCGTTGTCCTCCAGCTCGGCGCGGGCGGCCAGGTACGCGCTGAGCGTGCGGCGCTCGTCGTGCGGGTCGACGTCGAAGCCGAGCAGGAGGCTGCGCAGGTCCTGCTGTCCGCGCGCGATCCGCTGCGCCGCCGACGTGCCGTCCGGCTCCGCGGGCAGCTCGATCTCGACGCTGCCAGTGTCCTCGGCGGCCTCTTCGCCTTCCTCCGCCACCGGTTCGAGCCGCAGCAGGGGAGCGCCGGTCTCGACCTGGCTGCCGACCGAAACCACGCACTCACGCAGCTTCGCGCGGAACGGTGCGCGGAGCACCGTCTCCATCTTCATGCTTTCCAGCACCAGCACGGGCGCTCCGGCTTCGACCTCGGCGCCGACCTCCAGCGGCGTCGCGACGACGAGCGCGGGCGCGGGCGAGCGGACGACGCCGCCCTCGTCGCGGCTGATGCGGTGGGTGACGCCGTCGACCTCGACCAGGTGGATCGGCCCGTGCGTGCCGGTGACCAGGCGGAACCGGGTGCCGTTGACGGTGATCTGGCCGGTGTGCTCGTCGAACCGGTCGACCTCGACGTCGGCGGGGTGGATGTCGCCGCCGCCCGCGGAGACGCCGACGCGGAACCGGCGGTGGCCGATCCGGGCCACGCTCACGCGGTACGCGGCGCCGCGCAGTTTGAGGTCGAGCGGACGACCGCTCTCGTGCTGGACCTGCGGGCGGCCACCGTGCGCGGTGGACAGAAGCCGTTGGCGCTCGACGGCTTCCTCGTCCTCGTAGGCCTCGATCGCGGCGGCCGCGAGCGCGATCGCCGAATGGCGGTGGGTGACCAGCTTGCCTTCGCCGCGGACGCGGTCGATCCAGCCGGTGTCGGCGCTGCCGTCGATCACCTCGGGCTGGTCGAGCAGGTCGAGGACGAAGCTCTTGTTGGTCGCGCCGCCCTCGATGATGACGGTGGTCTGCGCCATCGCGCGGCGCAGACGGCCGAGCGCCTCGTCACGGTCGCGGCCGTAGGCGATGATCTTCGCGATCATCGAGTCGAAGTCGGCCGGGATCGTGTCGCCTTCGCTGACGCCGGTGTCGACCCGGATGCCGGGTCCGGCGGGCAGGTCCAGGCGGGCGATGCGGCCGGGCGACGGGGCGAAGTCGCGGTCCGGGTCCTCGGCGTTGAGCCGCGCCTCGACGGCGTGCCCGAACTCGGCGGGCTGAACGCCGTCGAGCTTGCCGCCGGAAGCG
The DNA here is from genome assembly GCF_040684635.1 of Amycolatopsis sp. NPDC089917. Lineage (NCBI taxonomy): Bacteria > Bacillati > Actinomycetota > Actinomycetes > Pseudonocardiales > Pseudonocardiaceae > Amycolatopsis > Amycolatopsis sp. NPDC089917. The sequence goes on along the minus strand of NZ_JBFBGL010000004.1, from coordinate 78,704 downwards.
ACGTGCAACTGGGCCTTGACCAGGTCCATGCCGGTGGTCAGCTCGGTGATCGGGTGCTCGACCTGCAAGCGGGTGTTGACCTCGAGGAAGGCGAACAGCTTGTCGCCCGGGTGGTAGAGGAACTCGACCGTGCCGGCGCCCCGGTAGTCGACCGCGAGCGCGAGCCGCTCGGCGGACCGCTTGAGCTCGTCGGCCTGCTCGGGGCTGAGCACCGGGGAGGCGGACTCCTCGATGATCTTCTGGTTGCGGCGCTGGACGGAACAGTCGCGGACGCCGAGCGCCCAGGCTGTGCCCTGGCCGTCGGCGATGACCTGGACCTCGACGTGCCGGGCGCCGGTGACCAGGCGCTCCAGGAACACGACGCCGCTGCCGAAGGCGCGCTCGGCCTCCAAGCTGGTGCGCTCGTAGGCGTCCTTGAGCTCGTCGGCGGAGGTGATGACGCGGATACCGCGACCGCCACCGCCGGCGGTGGCCTTGAGCATCAGCGGGTAGCCGATCTCGTCGGCCGCGCGGATGGCTTCGTCGAGGTCCGCGACGGCGCCGCGGCTCCACGGCGCCACGGGCACGCCGACCTCTTCGGCGATCAGCTTCGCGCCGATCTTGTCGCCGAGCTTGCGCATCGCGTCCGCGCTCGGACCGATGAAGGTGACACCGAGCCGTTCACACAGCTCGGCGAAGGCCGGGTCCTCGGCCACGAAGCCCCAACCGACCCAGGCCGCGTCGGCCCCGGTCTCGGTCAGCGCCCGCTCCAGCACGGCGAAGTCCAGATACGGACGAGCCGACGCGGGACCCAGGTTGTGGCTGATGTCGGCTTCCCGCACGAACGTCGCCGACCGGTCCGCGTCCGTGTAGAGAGCGACGGTCTCGATCCGCTGTCCGGTCTCCGCCGACAGCTCGCGGACGGCATGGATGAGCCGCATCGCGGCTTCTCCGCGGTTGACGATGGCGACACGACTGAACACCGACTGAGCCTCCCAAGTACGCAGCACAACAGGGTGGACATCCCGCCGGATCACACGCGGGACAGTCTCCTGTACCTGTCTAACAGCCTGCCTCTTACCGGCCGGTACGAGAATGTCGTCGGTGGCGCATGCCGAGGGCCGGGTCTTGTAGGAACCCGCCAAAAAGTGTCCTGGAACACCTAGTACAGGGCCCTGATGACGTGATGAAGTGGACAATCGGGGGCCGGACTTGCTAGCCGGGTTCGTGAGGTGTCACCAGGTGTTCACGCCGGTTTCATCGGGGTGGCAGGGTGACTGTTCCAGCGAGGCGGTGTGCCCGTTCTCGGCGGCGGCCACGTGGATCCCGTGTGGAGGTATCGACGCTACCGGCTTTCGATCATGGCTCAGAACGAGGGTGGCTCGTCGTCGGGGGATGTCGCGGGGCGGGGCTCGTGCAGGGGAGGCGGCTTGCTGTCGTAACTCTGACCGGTCGGGGTGGTGATGGTGAGGGTGCCGTCCGGGTCGAGGGTGTAGGTCCAGCCGGGTTCGTCTTTCAAACGATGGTCGCGACGGCAGAACGCGGCGAGGTCGGCGACGTCGGTGTGGCCGCCGAAGTGCCACGGCACCGAATGATCCAGGTCGCAGGCTTGGGCGACGCGGTGGCAGCCGGGTCTTCGGCATTCACGGTCCCGGACCCGGACGAATTCGTCGAGCCCGGCGGTGGGCCGATACCGTTCCCGTCCCAGATCCAGCACTTGTCCGGACAGCGGGTCGGTGATGATCCGCCGCAGCACCGTGTTCGCGCCGGTGGCGATCTCCCGTGCCAGCGGCGCCGGGATGTGACCATGCCCGGCCAGCTCCGCCGGATCCTCGTTGAGACCGAGGTAGGTGGTCAGGTCCATGTAGAGGAACACCTCCGACCGTTCCCGGGAACCACCCTGCCCGCCCAGCAAGAGATCGAGGGCGACATCGGCGCGGAGCTGGTCGAGGGTGCGGGTTTCGCCGCCGGCCTTGAGCGCCCGGGCCTCCCGGTCGATCCGCGCGTAGGCGGCCGTCACCTTCTCGACCGGGCCGTCCTCGACCTCGATCGAAGCGACGCCCGTGTCACCATGGCGCAGTCTCAGGCGACGACCGGCACGGTTGCGCTCGGCCCGCCGGGACGCGCCCTCGCGATCGATGGTCGTCGCCGCGTAGTTCGCCGCCCGCCGGATCTGAGTCGTGTTCCTTCCCACGAGTCTGTCCTCCAGCACGGCGTCGGCTGTGCGGGCGTTGTCATCGGACAGCCATGCGGTCGCGGCGGCGACCTTCATCGCCCCGGCGCCGGCGAGCAGTCCTCGGTCCATCAAGTCCAGCGTCCGGGGTAGCCGGGTGGTCAGCGCCTTCGCCGTGGAGACCAGTGCTCCGGCGTGACTGTCCATGACGGACAGCGCGAACGCTACTTCCTGCACGACGCTGGAGGCCCCGTCACGGTGCCGGGCCAACTGTGCGATCGCGCGGAACCGGATCGCTTCCAGCCGCGCGATATCCGCCGACGTCGCCTGCGCGAGCGCCACGCATGCCTCGGCGTCGAGGCTGCGATGATCGATGTTTTCCTTGGGGGAAGCCAAAAAGGCTGTGTTTGTGTCCACGAGCGAAACCGTACGGGCACCCACCGACAATTCCGTCCACGAAGACCGTGGCCGATTTCGGCAACGGCCCGTTCAGTGGTAATGACGCAAGTCGCCCACAGTGAAGACCAAGGCCGAGAAGTGCTGGTACACAAGGAAATCCTGACTCCTTGCTCGTTGTTCTCCAGCCCGAGCCCATTGTCGTGAACGGTAACCTCACGACATCCGGCGAACCACTCCGGAGAATACGGGCCCACCACCACGACGGGACCGACGGCGCTGTCCACAGGTGGTCCCCAATCCGCAGAGGACATATGGCCCGAGTGCACCGAAGGAAGCCCGTAATGCTCCAAGGCTCCCGCTTGCCCGTAGTTCCGCGTGAAGATCACCGGCGTTGCCGTGAGGGATCCGGTCCCAAACCCGGGTGACCGTGGAAGCGAACTCCGGCCAGCCCGCCTTGCTCCTTGTTGACCGCCAGACCAGGAGCCAGCGCGGACACCGGCAGCAGCGGCAGTCCGACGATCAAGGAGGACGCCGCGCCGAACACGGCCCAGATCACCGGCAGAACGCGGCGCGAGGTCCTGCCGAGCCAACGCAGACAGGGTTCCGCGCTCGCGGACGCGAGCAGCGACAAGAACGGCGCCGAGTAATACGGTTTTCCGCCCAGTGCCAGCAGGATCACGCACAACATTGGATAGGCCGGGGCGAACGAATGAGCCCAGCGCAGGTCCGGATCCCGCCAAAGCCGTAAACCCCGGCGATCCAGACCGGCACGAGCGCGGGGGACAGGTAGAGGAGTTGCATCGGCACGAAAAAGATCCGGTTCTCCGCGCCGCCGTCCTCGCTGATCCCGGAAGCCACGGTCAGCAAAGGGAAATCGTGGGTCGCCTGCCAGGTCAGCCCCGGCGCCGCCAGTGCCGGCGCGAGCAGGATCCCGGCGGGCAGCCACCAGGTGCGGAACACCGTCCGCGGGCCGGCGGTGAGCACCGCGACGCCGATGACGGCGCCGACCGCGAGTCACCAGCGTCTGTAATAGCCCTACGCGAGCCTTTTGCCCACCGCGAGGAAGTACAGCTCGTCCCGATGAAATCCGTGTCTTCCGGACGACAAGGTCAGGACCGAGACCTGTATCGCGACAACCAGACCGACCGGACCCCAAGCGAATCGCCTCTTCGTACCCCCCCCGGACGACGCGAAGCCTACTGCGCGGGAGGGGCCAGTTCGACGCGATTGCGACCGCCCTGCTTCGCCCGGTAGAGCGCGGTGTCGGTGGCGACGAGCAGGTCGTCGACGCTGGTGATGTTGGCGGCCGGGTACAACGCCCCGCCGATCGACACCGTCAGATCGGTCAGCACGGTGTCCCGATCGGGCAGCGCGACCGAGACCACCGCGACCTGATGCCGGATCCGCTCGGCCACCTGGCGCAGCGTCTCTTCGCCGTGGATGTCCGGGATGACGATCGCGAACTCCTCGCCGCCCCACCGCCCGCAGACGTCCTGCTCGCGGATCTCTGCGCGCAGCGCGTCACCGACCGCCCGCAGGACGAGGTCGCCGTTGGGATGCCCGTAGGTGTCGTTGATCGTCTTGAAGTTGTCGAGGTCCAGGAACAGCACGCCGAGTTTCCGCCCGGCCCGTGTCCGGCCCAGGAGTTCCTCGGCCAGCTGACGCCAGCGGCGTTTCGTGACGAGCCCGGTGGTGGCGTCGGTGTGCGCGTCGCGCCGGTACTGCGTCAGCAACAGCCCGCGGTGCAGCGCGACCAGCGCGATGACGACCCCGACCAGGACCAGCGGGTTGGCCTGCACGAGGACGACTGCGGTCACGAGGCCGAGGCCGAGCGCGCCCGCTTCGAGGATCTGGTCGCCGAACCCGGAGAACAGCTCGCCGATCGACTTCGGGGGCGACGAGAGCGCGATCGCGATCATCACCAGCACGGTGTTGATCGCCCAGCGCAGGGCCGCGGCCACGATGATGACGGCGAGGTCGCCCAGTCCCGCGAGCAGCCCGGAGTCGGGCGAACCGGGGTAATGACGCATGCCGAGGCTGAGGACGACGACGGCGGCCTGCGTGCCGCAGAGCACCGTCGCGGCGGAAAAGATCCACCGATGGGGGAGCACCGGCCGCTGGTGCGGCCAGATCCGCAGCCATGCGATGGTGTAGGTCACCACGACCATCGCGGCGGCGAGTACCGGCGGCAGCGCGATGACGGCGGCGACGCTCCACACCGCCTTGGTGTCGACGTAGGCGACCGACGGTGCTCGGTCGTACTCCCGTTGGCGTTCGATCTGCCGGGTGCCCTCGATCGCGATGGCCGCGCACAGCGTCAAGACGCCGAAGCGGACCAGGTCTGTTCCGGTCACCGGGACCAGCCAGGCCGTGGCGGCGGTCGAGAGGACCGCGATGAGATTCACGACCAGGACGTAGGTACGCACAGGTCGCGGCAGGCTCCACAGGTGCCAGGCCTTGAGCCGCCGCCGCGCGCCGCCGAGTCGTCCGTCCACGCACCCTCTTCCGTCGGTGATCTACACCGTAATCGAACCGGGACTGCGACGACCGTCGTTGTCCGGACGATAAGAAACGCGGCCTCGAATTCCCCCGGACAGCCCAACCGGAAAGAGGGAGGTGCACCGATGCAGGACAACAACTGGTGAATGTTTTGCCTGATGTATCGCTATTTCGAGGGAGGTGAACGACATGCGGGACAACAACTGGACCACTCGGCGTGACAACAACTGGACGTGAGTGATCTCGCCCACGAGCGTGCGGCTTCGCGAAGGGAGGTGAACGCGGTGCGTGACAATAACTGGACGACCCGTCGTGACAACAACTGGACGTGATGAACCGATCGAGTCAGGAACCATGTTCGCCAACGGGTGTCGTCCCGCCGGCCGGCCCCACGGGATCCCTGGGGTCGCGGTGGGACGACACCGCCCGTGACCAGCCCACCCCGGCGACGCAGGCGACCACGACGCCCGCGGCCGCGGCGACGGTGACCACGGTGGTCGGCGCGACGACCTGGACCAGCAGCCCGGCGGCCGCGATCCCCGCCGCCTGAGCCGCCCGCAGCGCCGCGATCGCGACCCCGATCACCTGGCCGCGATGCGCCGACGGTGCGGCCAGGCTGTACTGCGTCTGGGTGATCATGTCGTGCGCGGAGAACACACCCGAGAGTGTCCACAGCACGACGATCGTGACCAGGCCGGACGTCCAGCCGGTCGGGATCAGCGCCAGGCTGCTCGCCACCGTCAGCGCGCCCAGTACCCGGACCTGCCGTTCGCGCGGGATCCTGCTCAGCAGGATCCCGCCGAGCACCGAGCCGACCGGGTTCGCGGCCAGCAGCCATCCGAGCGCGCCCGCGCCGCCCAGTTCGGCGGCGACCGGGACGGCGAGACCCTCGGGTACGACGTAGAAACCGCAGCAGCAGGCGATGAGCAGCAGCCAGCGCAGCTTGCGGTCGCGGGCGACCAGACGGCAGCCCGCGAGCAGGGAAGGGCGCTTGTGGCGGCTCGGCGCCGAAGGCGGGTAGCGATCGAGCCCGAAGCGGAGCATGACGGCCGACAGCGCGAACGTTCCGGCGTCGATCAGCAGCGCCCCGGGAACGCCGAGACCGGCGACGACGGCTGCGCCCGCGCCGAAGCCCACCACGAGCCCGGCCTGATAGGTGGACGAGATGATCGCCTGGCCGACGACCAGCCGGTCCGGATCGAGCAGGTCCGGCAGCGTCGCCTGCCGGGCCGCTTGGAACGGCCCGGCCAGCAGTTGCACGACGAACAGCAGTGCCGCCGCGACGGGCAGCGGCAGGCCGGGCACCGCCATCAGCGCGATCAGGACCGCGCGGCCGAGGTCGGTCACCACCATCACGGTGCGGCGCGAGCACCGGTCCGCGATGCCGCCCAGCGCACCGCCGAGAAGGTCGGGGACGAAGGTGAGCGCGTACGCCGCCGCAGCCCAGCCCGCCGACGACGTCCGATCGAACACCAGCACCGTGAGCGCGACCCTGGCCAGCTGGTCACCGGCGACCGAGAGCAGATGCGCGAGCCAGATCCGGCGGAACCCGGCGACCGCGAACACGCTGCGGAACGACGCCGCTCGGGCTGGCATGCGCTTCAGGCTGTCGTGAAGCGACCACTTCGCGCAACCCCGAGGATCTTCGAAAAATATCCGCCGCCGTGTCGAACCGCCGAGGGCCCGTTCGACGTGTCAGTAAGAGAAGGAACGGAGAATCCGATGTCGCATTCACTGGGCCCGCTGGCGAACAACCTCGCCGCCTACGCCATCTACTCGACCGCGCAGACCGAGATGCGCCACGCCTACAAGCTGATCGAGGCCGGCGACTATCTCGGCGCCGCCGCGGAGATCGATTCCGCCGCGCACGCCGCCGAGGTCCTCGCCCGCGCCACCTCCGAACTGGACGCCGAGCGTTCGGAACGATGGCTCAGAGTGGTCGCCGCACGACGGCGGTTCGCCGAACAGGCCCGGGTGCGGGCCTCGGACACCGCCCTGTCGCTCGTCGCGTGACTCAGCCCGCCGGATAGGCCGAGCCGATCCAGGCCTCGTCCACCCGCAGCCGGTCGGTGCCCTGGCTGTCGACCTTCTCGACCCGCACATGCCGCGCTGTCGTCACGGGCAGGTCGATGAACTGCACACCCCGGTGGTTCGGCAGTGTGCGGTCTTCACCGGCGAACCCCAGTCCTTCCCGTCCGCGCTGACGTAGACCCGGTAGTTCTTGATCCGCGCCGAATTCGACGCCGGGTACGTGGTCGAGTCCTCACGCTGGTTGATCCCGATGTACTGGATCCGTTTCGGCGTTCCGAGGTCGAACCGCAGCGACACCGGCTTCGCGGACGTCGCGTCCCAAAAGGTCGAGTAGTCGCCGTCCGCCGCGGCCTGCGCCGGATGCCCGCTGCCGGAGGCACTGGCGCTCATCGTGTACGACGACGGCGGATAGACGCCTTCGCGTCCGCTGGTCTCCACCGCGAACACGGTGTCGTACTGGTCCCACGACGAGACGCCCGACAAGGTGAGCTTGCCACCCGATTGGCTGTGCGCGACCATGGCGCTGGTGCGCGGGTTCGTCACCCGCTTGACCTTGTAGCCGTTGTCCCGCAAAGAAAGCGTCCTTCCGGACGGGGGCGTGAGCACGTGGAGATAGTGCTTGTCCGGGTCCGTTTTGGACACCGTCGTGACGCCGTGCGCGCCGTCGTTCCAGAAGCCGGGAGCGAACCCGCCGTGGTCGTAACCGCCGCCGTAGGTGCCTTCGATGGACGGCCAGATCTTGTCGAAGTATCCGGCGGCGAAGTCGTTGAACGCCTCCTGGTTCGAGGGGAACCGCCCGTTGACCATGGCGGTTTCGGCCATCAGCGCCTTGACGTCCGAGCCCTTGTTGGCCAGGTATCGGCCGAGGGTGCGCTTGTAGTCGACAGCCGAGTTCGAGCCGCTGTACCACCACGCGCCGGACGTGGGGAGCTTGAAACACGCCTCGATCAGCCGCGGCGCGGCGGTGTAGACCGCCTGCGGGTAGTCGTAGGCCGGGGTCATGCCGGTCTTCTGCTCGTTGCTGATCGTGTCCATGATCGGCGTGTCTTCGTTGTTGTTGCTCAGCAGGTAGTCCGGTCGCTCCCGGCGCACGCGTTCGTAGAGGCCGTTGCGCTCCCAGTACGCGTTGTCGTTGTCGATCCAGAACCCGGCGAGATCGGGATAGCGCCGCATGATCTCGACGAAGTTGTCGTAGCCGAACTCGCCGAAACCGTCGCGGGTGCGCAGATCGACCTGCTTGCCCTTGTACTTCGAGTACGCGGACGAGTTCAGCCAGCTCTTGCCGGAGCCGAGACCTTCGTCCTACCACTGCGGATCGTCGGTCATGCAGGTGATGACCTTGACGCCGCCCGCCTTGCCCGCGGCGATCAGCTCGCCGAGGAAGTCCCTTTTGGTGGAACAACTTCCCGGGATCGTGGACGGCCACGCCCGGCCGTAGCCGAGCCTGCTGTGGAACGACGCCAGCACGACGTACTGCGCGTGCAGCTTCTTCGCTTCGCCGATCCAGTATTTCGCGTTCCAGCCGCCGTCGGTGACGGCCTTTTCCCAGTCGCCGCACTCGGTGTACCCCGGTGACGTGCGCATTCCCCAGTGCAGGAACAGCCCCGCGGTCGAGGCGCGCAGCCACTCCTGGCGGGGGTGCCGCACTTCCGCGTTCGCGGGTGTGATCCCGGTGAAAAGGAGAATGAGGGCGAGCAGGACGATCGGCTTCTTGCCCAGCACGAGCTTGCCTCCTGACGACGTCCCCTACGGCGGGCGAAGACGTGCTCGATGATGTGTAGGGCCATGGTCGCCGGGAAGCCGGGTTACCGGCAAGAGGCGTTCCCGCTCAACGGAAAGCGCGTCGATAGGTGACCGGGCTGACGCCGGTCGTGCGCTTGAACCGGTCGCGGAACGAGGTGGGCGAACCGAAACCGACTTCGGCGCCGATCCGTTCGACGGCGTACTGGGTGGTCTCCAGCAGATGCTGCGCCTGCCGGATCCGTGTCCGGTGCAGCCATTGCAACGGAGTCGTCCCGGTCTGTTCGCGGAAGTGCCGGATGAGCGTGCGGGTGCTCATCCCGGCGCGGGCGGCGATGTCGGCGAGGCTGAGGTCGCTCGCGAGGTTCTCCTGCATCCAGAGCAAGGTGGGTTCCAGCGCCGCGCCACGGGGAGCCGGGGGATGCCGCAACGCGATGAACTGCGCCTGGCCGCCCTCGCGTTCCAGCGCCATCACCGAAAGGCGGGCGGCGTCGGCCGCGATCGCGGCGCCGTGGTCGCGCCGGATCAGGTGCAGGCACAGGTCCATGCCCGCGGCGGCGCCCGCCGAGGTGAGGATCTGCCCGTTGTCGACGTAGAGGACGTCCGGGTCGACGTCGATCTCCGGGTATGCGGCGGCCAGCGCCTCCGCGGCGATCCAGTGCGTGGTGGCGCGGAGGCCGTCGAGCAGGCCCGCGGTGGCGAGGATGAACGTGCCGGAACAGATCGACGCGATCCGGGTGCCCTTCGCGGCGGCCGAGGTGAGCGCGTCGCGGACGATTTCCGGCAACGGCCCCGCCGGATCGGCCGTGCCCGGGACGATGATCGTGTCGGCCTCGCGCAGCGCCTCCAGCCCCCACGGTGCGCGCAGAGTGAAGTGCCCGGCGTCGACGTCCGGACGCTCGGCACAGATGAGAACCCGATAGCCGGCGCTCCCGTCGGCGAGCCGGGTCCTGGCGAAGACCTCGATCGGTGTCGAGAGGTCGAAGGGGATCACCTTGTCCAGCGCGAGGACGGCGACGGTGTGCATGACCGCAACCTACCTGCCGATGGCGAGATCCCGGTGGAAGACGGCATTCGCGCCACTGGGAGCGGACGCCGTCCGGTTCTAGCGTCGAGCCATGATGATCATCGCGCCGATTCTCGTCGGCCTCGTCTACGTCGTGCTGATGTCGCTGATCCGCGAGCCGCACCGCCGCCGCTTCAACGCGGTCATGGTGGCGGGCGCCGGCGCCGCGTACCTGAGCGGTGGCGGCCTCGGGATCTGGGAGTTCGCGTTCACCGCCGTCGTCACCTATGTGGCGTACCGCGGCTTGGAGTCCTGGACGTTCATCGGCGTCGCCTGGCTGCTGCACACCGGCTGGGACGTCGTGCACCATCTCAAGGGGGCCCCGATCATCCCGTTCGCGGAACACTCCTCGTTCGGCTGCGCGATCTGCGACCCGGTGATCGCGATCTGGTGTTTCACGGGCGGGCGATCAGTGGCGGATCTCTTCCGCGCGCGTGTTGGCCGCTCGGCCGTTTGATGCGAACATATGTTCTATGACGACCGAGGGTCCCATCCTGCACGCCGACCTGGACTCGTTCTACGCGTCGGTCGAGCAGCGTGACGACCCGAGCCTGCGCGGGCGGCCGGTCATCGTCGGCGGGGGCGTCGTGCTGGCGGCCAGTTACGAGGCCAAGGCGTACGGCGTCCGCACCGCGATGGGAGGCGGGCAGGCGCGGCGGTTGTGCCCGGACGCGATCGTCGTCCCGCCTCGGATGCACGCGTATTCGGAGGCGAGCAAGGCGGTCTTCGAGGTCTTCGGCAACACGACGCCGCTGGTGGAGGGCATCTCGATCGACGAGGCCTTTCTCGACGTCGGCGGCCTGCTGAAGATCGCGGGCACGCCGAGCCGGATCGCCGCGAACCTGCGGAAGGACGTCCTGGACCAGGTCGGTCTGCCGATCACGGTCGGCGTCGCCAGGACGAAGTTCCTCGCGAAGGTGGCCAGCGGGGTCGCGAAACCCGACGGTCTGCTCGTCGTGCCGCACGACAAGGAGATGGAGTTCCTGCACCCGCTGCCCGTCGAGCGGTTGTGGGGCGTGGGCAAGGTGACCGCGCAGAAGCTGCGCGAGCGCGGCGTGAGGACGGTCGGTCAGATGGAGGGATTCGGGGAAAAGGAACTCGTCCGGATGCTCGGCCGCGGCGTCGGCGCTCACCTGCACGCCCTCGCCCACAACGACGACCCGCGGCGGGTGCAGAGCGGCCGCCGTCGCCGTTCGATCGGGGCGCAGCGGGCGCTCGGCAGCAGACCGCGTACGCCCGCCGAACTCGACGCGATGCTGCTGACCCTGGCCGATCGCCTGGCCCGGAGGCTGCGCGCGGCGCACCGGGTGTGCCGGACGGTGGTGCTGCGCCTGCGGTTCGCCGACTTCACCAAGGCGACCCGCTCGCACACCCTGCTGGAGGCGACCGAGCGGACCGGCGCGATCGTGGCGGCGGCGCGCGAACTGCTCGCGGCGGCGAGACCCTTGATCGACGAACGCGGGCTCACGCTGATCGGCCTCGCGCTCACGAACCTGACGAAAGACGACTCGATCCAGCTGGCCCTGCCTTTCGACGCCAAGCCGAGGGACGCGCTCGACGCGACACTCGACACCGTCCGGGACCGCTTCGGCTCGAAGTCCATCACCCGGGCGGTGCACCTCGGCCAGACCGAGGAGCCGTGGGTGCCACTGCTGCCGGACTGACCTTGTTCATTAAGGTGTCCCGGTGGCGGAAGTCGAGATCTACACCGATGGCGCGTGCAGTGGCAACCCCGGCCCCGGCGGCTGGGGCGCGGTGCTGCGATACGGCACGGTCGAGAAGGAGATCTACGGCGGGGACGCCGGGCCGACCACGAACAACCGGATGGAGCTGACCGCGCCCATCGAAGCGCTGGAAAGCCTCAAGCGCCGGGTGACCGTGGACATCTACACCGACAGCACGTACGTCCGGAACGGCATCACCAGCTGGGTCCGGAACTGGAAGAACAACGGCTGGATGACCTCGGCCAAGACGCCGGTCAAGAACGCCGACCTGTGGCGCCGTCTCGACGAAGCCGCTTCACGGCACGAGGTCGAATGGCATTGGGTCAAGGGGCACGCCGGGCATCCGGAGAACGAGCGAGCGGACCGGCTCGCCGTCAAAGGCGTGGAAGAGGTCGTGGGACGACCGGTCGTCCAGCCCGGCGAGCGGTCCGCTCGGCGTCGTTAGAGGACATCGTCAGCAGCTGACGCTGACCTTCGCGCTCTTGGCGAAGGAGACGTGGACGTGGTCCATGTGGTTGGCGGTCGCGCCGCCGCGGTCCTCCATGGTGTCCCAGCCGCCGCCGTCGTTGTAGCGCTGGCGCCAGATGACGTAGGTGACGCCGAAGTCCTTCTGGTTGGCCAGGATGTAGTCGGCGATGGCGTTGCCGGTGGCGGTGTCCACCATGAAGTCCAGCGCGAGGCCGGAGGGGTGGTCGCTGGCGTTCGAACGGCCCGCGACGCCGCCGACGGTCTTGACGCCGAATTTCGCCTTGACGTGGTTGCCGACCTGGGCGACGTGCGGTTTGGTGCCGGCGAGGCTGGTCGAACACGCCGTCGTGGCGGGCACGGTCTTCTTGACCGGGGCGGGGGCCTTGGTCGACGTCGTCGGCTTCGGGGGAGCCGAGGAGGTCGACGGGGGCGGGGTGGTCGTCGTGCTGGAGGGCGGGGTGCTGCTGGGCGACGGCGGGGGAGTCACGCTGGAGACCGGGGGAGCCTGCAACGCGAGCGCGGCGCTGGCCGCTTCGACGTCAGGGGAACCTGCGGTGGTCAGCCACATCGACGCCGGGAGCGCCGTGGCGACCGCTGCCGCGATACCTGCGGGGAGCTTCCACTGCGGAGCCTTGTTCTTGCGATGTCTGCCGGCCATTTCTCTGATCACTCACCACTTCGGGGACGGGAACTCGCGTCGGGGGCCGCGAGCTCCGCGCAACATTACGAAAAGGACACGGCAATGTCACGCGCGAGTGTGCTCGCCCACAGTCACCTTGATTCGTGAACCAAAAGGGGCTCACGTCCGTACAGGTACAAGAAGTGCTTTTATGTGAGCACTGTGAGTGACGAATTCAGTCGGCTTTGCACGACTGGAAGTACACGTTCTCGTTCGGCGAGATCACGTTCACTCCCGGGGAGTGCAGGCTCCGCCCGTTGGCCGTCGAGGCCGCGATCACGGTGCAGATCAGCTGATTGATGGCCTGGTCGGACAATTTGTGCACCGAGAACGGCAGCGCGACGCTCGACGGGTCGCCCGGGTACACCGCGACCCGGCCGAGCCCCGGGGGCACGAACGTGGTGAGCCCCTGCGCGGCCTCCCGCTCCGTCGGCCCCTTCAACAGCAGCGTGACCGCGCCTTCGGGGGAGATGAAGCCTTCGCTGGGCCTGGTCACGGGGATGACACGCCCTTCGGAGACGAAGTACAGCGTCAGACCGCCGAGCACATAAGTCCCCTCGGTGTTGCGGATCGACGGTCCCGGACCGGCCGGGACGACACCGGTCGGCTGCACGCCGCAGGCCGCCACCAGTGTCGCGGCCGCGAGCGCGAGCAGAGCCCTGGTCCTCCTCATCGCGTCCCTCCTTCGGTCCGGTGCGGCAGGCGCAGGACGAACCGGGTGCCGTGCCCGGTGTTGGCGGCCGTGATGTCGCCACCGTGCAGCCTCGCGTTCTCCAGCGCGATCGCCAGGCCCAGGCCGCTGCCCTCCGAGCGGGCGCGGGACGTGTCGGCTTTGGTGAAGCGGTCGAACACGTGCGGCAGGACCCCGGGATCGATCCCGGGTCCGTGGTCGTCGACCACCAGCGTGACGCCGTCGACGGCGGAGCGCAGCCGGACTTCGACCGGGGGCGCGCCGTGCCGGAACGCGTTGCCGACGAGGTTGGCCACGATCAGGTCGAGCCGCCGCCGGTCGACGCGGGCGAGCACGCCCTCCGGCAGGTCGACGGTCAGGTCTTCGCCGTCGCGCCAGCCGCGGGCATCGAGACTGTCCCGGATCGCCGTCGCGAGATCCCACTCGTCGAGCACGAGTTCGGCGCGGCCCGCGTCGAACCGGGAGATCTCGACCAGATCCTGGACGAGCCGGGTCAGCCTGCGGGTCTCGCCCGAGACCAGCCGCGCCGCGACGGCGGTGTCCGGCGGCAGCTCCTCCGCGTCCTCGTCCAGGACGTCGGTGACCGCGTTCATCGCCGCGAGCGGTGTGCGGAGTTCGTGCGAGACGTCGGCGACGAACCGGCGAGCGTCGGCCTCCATGGCTCTCAGCTCGCCGACCGTGCGCTCCAGCTCGGCGGCGGTGTTGTTGAAGGTCGTGACCAGTTCGGCGAGTTCGTCTGACCCCTTCGCGGGCAGGCGGACGTCGAGCCTTCCTTCGCCGAGCTGGGCGGCGGCGGTGTTGAGCGCGCGGACGGGCCGCAGCACCTGTCTCGCCGCGAGCAGGGCGAGCGCGGCGGCCAGCGGCAGCGCGAGCGCGGCTGTCTGCCAGGCGTACTTCGCCAGTTCGTCGATGGCCTGTTGCTGCTGGACGAGCGACGTGAGCGAGTACACCTCGACGCCGCTGGACCGCATCGAGCCGTCCGGCTGCCGGGCCAGCACCGGCAGGCCGACCAGCAGTTCCGGGGTGGTGTCGCGATCCACGCGCTGGAACTGGATGCGGATGTCGTTCGCGACGGTCTGCCGCAGCTCGGGGGAGAACGTGGTCAGGTCCGGGCCGTTGACCGACCGCAGGTTCCGGTAGACCGCGACGGCGTTCAACCGCAGGCTGCCCGCGAAGTCGTTGAGCTGCTCCTGGGTCGGTGGCGTGGACAACGGACGGCCGTAGGCGCCGACCCGGTCCTTGAGCTGGTTCATCGCCGCGTCCTGGACCGCTTCGAGGATCGCGTTGCGGGCCGAGACGTAACTGGCCCCCGCCGCGGCCGCCGCGCCGATGATCGTCATCGCCGCGAACGCCAGGATGAGCCGGGGCCGCAGCCCGGAGAGCAGCCTCATGAACGGCCGAACCGGTACCCGAAGCCGCGGACGGTCTGGACGTGGTCGGGTTTCGCGGGAACGTCCTCGATCTTGGCGCGAAGCCGCTGGACACAGGCGTCGACCAGCCGGGAGTCGCCGAGGTAGTCGTGGTCCCAGACGGCGGAGAGGATCTGCTGGCGGCTGTAGACCTGACCGGGCGTGCGCGACAGCTCCAGCAGCAGTTTCAGCTCGGTCGGCGTGAGCGAGACCGGTTCGCCGTTCTTCGTGACCACCAGCCCGGCCCGGTCGATGACCAGGTGGCCGTGCCGCTCGACGGCCGGGTCTTCCTCGCTCGACGGCTTCTCGCTCACCGCGCGCCGCAGCACCGCCCGGATCCGGGCGTCGAGCACGCGGGGTTCGATCGGCTTGGTCACGTAGTCGTCGGCGCCCGCCTCCAGCCCGGCCACGATGTCGAAGTCGTCGCTGCGGGCGGTGAGCATGATGATCGGCACCTCGCCCGCCGCGCGGATGCGGCGGCAGGTCTCGAAGCCGTCGATCCCGGGCAGCATCAGGTCCAGCACGACGATGTCGGGCTGGAAGACCCGCAGTTTCTCCAGGCCGAGCTCACCGCTCTCGGCGGTGTGGACGGTGTGCGCCTGCCGGCGCAGCGCGAGTTCCAGTCCCTCCCGGACGGACGCGTCGTCTTCGATCACTAGGACACTTGCCACGTCGCCATTATTCGGATGTCGACGCGCGTGTGCGACTCGGCTCGATCTTGTAGCAGAACCATGACATTGTCCGGACCTCATGGCGAAACGGCCTGGGGACAGTGGGACCCATGGCCGTTCTCACCCCCGAAGCGAAACCGACCCCCGCCCACCGTCCGCTGCCCGGACGGCACGCCGAGACCAGGCGCACCCTGTCCAGGGCCGTGTTCCAGCTCGCCACCGGGCTGGGACTGGCCGCCGCGTTCGTCGTGACGTTCGTGCTCTTCGTGCACACGTCGGCGGGCCAGCTCGCGGAGAACGGCGTCGTCCGCAGCGCGCAGTCCGGCCAGTGGTCCACAATGGACTGGGCCGGGCCGCTGCGGGACCAGGACATGGTGCTCGTGATCGGCGCCGCCGGGATCGTGCTGATCGGCCTGGCGCTCCTTCGCCGCAAACCCGGCCTCATCGTCCCCGCGTTGATCGTCCTCGTGTTCCCGCTCGTCGCCGCGCAACTGCTCAAGCTGTACGTCCTCGAACGCCCCGACCTGCCCGACGGCGGTCGCGGACCGGGCCACAACAGCTTCCCGAGCGGGCACGTCAGCGCCGCCATGGCGATCCTGATGGCATTCGCTTTCGTTCTGCCCCAGCGGTTCCGTCCGGTGATCATCGGGCTGGGCGGTGTCGCCGTCGCCTGGGTCGCGTCGTCCACCATCGCGCTGGGCTGGCACCGGCTGAGCGACACGGCGGGCGCCTGCCTGCTGGGGGCGTCGTTCGCCTGCCTGCTCGCCGCCTGGCTGACCACGCGGCGCCGGGACCTGCGCCGCACGCCCGCCGCGCTGGTCGTGCTGGCCGCGGTGCTGCCCACCGCGATCGTGCTGATCGGGTTCGCGGTGCTGAGCACGGCGACCGACGGCGCCGCCCAGTTCGTCGCCGCGCTGGTGCTGGCCGCGCTGTCCGCGGTGGGGATCGTGCTGGTCACACTGTGGCCGTTGCGCGGTTCGATGTTCGAGCGGCGGGCCGGCGTCGAGACCCGGGTGGTCGACGACCTCCTCGAGACCCGCCTCGTGACCCGCCGCTGACGCGGGTCTTCGGAGGTGCTCCGGAATGTCACGTATGGGGCCGGGGTTGGGCCCCATACGTGACATCGTGCTCATGACACAACGCGGTCCCGGACCCCCGAGCGCATTCAGAGGACTGAACGCGTCAGTCCCGGCGTGCGTCCACGGCCCGGCTCAACGGCGACATCGGCGCCCGCGGCGAAGGAGGAACGGTGGAAGGCGCCAGGACCACCCGGTTCCGTCCGCTCCGCTTCGCTTGGTACATGGCCGTGTCCGCCGCGCGGAAGAGCTCGCCGTAGTCCGTCGAGTGCTCGGGCGAGAGCCCGACACCGATCGACACGGTGCAGCCGTGGATCGGCCCCACCGCGCGGGGTTCGTTGGTGGCGTGGCCGCTGGCGAGTTCGGTCAGCCCGGTGATGGCGGTCCTCGCGACGGCCTCCCGGATCCGCTCGGCGATCCGCATCGCCTCTTCGCGGGTCGTGTCCGGCAGCAGGACCGAGAACTCCTCGCCGCCCCACCGCCCGACGACGTCCGTCGCGCGAGTGTTCTGCCGGAGCACGGCGCTGACACAGCCGAGCACGATGTCGCCGCCGGAATGGCCGTACTTGTCGTTCCACTGCTTGAAGTGGTCGAGGTCCAGCATCAGGAACGCGGTCGGCCGCCGGTCGGTCTGGTCTTCGAGCAGCCGCAAGGCGGCCGGGGCGTGGAAGGAGTCCTCGGTCAGCAGCCCGGTCTTCCGGTCGCGCTGGCTGCGCGCGATCGTGTCCGCCAGCGTCTGCGACAGCCGGGTCGAGCGCAGCGCGACGCCGATCATCACCAGCGGCACGAGCGCGATGTTGACCGCGCCGAGGATCGTGGTGCACGCGGCGAGCTGCAGCGCGTAGACGAAGTCCGCGTTGTCGGCCCAGCTGCCGATCAGCTTCTGCCGTCGCCAGCCGCCCCACGCCAGGCCGCGCGCGATGCTGATCAGGAGCGTTTGGGACGCGAAGTACCAGAGCGCGGCGCCCACCAGGGCGACGGCGGCGATCGCGATGTCGCCGGCCCGCTGGGGGAGCGTTCCCGATTCGAGCCAGGTGTGCAGGGGCGTCAGCTGGGTGATCACGTGCACGCCGAGGATGGAGGCGGCGTGCGCGGCGGTCGTGAACAGGAACGTCGTCATGGCCTTGTGCGCGATGGAGTAGCGCTGCACGCGCACCATCAGCAACAGCGCCAGCGACAAGGCGGGCGGCAGGAGGACGGCCGCGCTGCCCAGCCAGACGGCGGTCTGGTCGATGTGCTCGCCCTGCCGGTCGTCGGCGCGGCGCTGCTCCTCGGGATGCTGCGTCTGGATGAGGTACCAGATCGCGCAGCCCGCGATCACGCCGAAGCGGACGAGGTCCGTGGTCGTGGCGGTGGCCTTGAAACCGCTGTACAGAGCCCAGAACGCGACCGCGATCTCGGTGCCGAGCATCCAGAAGACCGCCGCGGGCGGCAGTCGCCACAGTTCCCACCCCGCCGGATGCCGCAGGGTGTTCCAGGCGCGACCACGCAGCCGCCAGACGCGGGCGGCGGCGAGGCCGACGGTGTCGGCGAAACCCCGGAGCGAACCGGGCGGCCGCTCCGAAACCGCGTCACGGTCGTGCTTGCCGAACTCGCTGACGGGGTCCACCTCCATTCGTCACGCACCGCACCCGCTTCGATCTTGCTGGGTCACCGCAAGGGGGTGACAGGGGGACCGCGTTGACGATCGCGTGAGACACGGCAATACCTGCGTTCGCCGGATCCGGGGCCGCCCTCAGCTGGCAGGGTGGCCCGTATGCCTGATGCCGCATATGACGCCGCCGCGGTCCCTGTGATGTTCGGTCCGGAATTCGACAGAAATCCCTCTCCCGCTTACGAATGGCTTCGTACGAACGCTCCGGCGTTCCGGCTTCCGTTGCCCGGCGACACCTGGACCTGGCTGCTGACCCGGCACGCGGACGTCGTTTCCGCGATGGCCGACCCGCGGTTGTCCAAATGCCCGTCCATCGCCGCGGACCACTGGCGCAAGGCGAACCTCGGCCTGCCCGCCGACCACCGGCCGACACTCATCGGGCACATGAACAACGTCGAGGGCGAGGAGCACGCGCGGCTGCGCAAGGCCTGCGCCGGCGCGTTCGGCCCGCGCCGCCTGCAGCACATGCGGGACCGCACGCATCAGCTCGCGAACGAACTGCTGGACCCGATCCTGGACCGGGGCGAGGGCGACCTCGTCGAGGATTTCGCGTACCCGCTGGGAATCCGGTCGATCTGCGAGCTGATCGGCATCCCGGACAGCCTGCTGGACGAGGTCCGCCCGCCCGCGCTGGTGGTCGCCGCCGGCGACGTCACCGACATGGCGTCGATGCTCAAGGCGACCGACGACCTGGACGCGCTGCTCGCCGACGTCGTCGCGCGCAAACGCGCCGAACCCGGCGCGGACCTGATCAGCGACCTGCTCACCCAGGAGGCCGACGGCAGGCTGACCGACGACGAGGTCGCCGCGACGGCGTTCCTCTCCCTGATCGCCGGGCACGAGACGACGATCAGCCTCATCGCGTCCACCGCGCTGACCCTCATCACGCATCCGGAGGAAGCGGCCCGCGCCCGCGCCGACGGCTCGTACCTGACGCTCGTCGTCGAGGAGGTCCTGCGCCGCGACACCCCGCTGCAGAACACCAGCTGGCGGTTCGTCACCGAGCCGATGGAACTCGCCGGGCAGCGGATGGAGACGGGCGACCCGATCCTGTTGTCGTTGCTGGCGGCCAATCGCGATCCGGAGGTCCACCCGGAGCCGCTGGCTTTCCGGCCGGGCGAACGGCCGGTGCGGCACGTGGCGTTCGGCGTCGGCCCGCACATCTGCATCGGCGCCGCGCTCGCGCGGATGCAGGCGTCCGCGGCGCTGGAGACGCTGTTCGGCCGCGCGCCGTCGATGACGCTGACCGTGCCCGAGGACCGGCTCGTGTGGTGGCCGAGCGCGATCACCCGCGGCCTGCACAACCTCCCGGTGCGGCTCTAGACGGCGCCTTCGAGGCGGCCGCGCAGCACGTTCGCCTTGCGGTCGTCGAGATCCATGACGAGCTGGAGCGCGTCGCGCCAGACCGTCATGGCCTCTTCGGCGTGACCTTGCGCGGCCAGCGCGCAGCCGCGTTCGTCGAGCGCGTCGGCCTGTCCCCAGACGTCACCGCAGTTCCGGTAGGCGGTCAGCGCCTGCTCGCAGTATCCGAGCGCCTGCTCCGGATCGCCGAACCGGCGGCAGGTCCGGGCGAGCGGCACCAGCGCGAAGCCCATGCCGTGCTGGTCGGCGTCCTTCGCGTAGGCCTCGTAGGCGCGGCGACCGTGATCGAGGGCGAGGTCCCGTTCGCCGAGATCGCGGTAGGCGCGGCCGAGGTGGACCCGCGAGGTCGCTTCGCCGAGCTGGTACCCGATCCGCGTGTTCACCGCCACGCTCTCTTCGACGAGCCGCACGGCCTCGGGGTAGTCCTCGCGTTCGTGCGCGATGTTCCCGAGCCCCACCAGCGCCCAGCCGAGGCTCGGGTTCTCGCCGATCTCCTTCGAGATCTCGACGGCCCGGCCGAACAGTTCGTGTGCGCGGCCGAGGTCCCCGCGCCGCCGGTGCGCCTCGGCGAGATTGATCGCCGACCACGCCAGCCCGCCGAGGTCGCCGCCCGTCTCGGCGGATTCGATCGCGACCTCGTGGCTGGAGATCCACGTCTGCCACGGCCTGCCGAGCAGGTGGTAGTCGAACAGTTCGACCGGCAGCCGCCACCCGGTCTCGTACAGCCGGTAGTCCAGTGCCAGCCGCGCGATGCCGGTGATGCTCGGCATCTCCGACGCGCACCAGATGTAGGCCTCGTCGAACGTGGCGAAGCGGAGCGGCTCGACGCCTTCGGGCGCGGGACCCAGGTCGATGTGGTGGTCGCGGGCCGGGGTCAGCGTCCAGCTCGCCGCGTTGGCGCCGTAGAGGTACCACTGCGTCAGCCGGGTGACCGCCGCCTGCCGCTCGTCCCGCCATTGCTCGGCGGTGGCCTCCTCGGCGGCGTAGACGCGGAGCAGGTCGTGGAAGCGGTAGTACCGCGCGCCGACCTGCTGCACGAGATGCGCCTGCGCGAGCTTGTCGAGCAGCCGCCGCGCGTCGGGTTCGGGCAGTCCGGCGAGCGCCGCCGCCGCGCCGGCGGGGAAACGCGGGCCGGGGTGGAGACCGAGGAGCCGGAACATGCGGGCGGTGTCGGCTTCGAGCGCGCGGTAGGACCAGCTGAAGGCGGCCCGGACCCCGACGGCGTCGTCGTCGACCGCGAGCAGCTCCAGGCGCCGGCCCTCGGCGACGAGTTCGCGGGCGAGGTCGCCGACGCTCTGGTGCGGATGCGTGGCGACCCGTTCGGCGGCGATGTTCACCGCCAGCGGCAGCGCCGCGCACAACCGGACGAGCCTCCCGACGCCTTCGGGGTCGCCCGCCGCGCGTTCGTCGCCGATGAGCTCGGCCATGAGCCGCGTCGCTTCGAGATCTTCCAACGGTTCCACGGAAACCTGGACCGCGCCGCTGCCGACGACGAGTCCGGAGAGTCGCCGCCTGCTGGTGATCAGCACGGTGGTGTCCGGGGTGCCGGGCAGCACCGGCCGCACCTGGTGTGAGTCGAGCGCGTTGTCCAGCACCACGAGGGTGCGCTGGCCGCGCAACAGCCCGCGCAGGAGCGCGAGCCGCATGTGCTCCTCGGCGGGGACGCGGTCGGGGCGGACGCCGACGCACCGGAGAAGGTCGTCGAGGATGTCGGCGGGTTGCGCGGGGGAGCCCGCCGCGTACCCGCGCAGATCCGACCAGAGGACGGCGTCGAACTCCTCCTGGCGCCGGTTCGCCCAATTCAGCACGAGCGCGGTCTTCCCGACCCCGGGCGGCCCGGCCACGAACACCACTTTGTCCTGTCCGGTGAACACTTTTTCGTCGAGCAGGGCGAAGTGTTCTTCGCGGCCGACGAAATGGCTCGGTGGCGGGGGAAGGTGAACGTACGGTTCCGCGCGGGCGGCCTCGGCGAGGACGATCAGGGTCCCGCCCGCCTCCAGCGCGCGATCGCAGGATTCGGCGAATTCCGCGCTCGGCGGGGTGAGCCCGCGTTCGACCCGGCTGATGAGGCTTTTGTCGACATAGGCCAGTTTCTGGAGTTCGCGCAGCGCGAGGCCTTTGGCCTGCCGTCGCTGCCGCAGCGCGCGCCCGAACGCCAGCGCCGCCGTCGAAACCGGCCGAGGTTCCGCGCGTGCTTTCCCGGTTTCCCCGGAGCTGACCGAACCGGAATTCTCGGTCACCAGAAGCACCTTTCTTCCCGCACCGCGGCAGATCGTGCCACAACCTTCCCATTACCTGGGTCACAACACGGCCACTGGGTGTGCGGAGCCGTGAAGAGAGCCCCCAAACTGTGCGAGAACGCGCCCGTTCCCCACCGGTGCGCCGGGCGAAAGGGAGGTGGATCATGCGCGACCGCGAAATGTGAGCAGGCCCTGTTCCGCTTGCGAACAACCCGGCGAGTACTGATCTCCTCGGAAACCGGCCGTGGCCGCTCTACGCGGCGGCCACGGCCGGGACCCTTTCGGAACATGTAGGACCGCTTAACGTCGGTGTAGATCTTTTCACTTGTCCTGACGAATCGCGCGAGGCAGCTTGGAGAGGTATCGAGCGGCCCGGCGAAAGGAACGAAGTGAGCATCGGCGCACCGGGAACCCTGGCCCGGATGGGCGTTCTCGCCCTGTTGTGGGGATCGGGGTTCCTGTGGATCAAGCTGGCGCTGACCGGGCTGCCGCCCGTTCAGCTCACCGTCGTCCGCTGCGCTCTCGGCGCGGCGGTCCTTCTCGTGCTGAGCCGGCGGGCCGGGCAACGCCTGCCGCGCGGCCGCCGGATCTGGGGCAGGCTCCTCGTCGCCGCCTTCTTCTGCAACGCGTTGCCGTTCGCGTTGTTCGGCATCGGTGAGCTGACCGTCGATTCCGGTATCGCGGGGGTGATGAACGCGACGACCCCGCTGTGGTCGTTGCTGATCGGCATCGGGATCGGCGCCGAACGCCGGGTCACCGCTCTCCGGGTGGGCGGGCTGATCCTCGGGTTCGCCGGCATCCTGCTGATCTTCGCGCCCTGGCAGAAGAGTGGCCTGCTCGGCTGGGGGACGCTGGCCCTGCTCGGCGCTGGCCTCAGTTACGCCGTCGCTTTCGCTTACATGGGGCGGAAACTCGTCGGCCAGGGCGGGCCGATCGCGATCTCCGCCGCGCAGCTGCTGACCGCGACCGGGCTGAGCGCGCTCGCGCTGCCGTTCGACGCGGCGCCCGCCGGGCCGCTGAACCTGACCGCGGTGATCGCCGTCGTCGTCCTCGGGATCTTCGGCACCGGCGTCACCTTCTACCTCAACTACCGGCTCATCGCGGACGAAGGCGCGACCTCCGCGGCGACCGTCGGCTACCTGCTGCCCGTCGTCTCGGTCGCGCTGGGCGCGATCGTGCTCGGCGAGGACCTCGGTCCGCGGGTGCTCGCCGGGATGGCGGTCGTACTGCTCGGAGTCGCGCTGACGCGCTACGTGAGATCTTCGGCGAGCAAATCCATCAGCAGTCCGTCGTGCCAGCCGTCGCCCTCGGTGTCGCGTTCGTAGCGGCGCATCACCCCGACCTCGCGGAACCCGACGGCCTTGTAGCAGCGGACGGCGGCGTCGTTGTCGGCGGCGGGGTCGATCACCAGCCGGTGGTGCCCGCGATCGTGCAGGAGATGGCGCGCCATCGTGCGGACCGTGTCCGTCCCCAAGCCCCGGCCGTGCGCGGCCGGGTCGAGGAAGAGGTCGACCGACGCGTGCCGGTACATCGGGTCGTCCTCTTCGCCGTACTGCACGAAGCCGCGGACTACGCCGTCCTCCAGCACGGTGAAGCGGGCCGTCGAGGGATCGTCGAACGGCCAGGTGGGGGAGTCCTCGACCGAACCCCAGCGGGCTCTCACCCCGTCCGTGCCGCGGATCCGCCGCAGTTCCGGGACGTGGGCCTCGGTGACGGGGGTCAAGGTCACGATCTTCCCGCGCAACTCGGTGGTCAGGTCCTGCTCCGTCCGCTCGTCCGAATGAGACCAGTCTAGGGAGAAATCCGTGTGACCGCCGCCGGAACAGCAAGAAGGCAGGGGGCCTTCCCGGCCGGGATCGGGTATCAACGAAAGGGAACACGGAGGTGGGTCATGGGGAACCTGTTCGAGGAACTGCGTCCGGCCGGGGAGCTCGTCGACGGTGGGGCTACGACCGTGCGGGCGGCCGTGCTGCGCAAGGCGACCGAAGCGGTGGTCGCGAACGCCCGCGACGCGACGGACTGCCGGATGCTGCTGGAAATGCTGGGGCTGCATTCCGAGCGAGCCGCTCGCACCGGCGAGGCCGCTTAGCGGGTCGTGAGTGGTGAGGCTGGTGAGAACGGACTCGTATTCATCTGCCTGCGCCTGACCTGCGAGGGCGGATGTCCGGATCGACGGTGAAGGATGTGGGACGTCGAACGTCCCACATCCTGTCTTCACGGACTGGACCTGAGGCCAGCCGGCACCACTCACGAGTCTTCAGCGGCGTGGCAGCACGCAGAACTCGTTGTCCTCCGGGTCGCTCATGACCACCCACGGGTCCGACTCCGGATCTTCGACGACCTTGGCGCCGAGCGACACGAGCCTGGCGACTTCTTCGCGCTGCTCGAGTTCGATGGGGGCGACGTCGAGGTGCAGCCGGTTCTTGACCGACTTCCGCTCGGGCACCGGCTGGAAGAGCAGGCTCGGGGCGTCCGGGCCCTTCAACTCGACATAGGTCACGCCGTGACCGTCGGTCCACCGTTCGGTTTCGGGGTAGCCGAGCGCTTCCTTCCAGAACGCGGCCAGTGCCTCGGCCTCACGGCAGTCGACGGTGACGGCGAGCATCCGGGTTCGCATCCGTCCACGGTGGCACGGACCGGCGAGGTTTGCCGGACGCACGGTGCCCCGGTCGGCGCGAAGATCACCGAGAAGGCCGCCGTCGGCCGGCTCAGCGTCGTGTACGCGGCCATCGACTACGTCCGGCACTGGATCGACGACGTCATGCCGCTCATCACCGACAGCGCCGGCCTGCTGGAGATCTTCCAGAAGAAGCAGGACGGCGCGGTCAAGATCCGCGCTGGAGCCGTCGGCGGCCTGAGCCGCGGGGCATACTCACCGGGTGGCTTTCTTCGACATCGAGGGTTATGAACCCGTGTGGCTCTCCGGACTCGGGAAGATCCGGGGAGAACACGGCGATCGGCTCGTCTCCCTGGTGGGCAAACGGCTCCAACACGTCCACCTGACGTGGTTCGTCCAGTACGACGAATGGCTCGAGGACGCGCCTGTCGTGGTGGACTTCGGCGACGAGCGGCTGGAGATCACGCACTGGAAGTTCGACGAGGTCTCCCTGACCTGGAACACGATCGACCCGTACGGGAAGTCCGAATGGGACTGGGGCGACCCGGCGGAACCCAGCCCGCTGCGGTGGCGGCGGGACGTCTGCCCCGAACTGTCCGCTTTGGAGGGTCAGGTGCTCCAGGACGTGGAGCTTCTGCAATCCGTGAGCCACGACGTGGCGGGGCGCATGGTCGCACTCGGCTTCGTCTTCCCGAGTGGCCGCTTCACCGTCTTCAACGCCATGGACGAGAACGGGATCGAGTTCACCGAGCCGGACTCCTCGTACCGGGCGTATTCGCTGACGGCCTGAAAACGGGATGCGGCGGCCGTCGATCTTGGCGATACTTCCCGGCATGTCCCCGATCAAACTGGCCGAAGCGCTCGCACTGCGCGCCGACGCGACGAAGAAGGTGGAGGCACTGCGTTCCCGGATCGTCGACAACGCGCGGCACCAGGAAGGCGAGGAGCCGTCGGAAGACGCCGCCGCCCTGCTCGTCGACGTCGAAACCGCGCTGGGCGAACTGGAATCGTTGATCCAGCGGATCAACCGCACCAACGCCGCCACCCCGCTCGGGGAAGGCACGATCACCGACGCGATCGCGCGCCGCGACGTCCTCCGGCTCCGGCACGGCGTCCTCACCGCGGCCGCCGACGCCGCGGCCGGGCGCAACCAGGGTGGCTACGGCCGTCAGCTCCGCTCGGAACTCCGGTATCTGTCCGCGCTTCCGGTCGCGGAACTGCGATCCCGCGCGGATCGGGTCGCGGGGGAGATCCGGGTGGTCGACGTCGAGATCCAGCGCACCAACTGGGAGACCGATCTCCTGGACTGACCGTGGAAAGCAAGTAGCCCTCCGGGAAGCGGGCACGAGCCGAGGACCGGCGGTACTCCGGTCCACCTCCTGGCACGTGGCGGGCAGCGTGGGGTTCGACTCCCCGATCACAACTCCGCCCAGCACGATGCACAGGTGACGGCGCAGGCGGCACAGTTCATCACCAGGTGCCGGTCCTGGAAGGTGAGGGCGGGTACGGGGCCTTTCCACGGTCCGCGGTCACGCATTCCCTTTGGCGGAGTGGTGTTCCCGACACATCGAGGGATGGGCGAACCTGATCGACTCTGTGCCAAGGTGAAGAGCGGAACAACCCAAGAGCCCAGGTGGTGACCCCGGATGGCACTGAAGATCGGTTACAAGGCGTCGGCCGAGCAGTTCGGCCCGCGCGACCTCGTCGAGTACTCCGTGCTCGCCGAGCAGGTCGGGCTGGACAGTGTGATGGTCAGCGACCATTTCCAGCCCTGGCGGCACCAGGGCGGGCACGCGCCGTTCTCGTTCGCCTGGATGGCGGCGGTCGGCGAGCGCACCGAGCGGGTGGTTCTCGGCACCAGCGTGCTGACGGCGACCTTCCGCTACAACCCGGCCGTGGTCGCGCAGGCGTTCGGCACCCTCGGCAGCCTGTACCCCGGACGCGTGCTGCTCGGCGTCGGCAGCGGTGAGGCCCTCAACGAGGTCGCGGTCGCCCGGATCGAGTGGCCCGCGTTCAAGGAGCGGTTCGCCCGGCTGCGCGAGGCGATCGACCTGATGCGCAAGCTGTGGTCCGAAGAGCGCGTCACGTTCGAGGGCGAGTACTACCAGACCACCGACGCCACCGTGTACGACCGTCCCGAGGGCGGCGTCCCGATCTACATCGCGGCCGGCGGCCCGGTGATGGCGAAGTACGTCGGCAAGCAGGGCGACGGTTTCATCTGCACCAGCGGCAAGGGGATGGACCTCTACACCGAGAAGCTGCTGCCCGCGGTCGCGGAAGGCGCGGAGCAGGCCGGCCGCAGCACCGGCGACATCGACAAGATGATCGAGATCAAGCTGTCCTACGACCCGGATCCGGAGCAGGCGCTGGAGAACACCCGGTTCTGGGCGCCGCTGTCGCTGACGCCGGAGCAGAAGGCGGGCATCGAGGACCCGGCGGAGATGGAGAAGGCCGCGGACGCGCTGCCGATCGACCAGGTCGCGCGCCGCTGGATCGTCACCTCGGACCCGGCCGACGCCGTCGAGCAGATCAAGCCGTACGTCGAGGCGGGCTTCAACCACCTCGTGTTCCACGGCCCTGGCCACGACCAGGAGCGGTTCCTGCGCTCGTTCTCCGAGCAGGTCGTCCCGGGGCTCCGCGAACTCGGCTGACCCGGCGCGGGTGGTGGCGTCGCACGGCCGGTGCCGCCACCCGTCTTTCGCGTTTCGTCCTCTGAATGCGTTCCCGCGTCCGTCAGGACTCGGTGACGAGCTTGGCCATCTCCTGGTCGAAGTCGAACCACTCCTGCTCGGACCCGGCGGGAACCGCGTCGTACGTGCGGTCGAGGAACTCGGCCAGTTCCTGCGCCGAGGCTTCGAGGACCGCGCAGCCGTCGGGCGCGCTGAGCGCGAAGATCACGATCGAGGTGTCGTCGGCCGGGCTGATGATCACGTCGCCTTCACCCGATGGGGTGAGGAGGCCGTCCGCCAGGAGGTCACGGCCGAACATCCACCGGACCGTTCCGCCGCCCGAGTGGTAGGCCACTACGACGGCGTACGGGTCTTCGGGGTCGTATTCGAGATCGGCCTGGACGGGCAGGGGGTCCGCACCGAAAGTGCGCAGGCCGAAGACGATCGTCCCCCGGATGAGGTCGCTTTCCTTGTCCAACGGTTCAGCCCCTTACGTTCGGTTGCTGTTGATCTTCAATCATTGATAACGCAATGTGAAGCGTTTTCGTGACCCGAGACGACAACTTTCACACGTTCGGCTGAGAGCTGCGTCTCAGACGCTCACGCACGGTCCGCTTCGAGTACGCGCGGTGAGCGGTCCGGGAATGGCGATCATTCGTGCAAAGGAAAGAGATTCCGCACGTGCATATTCCGGTGAATGGAAATGGCCAACCATTCGGCGGAGTGAATCGATATTTCCCGCGGTTAGCATAATCGTTGCGTCGTTCAAGTGTTTCCAGGAGATCGGCGTGGCTCCGTCCTGGACCTCGGCGAGCTCGATCGTTGTGGATCTGGAGGGGAGCAGCAATGGGTGTGCGAATCACCATCGTCATTCCCAAGGAAGACCGAACGCGACGGGACGCGGGTTACGGACCGCGCAGACGGTGGGTCGAGACCCCGTCCCGGTTCGGATCCGGGACCGAGCCTGCCCGGTCGCGGGCCCAGGGGCGCCGCCGTGATTGAGCGGCTCCCGATGCGGGTCGGGCAGGCCGACATCGACCGGCTGGAGGGCGTCATCGCCGCGCTCCGGGCGCGTGACTATCGAGAGGGTGGCGGATCCTGCCGGGAACTGCTGCGCGTGCTGGAGCCATACGGCGCGGCACTGCGGCGGGGGATGATGTCCGAAGCGCAGGCCCGGCGGCTGGCGGGTGTGGTCGCGGATCTGCACAACCTCAAGGGCTGGACGGAATTCGACTCCGGCCGCCCGGTCAGGGCGGAGCGGCACTTCCGCCGCGCGCTCGATCTCGCGGGGCGGTCCGGCAACGACGATCTCGTCGCCAACATCCGCTACCGGCTCGGCCGGATGTATCTTCACCACCGTTCCCCGGCGGAGGCGCTGGAGCAGTTCGGTCGCGGCCAGCTCGCGGCGCGCCGGGCGGGAAGGCCGTTGTCGCAGGCGATCCTGTCGGCGAACGAGGCATGGGCCTACGCGCTGCTCGGTGAGGTCCGGCAGGCGCTGGACAAGATTTCCCTTGCCTCGGAACAGTTCGCCGGTTCGCTCGGGGACACTGTGCCGTCCTGGTCTGCTTTCTTCACCGTCAACGACATGGCCGCGATGATCGGCACGGTGCGCACCGAGCTCGCCAGAATCGTCGACGTCCGTCACAGTCGTGAGGCCATTCCCGCGCTTGTGGAGGCCATCGACGGCTACGGCCCGGACATGGTGCGCAGCCGGTCGCTGACGATGATCTGGCTGGCGGTGGACCACGCGCTGGAAGGCGATCTCGACCAGGCGGCGGAGGTCGGCCTCGCCGCGATGGAGATCGCGTACGGAATCCGTTCCGCGCGGACGCGGGATCGTTTGCGGCCGCTGTCGGAATGCGTGAGGAAGAGAGTGGGTGATATTAATGCGCGGGATCTTCTTGATCGGATCGCAACATTTCGTGCCGCTGCATGAGTATCGCGGAATGGGTGGAGCAATGACCGGATCAATTTCGTCGGGCGTAGGCTCGCAGGTATGAAACGGACTTCGTTCGCGCAGTGGCCGTGCTCGATCGCGCGCACCATGGACCTGCTCGGTGACTGGTGGACGCCGCTGGTCCTGCGGGAGGCGTTCTACGGGATCCGCAGGTTCGACGAGTTCCAGCAGGAACTCGGCATCGCGCGGAACACCCTCGCCGACCGGCTGCGCCGCCTCGTCGGTGAAGGGCTGCTGGAAAAGCGCGCCTACCAGGCCGAACCGGTCCGTTACGACTACGTGCTGACCGAGAAGGGCGCGGATTTCTACGGCGTGCTCGCCGCGATGTCGCGCTGGGGTGACCGCTGGCTCGCCGAAGAGGCCGGGCCGCCGATCACGCTTCATCACGACACGTGCGGCCACGACACGCACGCCGAGGTCGTCTGCGCGCACTGCGCCGGGCCGCTCACCGCCGGGAACACGCGGGCGCGGCTCGGGGCGGGCTACCCGCCGAAGCTCGCGAGCCGGCCCGACGTCCTGCGCCGCTTCGCCGCGCAGGACGGTTTGACAAGCTAAGTCTATCTACGAAACTATCGAGGTCACGAGCACGGGAGGCGGGATCACGATGGAGTGGACGGGCGCCAAGTACGCCGACAAACCGACGGTCGAGGTCCAGGCGTGGGTCGACGCGGATCCGGAGCGGGTCTGGGCGATCGTCTCCGACGTCCGGCTGATGCCGGAGATGAGCCAGGAACTCCAGGCGGCCGAATGGTGCGACGGCGCCGACGGCGGGGCCGCGGTCGGCAGGCGGTTCGTCGGCCGCAACAGGCACGACGCGCTCGGCGAGTGGGAAACCACCTCGCACGTCGTTGAATGCGACGAGCCGCGGGTCTTCACCTGGGCCGTGATGGATCCCGAAACCCCCACCGCCCTGTGGCGCTTCACGCTGGAGCCCGAGAACGGCGGGACGAAGCTGCGGCAATGGATGCAGCTGGGGCCCGGGCGGTCGGGACTCTCGCTGGCCATCGACCAGATGCCGGACAAGGAGGAGAAGATCGTCTTCGTCCGGCTGCGCGAGTTCGAAAAGGCGATGACCGGGACCCTCGCGGCGATCAAGGAGCGGGCCGAGGCGGGCCGCGCGTGATGCGGGCGGCGACCACGGTCGAGGCTTCGCGCGGCTGGCGGGAGACGCTGGATTTCGTGCTGGAGGCGGAAAAACTCGGTCTCGACGACTGCTGGGTCGCCGAGGCGTGGGGTTCCGACGCGCCGTCCGTGCTCGGCTATCTCGCCGCGCGCACCGAGCGCATCCGGCTCGGCTCGGGCATCATCCAGCTCGGCACGCGGACCCCGGTGGCGATCGCGCAGGCCGCGCTGACGCTTTCGGAGCTTTCCGGCGGCCGGTTCGCCCTCGGGCTCGGCGCCTCGGGGCCGCAGGTGATCGAGGGCCTGCACGGCGTTTCGTTCGCCCGGCCCCTGACGCGGATGCGGGAAACGGTCACGATCATCCGCCAGGCGTTCGCGGGCGAGAAGATCTCGTTCTCCGGCGCGGAGTTCGAGATCCCGCTGCCGGGTGAGAGCAGGCCGATGCGGCTGTCGACGACGCCGAATCCGGGCATCCCGATCCATCTGGCCACGCTGTCGCCGAAGTTGCTGGAGCTGACCGGGGAGATCGCGGACGGCTGGTTGGGCACGAGTTTCGTCCCGGAAGGGGCGCAAGCCTACTTCTCGCATCTCGACGCCGGCCTCGCGAAGGCGGGCCGGTCTCGGGCGGACCTCGAAGTCTGCCAAGGCGCGGAGGTCGCTTTCGCCCGGGACGAGGACGAGCTGCGCGGGATGGTCGCCGGCCGCAAGGCCGAACTCGCGTTCAGTCTCGGCGGGATGGGTTCGGCGAAGACGAACTTCTACAACAACGCCTACAGCCGGCAAGGCTGGGCGGAGGTCGCCGCGGCGGTGCGGGAGCGCTGGCAGGCGGGCGACCGCGAAGGCGCGGCCGGGCTGGTGACCGACGAGATGGTGCTCGGCACGACGCTGATCGGCACCGAACCGATGGTGGCCGAACGGCTGCGCGTCTGGCGTGCCGCCGGGGTCGGCACGGTCCGGCTGTACCCGGCGGGCGAGACGGTCGCCGATCGGCTCGCCACCCTCGGCCGCGCGCTGGACCTGGTTCGCGCGCAGGACTGAACGGTTCGCCCGAATGTCCGTGCCGGTTGAGGTGACCGGCCGAGCCCGACTGTCGGCGCCTGCTCCAAGCGGGTAGAACTTGTTTCACTTTGGCCTTCGTCCGGAGAACATGACCTCGCTCGATCGCCACGCGAGGAGGACTCATGGAGCCCGAGAACCGCTTGTCCCGGCGGCAGATCCTGCGTGGTACCGCAGCGGGCGCCGGAATCGCGCTCGCTGCGGGCCTGCCGTTCGCCGGGACGGCTTCGGCCGACGCCGCGGTGCTCGGCGAGTACGACGTCGTCGTGGTCGGCGCGGGCGCGGCGGGGATGACCGCGGCGCTGACGGCGGCCAAGCGCGGGCTCAGCTGCGTCGTGCTGGAGAAGGCGGCGAAGTTCGGTGGCTCGGCCGCCCGGTCGGGGGCGGGGATCTGGATTCCGTGCAACCCGGTGCTGGCCGAGGCCGGCGTCCGTGACACCCCGGAACAGGCCGCACGGTACTTGGCCGCCGTGGTCGGCCCGTCGATCCCCGCCTCGCGGCAGCAGGCGTTCCTCGCCAACGGCCCGGCGATGCTGTCGTTCGTGATGGCGAACAGCCCGCTGCGGTTCCGGTGGATGGAGGGCTACAGCGACTACTACCCGGAACTGCCCGGCGGGATGCCGGACGGCCGCTCGATCGAGCCCGATCAGCTCGATGGGAACGTCCTCGGCGCCGAACTGGCCAACCTGAACCCGCCTTATCTCGCGACGCCCGCGGGGATGGTCGTGTTCAGCGCCGACTACAAATGGCTCGCGCTGGCCGCGGTCAACCCGAAGGGCGCCGCGGTGGCCGCCGCCTGCCTCGCCCGCGGGACGGCGGCCGCGCTCGCCGGGCAGAAACCGCTCACCATGGGGCAGTCGCTGGCCGCCGGACTGCGGGCCGGGCTCCAGCGCGCCGGTGTCCCGGTCCGGCTGAACACGCCGTTGACCGATCTCGTCATCGAGAACGGGAAGGTCACCGGGGTGACCGTCGCCGCGGGCGTGGTGAAGGCCCGGCGCGGCGTCATCGTCGGGTCCGGCGGATTCGAGCACAACGCCGCCATGCGGGCGGAGTACCAGCGCCAGCCGATCGGTACACAATGGACTGTCGGCGCCCGGTCGAACACCGGGGACGCGATCCTCGCGGGCAAGCGCGCCGGAGCGGCGCTGGACCTGATGGACGACGCGTGGTGGGGACCGGCGATCCCGCTCCCGGGCGAGCCGTACTTCTGCCTCGCCGAGCGGACACTGCCCGGCGGGCTGATGGTCGACGCGGCGGGGAAGCGGTTCGTCAACGAAGCGGCGCCGTACAGCGACGTCGTGCACACGATGTACGACCGGAACCCGGCGTCGCCCACCATCCCGGCGTGGCTGGTCGTCGACCAGCACTACCGCAACCGATACCTCTTCCGCGACGTCGCGCCGCTGCTGCCGCTTCCCGATGAGTGGTACGCGGCGGGCGCGGTCAAGAAGGCGTGGACCGTGGAGGCGCTCGGCTCCGCGATCGGCGTGCCGCCGCAGGCGTTGCGCGCCACGGTCAACCGGTTCAACGGTCAGGCACTGTCCGGTGTGGACGGTGACTTTCATCGTGGTGCCAGCGTCTACGACCACTACTACACCGATCCGCACGTCCTGCCGAACTCGTGTCTCGCCGCGCTCTGGGAACCGCCGTTCTACGCGTTCAAGATCGTCCCTGGCGATCTCGGCACCAAGGGCGGGATGCGCACCGACGCGCGGGCGCGGGTCTTGCGGGCCGACGGGTCGGTCATCCCCGGCCTGTACGCGGCCGGGAACGCCAGCGCGGCGGTGATGGGCCCCAGTTACGCGGGCGCGGGATCGACGATCGGCCCGGCGATGACCTTCGGGTACGTCGCGGCGAACGACCTCGCGGATCATCCGGTGTCGTGAGTGATTCGGGTCGTTCTAGATACCCCGGCGGCCGTGTCGCGAAAGCCACCACGGACGTCGTGGCCGATCTGGCGAACACGTGACAGCGGTGATCGGATCTCCGGCTCCACCGGAGCGTTTCCTCCGCTAGGGTGAGGCGTTCGCGTGGCAGCAAGGGCTGGGGGGTCCGCCATGGTCGTCAAACGTTCCTATCACCACGGGGACCTTCGTCGTGCGCTCGTCATGGCCGCACGGGAGGTGCTCGTCGAGCGAGGTCCCGAGGGGGTGAGCCTGCGCGGTACGGTCGCGAAGGTGGGCGCGTCCACCGCGGCGCCGTACCGGCATTTCCGCGACAAGGACGCGTTGCTGGTGGCTGTCGCGCTGGAGGGGCACGCCGAATTGCACGATCGCCTGCGTGGCTGCGGCGCCGGGACGGTGACCGCGCTCGGGCATTCCTACCTCGGCTTCGCGCTGGAGAATCCCGCGCTGTACCGGCTGATGGTGGGCGCCGGGATCGGTGACCGTGCCGCGTATCCGGAGCTCGCCGAGGCACACCGCGAGACCTGTGCGCTGCTGGCGGACCGGGTGGGCGAGCGGAACGACCCGGGCGGTTTCGCCGTCACGCTGTGGTGCCTGCTACACGGGCTGGCCACGCTCGTGATCGACGGTCACGTCGAGCGCGACTGCGCAGTCGCGGAGGCCGAACGCAGCCTCGCCTACCTGGGCCACGCTCGTCCGTGAAGGCCTCCTTGAGGGACCCAGAGTCCCTCAAGGAGGCCTTCACGGACAGGGCTCAGCCGATGGACGGGATGAAGGCCGGGAGGCGACGGACCTTCGTGTCCTGCTCGAAGGCGTACGCGATGGCCAGCAGTGATGGTTCGCTGAACCGCCCGCCCATGATCGACAGCCCCAGCGGCAGCGGTCCGGAATACGCCATCGGGACGGTCATGTTGGCGTAGCCCGACACCGCCGCCGGGCCCGACGAATCGATGAGCAGCGCGCCGTCGCCGACACCGAGCTGTGTCTTCCACGCGGCGTTGTTGGTCGGCGCCACGATCGCGTCCAGCTTGTTGCCGCGCAGCGTCTCGTCGAGGCCACGCCGGGCCGCGTTCGTCGCCGCTTCACGCATCGCGCGGTAGGCCGGATCGTTCAGATCGCCGGTGGTGGCCTGCGACCGGTCCCACAGATTGTGCGTCCAGTACGGCATCTCGACCGCCGCGTGGTCCAGGTTGTACTGGATCAGCCCGGCCAGGTCGGCGGGGTGCTCGCCGCCGGTGGACGCGAGATAGGCGTTCATGTCGTGCTTGAACTCGGTCCTGATCGCGGGGAACTCGTTCGCCGCGATGACGTCCAGATAGGGGATGGTGATCTCCACCGTGGTCGCGCCGAGCTTCCGCAGCTTGCCCAGCGCCTGCTCGAACGCCGCCTTCGTCGTGTCGTCCGGGGTGAAGACCTCACGCCAGACGCCGATCCGCTTGCCGCGCAAGGCGTTGGGGCGCAGGAACTTCGTGTAGTCGTCGAGGGACTGCCGGGCAGCGTCGACGGTGATCGGGTCACGGCGGTCGGCGCCGTTGAGGGCCGCGAGGAGGATCGCGGCGTCGACCACGTTGCGCGCCATCGGGCCAGCGGTGTCCTGCTGCTTCGACACCGGCACGATCCCGCTGCGGCTGACCAGCCCGAGGCTCGGTTTGACGCCGACGATGCCGTTGGCGCCGGACGGGCAGCTGATCGAGCCGTCCGTTTCGGTCCCGACGGCGACGGTCGCCAGATGCGCCGCGACGGCGACCCCGGGACCGGACGACGAGCCGCACGGGTTGCGGTCGAGGACGTAGGGGTTGGCGGTCTGGCCCGCGAGCGGGCTCCAGCCGTTCGACGAACTGGTGGACCGGTAGCTCGACCATTCCGACAGATTGGCCTTGCCGAGGATGACCGCCCCGGCCTCGCGCAGGTTCTGGACGACGCCGGCGTCACGGTACGGACGGGATTTCAGCAGCGCCGTCGAGCCCGCCGTGGTCGGCTGCCGGTCCGCGGTGTCGATGTTGTCCTTGAGCAGCACCGGAATACCGTCCATCGGTCCCTTCGACCGGTGCCGGTGCCGCCTCGCGTCGCTTTCCGCGGCGAGCCGCAGCGCGTCCGGGTTCGTGGTGAGCACCGCGTGCAGCGTCGGATTCAGTTTGCGGATCCGCTGCAGGTAGAAGGTGGTCAGTTCGACCGAGGAGAGCCGTCCGGAGCGCATCGCCCGCTGCAGGTCCGGGATCGTCGCCCGCTCCAGGTCGATGCCCGCCACGACCGGGCGGCCGGAGAAGTCCGCTGCCTGCGCCGGGACGGCCGTGGCGGAGGAGGCCACGAACATCATGACGAGAAGAGCGGCGGCGCTCCGTTTTTTCGAAGAGCGCCTTTTCAGAAAGTGCCTTTTCAAGGAATTCCCTCCTTGGTCGAAAGAATTCCTGCACCGTACGTGCGGCGCTTCTGTCTGGAAAACGCCGAACGGGACGGAAAAACGGTGATTCAATTCCCGTTCGGACGGTCGCCGGGTAGGCGATCGGTCACGGAAACGTTCTGACGAGGGCGATCCGGTGCGGTTTCGGTACGCGGAGCTGTCGGGCGGGGACGCTGGGTGAGACGATTCCGGCGATTTTCGTCGGAAAAATTCCGTCCTATTTCGGCGGTGTGCCGGTTTTCGGGTTGTTCGGGGTTTGTTCGGGGTTCGTCGATCATCCGGCCCGTTTCGGCGGTGCGTGCTCGGCGAGCGCGGCGCCGAAGGAACGCGCGGTGCCCCGCCAGTCCGGCGACCACCAAAACCGGGTCGCGCCGGGCGGGCAGGACGGCGGCGAGGGCCGCGCCGATCCGGCCGTCCGGTGTCCTCACGCCGACGGCGGCGCAGCCGAGCCCCGCGGTGACGGTCTCCGACTCGGTCGCGTACCCGGTCGCGCGGATGTCCAGCGCGCCGGTGTCCGGTTCCGCCAGTGCGGGATGGTGGGCGGCGAGCAACCATCCGGCGGCGGTCCCCGGCGGCAGAGGGGTGCCCGGCCACACGGGGACGTCGTCGGCGGGCAGCACCGCTCCGGCCGCGACCAGCGCGTGGCCCTCTCGCGGCACCACGAGCACCAGGCTCGCGCGCATCCGCGCCGAAAGCACCGGCAGCCATTCCTTGGCCAGGTCCCGTAGCTCGGGCTGCCAGTGCCTGCCGAGCCGGAACACCCGCGAGCCGATCCGGTAGCCGCGCCCCGACCGCTCGACGGCGCCGAGGTCGGCCAGCTGGTCGAGGAGCCGGTGCACGGTGGTCTTCGGGAGCCCCGTGGCCCGCACGAGCTGTGCCAGCCCGGCCTGCCCGCCGTGCTCGTCGAGTGCGTCGAGCACCGTGAACGCGCCTTCGAGCACGCCGCGTCCGCCGATGGGTTCCCGCATCGCCGCCCTTTCCCGAAGTCAGGCCACATCGGAGGCGGGGTTCCGCTGAACGGTCCGATCACCGACGTGACCGACACCGCGTCGGAAACCACCGTGCCGGGTCCGGTGTCCCGGCGAGTTCCTGGCATGCTGGCAAGGTTCGCGCGAACACCACAGCTCCAGGGGGACGTCGACAATGGAGGAGATCCGCCGCCTCGCCGACCGGTTCGATCTCATCGAGCCCGTCGGCGGTGGCTCCATGGGCACCGTGTGGCGGGCGCGCGACGACAACCTGGAGCGCACGGTCGCGGTCAAGGAACTCCTGCTGCCGCACGGGCAGGGGGAGCAGAAGGCCGACGAGGCCAAGAACCGCGCGCTGCGCGAGGCCAGGATCGCCGCGCGGCTGGTGCATCCGCACGCCATCACCGTCTTCGGGGTGATCGACGAGCAGGACCGCCCGTGGATCATCATGGAGTACCTGCCCTCGACCAGCCTCGCGGACAAACTGCGTGACGGGCCGATGGAGGTCGACGACGTCATCCGGCTCGCCATCCAGCTGTGCTCGGCGCTGGCCGCCGCGCACCGGGCGGGCATCGTCCACCGCGACATCAAGCCCGGGAACGTCCTGCTCGGCGACGACGACACCGTCAAGATCACCGACTTCGGCATCTCGCGGGCGATGGGCGACGTCCAGCTCACCGCGACCGGCGAGATCTCCGGGACGCCGGCCTTCCTGGCGCCCGAGGTCGCTCGCGGCGAGGACGCCACGTCCGCTTCCGACGTGTTCTCGCTGGGCGCGACGCTGTACACCGCGCTCGAAGGCGGCACGCCGTACGGCACGGCGGAGAACCCGATCGCGCTGCTGTACCGCGCGTCGAGCGGTGAGATCACTCCGCCGACCAAGTCGGGGATCCTGACGCCGCTGCTGAACCGCCTTCTCGACGTCCGCCCGGACAGCAGGCCGACGATGAGCGAGACCGAACGCGAGCTGCGGGCTCTGGCGGCGGGGGAGCCGACGACGCTCGTCGCCGAGGAACCGCCGCCGAAGGCGCGCAAGGGGATGCTGGTCGGCGTCATCGTCGTGTTCCTCGTGCTCGCGGCGGCGGCCGCCGCGGCCGTGGTCGTGGTGCTCAACCGCGGTGAGGACACCCCGTCCGGCTCGGCGCCGCCGGCCTCGCAGTCGCAGAGCGCCACGCCGCCGCCGTCTTCGGAGTCGGCCGCCCCGCCGCCTTCGTCGTCTTCGGTGCCCCCGTCGTCACCACCGCCTACGACGCCGCCGTCCTCTTCCTCGCCTCCTCCGGCGCAGACGCCGGGGCAGGCACTGTCGGCTTACTACACGCTCATCCCGGGGAACCTGCAGGCCGGGTTCGCGGGGTTGTCCGACAATTTCAAGCGCACCAGGAACCAGAGCTTCGAACGGTATTCGAGCTACTGGAAGGGGTACCGCTCGGTGACCGTGGCGGACGTGTCCGAATCCGGCAACACCGTGTCGGCGAGGCTCACCTACGTCAAGGCGTCCGGCGAGACCACGTCCGGGCGGGAGACCTTCAACCTGGTCCAGCAGGACGGCCGCTGGCTCATCGACTCGCAGCGGGCAGGCTGAGCTTCCCGGCGAGGCGGCCGAGCCAGGCCTCGACCTCGTCGGGGGAGCGATCCGGGAGGCCGAAGATCGTCTCGGTGACGCCTGCAGCTTCGAGCTTCGCCAGGTTCTCCGGATCCGGGCGGACGCCGAGCGCCGAGATCTCCGGCTCGCCGGCACGCCCGGCTTCGTGCCAGATCTCGCGCAGCCGCCGGGCCTTGTCCTCGATGTCCGTGTCGCCGGGGGTGGTGAGCCAGCCGTCGGCCGACTTCGCGATCCAGCGGAACGTCTTCTCCGTCCCGCCCGCGCCGACGATCACCGGGATGTGGGCCTGAGCCGGTTTCGGCCACGCCCAGCTCGCGCCGAACGAGACGAACTCGCCCGCGTACGAGGCTTCGTCGTCCGTCCAGAGCGCGCGCATCGCCTCGACGTACTCGCGCAGGACCGTGCGCCGTTTGTTCGCCGGGACGCCGTGATCGGCCAGTTCGTCGACGTTCCAGCCGAAGCCGACGCCGAGGGTGACCCGCCCGGCCGAGAGATGATCGAGGCTGGCGATCGTCTTCGCCAGCGTGATCGGGTCGCTCTCGACCGGGAGGGCCACCGCCGTCGCGAGCCTGATCCGCGTGGTCACCGAGGCCGCCGTCGCCAGCGCGACCCACGGGTCCAGCGTGCGCAGGTAGCGGTCGTCGGGCAGCGACGAGTCGCCGGTGCGCGGATGCGGAGCCTCCCGTTTGACCGGGATGTGCGTGTGTTCGGGGACGTGGAAGGTGTCGAAGCCCGCGGCTTCCGCCGCCCGTGCGGCGGCCGCCGGGGTGATGCCCCGGTCACTGGTGAACAGTACGATCCCGTGTTTCACCGATCGCACATTATTAGAACGTGTTTCAGTTTGCAACCGTCGCGTGCAGCCTGACCGGCAGCGCGTTCAGCCGCCAGGTGCCCGGGTCCGGGATCCGCAGCAGGCCGTCGGCGAGCGCGAGATCGGGGAACCGGCGCAGCAGCGCGGTGAGCGCGACTTCGGTCTGCACCCTGGCCAGCGAGGCGCCGAGGCAGAAATGCGGGCCGTGGGCGAACGCCAGGTGCCAGGCGGGGCCCGCCGCACGGCGGATGTCGAGGACGTCCGGGTCTCCGAACGCCCTCGGGTCCCGGTTGGCCGCGGCGATCGCGACGGTAACGGGTTCTCCTTCTGGGATCGTGACGTCGCCGATCCGGACCTCTGTCGTGGTGATCCGGGGGACCGTCAGCAACTGCGGGCTGCACCAGCGCATCAGCTCCTCGACCGCCCCGGGCATCAGAGTGGGGTCTTCGCGGAGCTCGGCCAGCTGTCCGGGGTGGGAGAGCAGGACCTCGACGGCGTTGGCGATGAGGATGCCGGGCACCTGGCCGCCGAGGACGAGCTGCCAGACCAGTGAGACGAGTTCCGTTTCGCTGAGCCTGTCGCCGTCTTCGGCGTGGATCAGGAGCAGCTGGGAGACGATGTCGTCGCCCGCGCCGGCCTTCCGGTCCGCGATGGCGGCGAGTGAGTCTTCGACGATGCCCGGGACCGCGTTCGCGAGTCCCGCTCCGTCGCCGGCCGCGACCATCGCGCCGTACTCGCGCCAGCGCGGGCGGCCGGCTTCGGGGATGCCGACCAGTGCGCAGATCACGTCCATCGGCAACGGCCGCGCGAAGGCCGTGACCAGGTCGATCTCACTTCGCCCGGCGAAACCGTCGAGGAGGTCGTCCACGAGCCGCTCGATCCCCGGGCGGAGCGCGGCGGCCTTGCGCGGGGTGAACGCGGGGGTGACCAGGCGCCGGAGCCGGAGGTGCTCCGGACCCTCGACCGTCTGCATGGACCGCATGTACGGACGGCAGTGCTCGGGGATGTCCATCGGCTGGTAGCTGCTCGGGCTCAGCGCGAAGCGCGGGTCGCTCAGCATCTTCCGTGCCTCTTCGTGGCGCAGGACCGCCCACATCGAGAACCCCGGCGCGGCGAGCTTGGCGATCGGGGAGCGCTCGCGGGCCGGGCCGTACGCGGTGAACGGATCGCGCAGGACCTCGGGGTCGGTCAGCTGGATCTCGGGAACTTCGGACAAGGCGGCTCTCCCAGTTCGGATGTTCAAAACAGATGTTCTCATCATCTGAATGGCCAAGGTATCTTGAACTGGGTCCGAGGGCAATCGCGCGGGGTGACGGGAGGCCGATGGTCCGGCTGAGCAGGGCGGAGACGCAGGAGCGCAATCGCGCGAAGGTGCTGGCCGCCGCGCGTGACGAGTTCGCGGACCAGGGTTTCCGGGACGCCAAGATCGACGTCATCGCCGAACGCGCGGAGCTCACCCGCGGCGCGGTCTACTCGAACTTCCCCGGAAAACGCGCGCTGTACCTCGCCGTCCTGGCCGAGCTGGCGGAACAGTCGGCCGGAGCGCCGCACGCCACGCCGGGCAAGACGCTCCGGGACGCGCTGGGCGCGTTGGCCAGGGCGCGGGTCGCGGCGCTTCCCCTGGACGACGGGCAGGCGGGTCTCACACGCGACCTGATGCCGGAGGTGCTCGCGGACGAGCGGATCCGGCGCCCGTTCGCGCAGCTGGTGAAGCTCAACGGGCTGCTGCTCGGACTCGCGCTGGAGCGGCTCGACCCGCCGGATCGTCCCGCGGGAGCGCCGATCCCGCGCCGGGTCCGGCTCGCGGAGACCGTGCTGACCACGGTGCACGGGGCCGGTCAGCTGGCGGCCGTCGCTCCGGGGCTCGTCGAACCGTTCGACATCGTGAGCGCCTGCGAACGGCTGGCGGGGCTGGCCTTCAACGACTGGTGGGCGACACCGGTGATCGCTCCCGCCGCGCAGGCCGAGGACCGGCCGTGGTCACCGCCCGAGGCGCTGGATCTGCTGCGGGCCGAACCGTTCGTGCCCGCCGACGGGGTGGTCGTCGTCCTGGGCAGCCATCGGCTGGCCGCCGCGGAAGAGGCCGTGCGCGCGTTCGGTGGTGAGGTCACCGTCGTCGCGGTGACCAGCGAGCCCGACGAACTGGTGCCGTTGACCCGGCTGATCGTCGCGGAGCTCTGCGGCGGTCTGCGGCAGGCTTTCCCCGAGTCGTCGTGGCCGGGAGTACGGGTGGTGTGTGACGTGACCGGGACGCTGGCGGCGGCCGCGGGGGTGCTCGCGGTCAGCGACGAGACCGAGGCCGCGGTCCGGGTCGAGCGGGGACGGATCGTCGCCACGGCGGACGGGCGCGGCGCGGGGCACGCGGTCTCGACGACGGGCGAAGTGTCCCGAGTGGACTAGACGATGTCCGTGTGCCGGATCCGGTACACCTGCAGGCGAAGTCCGTAGTACTTCTCGGTTTCCCCGACCCAGACCATCCCGAGCCGTTTCGCGGTCGCGATCGCGCGTTCGTTGGCCGGCCGCGCGACGGCGAAGAGTTCGTCGGTGTCCTGGGTGAACGCCCAGCCGATCAGGGCGCGGGCGGCTTCGGACGCGTACCCCTCGCCCCAGGCGTCCGGATGCAGCTGCCAGCTGACTTCCAGGTCCTCTTCGTACGGTGGCAGCAGGTGGATGCCCAGCCCGCCGACGACCGCGCCGTCCGCCTTGCGCTGGATCGCCCATCTTCCGCGCGGTGGCACGAGATTGGGCTGCGCCTGTTGCCAGGCCTGCAGAACCGAACGCATGGCCGCGGCGTCGGTCACGCGGTCCATCGCCGGGGTGAGCCAGCGGGTCACGTCGGTGGTGCCGTAGATCGCCAGCGCGGCTTCGGCGTCGTCCTCGGACCAGGCACGGACGATGAGCCTTTCGGTGGTCAAGTCCATAACAGAACGTTACGCGCATTGGTGGGGTGATTGGGTGTCTGGATCATGACAACTCCGCAACCCGCGTACCTTGGCTTCATGCGCGCCGATGCCCTGACGACACCTGAGCAGGCCTGCCCGATCGCCCCGGTGGTCGACCTCGTCTTCAGTCGCTGGACCACGCCGATCCTGTGGACGCTCAACGAATTCGGCAGGCAGCGGTTCGTCGAACTCGAGCGGCGCATCGGCTCGATCACGCCGAAGGTGCTGACCCAGCGGCTCCGGCAACTGGAACGCGACGGTCTCCTCACACGGACCTATCACGCCGAGGTGCCGCCCCGGGTCGAGTACGAGATCAGTGAGCTGGGCCGGAGCCTGGCGCCGCTGTTCGCGACTCTCGCGGACTGGTCCGCGGAGAACCTGCCGAAGGTGGAAGAGGCCCGGTCGGCCTACGACTCCGGGTCCTGAAGGCTCTGCCCGGAAAGCGTTGCGAAAGCCGCTTTCGCAGCACCGGCTTCTCGTGAGGCCGCGCCAGGCCGCGTGCGCGTGTCGTCCATCCAGTCACGCGTGTCGTCCGCCGGATCACACGTGACGTCCGCCCAGTCACGCGAAACTTCCGTTCTCGCTTATTTGACCGATCGGTCCAGATGTGGCTAAGCTTCTGTCATGTCCCGGGTGAAGGAATTCGACGTCGACGCGGCCTGCGAAGCGGCGTTGGAGCTGTTCTGGCGGAAGGGGTACGAGGCCACCTCGGTCAGCGACCTCGTCGCCGAACTCGGCATCGGCAAGGCGAGTCTCTACGCGACGTTCGGCACCAAGCGCGAGCTGTACCTGACCGTGCTGAACCGCTACATCGCCCGGGGCAACGAGCGGTTCGTCGAAGACTTCGCCGGGCCGGGGCCCGCGGTCGCGGGGGTGCGAAGGCTCATCGACCGCTATCTCGCCGAAATCCTCGGCGAGTCAGGGCGGAAAGGCTGTTTCGTGGTCACCGCGGCCATGGAGATGATGCCGGGGGATCCCGAGGTCGTCCGCGCGGTCGAGCGCAGCTGGGACGCGCTCGAGATGGCCCTGCGGATGGCGTTGAGCCGGGCCAAGGCGCAGGGGGAGCTCGACGACGCCGTCGATCCGGAGGAGCTCGCCGGCTTCCTGCTCACCGTCCTCCAGGGGATGCGCGTGCTGAGCAAGGGGCCGGATCCCGCGGCGCGGGCCAAGGCGACGGCGAAGCAGGCCATCGCTGTCGTCGAAGCCGCTCGCAAACGTTGATAATGGAACGATCGGACTAGAAAGTTGAGTACAGTGTCCACTGTGGGGAAGCGATTCAGCGGCAAGGTCGTCCTGGTCACCGGGGGAGGTTCCGGGATCGGCCGCGCCACGGCGGCGGCCTTCGCAGGCGAAGGCGCTCAGGTCGTCGTTTCCGGCCGGGACGGCGAGAAACTGCGTCAGACGGTGAAGGAGATCGAGGCCGACGGCGGCGTGGCCGACGCGGTGACAGCGGACGTGAGCGTCGGCGCCGAAGTCGAGCGCCTGGTCGCCGAAACCGTGCGGCGGCACGGCAAACTCGACATCGCGTTCAACAACGCCGGGGTCCTCGGCAGTCCCGCACCGACCGCGGATCTCGACGAAGACGGTTTCACGGCCGTCGTGCAGACGAACCTCACGGGCACCTGGCTGTCCATGAAGCACGAGATCGCGCAGATGCGGACCGGTGGCGGGGGAGTCATCGTCAACATGTCGTCCAACATCGGCTCGCACAGCCGGCTTCCGGGAATGGCCGCGTACGCCGCTTCGAAGGCCGCCGTCGACGTGCTGACCCGGACCGCCGCGCGTGACCACATCGCCGAGGGGATCCGGATCAACGCGGTCAGCCCGGGCGCCACCGACACCGGTATGTCGTTCCGGCCCGGCGAGACCGAGGCCGACCGCGCCGAACGGCTCGGCGCGGTCATCCCGCTCGGCCGGATCGGCGCGGTCGAGGAGATCGCCGCGGCGGTGCTCTGGCTGGCTTCCGACGAGTCCGCGTACGTCGTGGGGCACGACATCGTCCTGGACGGCGGCGCGAGCGCCTGACCCTCGGCCGCGCCCGCCCTCCCTGACATCGCTACCGGCGTGAAGGCAGCGGCGGCGGGATCCGGTTGTACGGTTCGCCGGTGCTGTGGGGGAGTACCTCCACCATGGTCCCGGCGGAACGCACCCGCTCGGCCAGTTCCGACGACTCGTCCGGCACCGGGTCGATCAGCAGGACGTGCGACGCGGCGCCCGGATGACGTTCGGCCAGCCGCAGGGCGTCTCCGGCCGATTCACCGGCGGCCACGACGTCGCTCGGCGGGTCGCCGGCTTCCGTGTCCCCGAGCAGGTCGTCGGCCTGGCCGAGGGCGCCGTCGACCGGCAGCCTGCACCAGATGATCCGGCGCCGGGCCGCGAGCGGGCGCCAGGTCGC
This sequence comes from Amycolatopsis sp. NPDC089917, assembly GCF_040684635.1. Classification (NCBI taxonomy): domain Bacteria; kingdom Bacillati; phylum Actinomycetota; class Actinomycetes; order Pseudonocardiales; family Pseudonocardiaceae; genus Amycolatopsis; species Amycolatopsis sp. NPDC089917. Next base: position 34,398 of record NZ_JBFBGL010000004.1, on the reverse strand, counting down.
CGGGAGTTCGCCGTTCTTGCCCTCGCCCGCGGGGTCGAGGACCAGGAGCCTTCGCCCGTTCGTCCTCGCCGTCGTTCACCACCGGCGGGCCCTCGGCGCGGACGGGATCGGGTTCGGCGGGCATGGTCCCTCCTCAGCGGTACGTGCGCGGAAGTTCCGGGGAATCGGTGTCCAGCGGCACCGAAGCCGACCGGACGAGTCCTAATTGGACGGTCTGGCGTTTCGTGATCGCCTCCAGCGCCCAGTCGGTGACGGTGCGCACCCGGTTGCCCGGCATGGCCAGCAGATGGTAGCCGCGCGTGACCGCCTTGGCGGCGAGCCCGGAAAGCGGGATGTGCAAGGGATTCGCCGCCGCCTGATGGGCACCGAGGTCGACGACGAAGCCGAGATCGTTGTGCCGGTAGATGCGATGAGAGCCGTGCCCGAGAGACGCGGCCACGTTCCGTCCGGCGAGCTTGCCCTGGCGTTCGGCGTGCTGGGCGGTCATCGGCGTGTATTCGCCGGGCCTGGTCAGATCCGGGACGGCGGCCGCGTCCCCGCAGGCGTAGACGTCGCGTCGCCCCGGGACGTTCAGCTGCGCCGTCACGACGAGCCTGCCCTTGGCCGTCTTCAGCCCCAGGGCCTCGACCAGCGGATCCGGCCGGACCCCGACGCACCACACCAGCGTGTGCGTCGGCACGGATTCGCCGGAGGTCAGCGTGACCCCCTTCGCGCCGGCGTTGTCGATCGACGTCTTCATCAGCACCTCGACGCCGCGGGCCCGCAACACCTCGTCCGCGGTGGCGCCGAGCCGCTTGTCGAGCTCCGGCAGGACCCGGTCGGCGACGTCGAGCAGCAGCCAGCGGATCTTCTGGCCGTTCAGCTCGGGATGGCGGGCGGCGAGGGCGGCGGTGAACGCCGGACCCTGCGCGGCGACCTCGGTGCCGGTGTACCCGGCGCCGACCACGACGAACGTGCAGCGCGCGTCGCGTTCGGCCGGATCCTTCGCGGAGGCGGCGAGTTCAATCTGCCGGGTGACGTGGTCCCGCAGGTAGAGCGCCTCGGGCAGCCCCCGGAAGCCATGGGCGTACTCGGGCACGCCGGGGATCGGGAGCAGCTTGTTGACGCTGCCGGCGGCGAGCACGAGACGGTCGTAGCCGATCGAGTGCTCTCGGTCCTCGGGGTCGGTGTAGCTCACACTGCGGCCGCCGAAGTCCACCGCCGTCGCGGTGCCGAGCACCAGGCGCACCCCGCGCAACGTGGCGGGGATGGACACCGAGATCCGCCGCGGTTCGAGGATCCCGGCGGCCACTTCGGGCAGCAAGGGGAGATAGAGGAAGTAGTCGGTCGGATTCAGCACGACGATCTCGGTGTCTTCGCCCACCGACTTGAGCAGGGTCTTGGCGGCGTTGTAGCCGGCGAACCCGCCCCCGATGATCACTACGCGCATCGTCAGTCCTTTGTGGGCCAGTCGCCGGTCGCCTTGCGGTAGCCGACCGCGCCCGCCCGTTCGGTGGCCGCCTTCACCGCGCCGAAGATCGCGCCTTGTGCGGCCGCCGCGATGATCACCTGGGTCCAGGTGAAATCCCGGTCCGTGGCGTTCGGTGCGTCTTCCTCACCGCTCACGCGTTTCCAGATCTGCTTGAACGCGATCCCGGCGAGGACACCGCCCGCGGCGCTCACGGCCATGTTGAGCGGTTTGTAGAGAACCTTGTTCACGACGACCTCTTTCGCAGGATCAGCCGGATCGCCACCAGCAGGGCGAGCACTCCGGCGAAGACGGGAAGGGGATTCGCGCGGACGACTTCGGTGCCCTGACGGAACTTGTCCGCCGCGGGCTCGGAAACCTTCTCGGAGATCTTGGCGCTGGCTTCGTCCACTTTGGCGTCGAGGGTGTCGTTGACCCTCGACTTCACGTCCATTTTCTTGCCCAGCGCGTCGAGTGTTTCGGTGAGCTCCTCGCGGGTCACGTCGCGATCGGTCCGGGCTTCTTCGGCGTTCTTGGGGAAATCTGTCATGAGCGCACTCCTTGTTTGACGGTGTCCACATCCTCGCGGACGCCCTCGATGGCCTCCTCCGGCACCGGTGGCGTCGCGCTCGCGACTTCCTTCTTGCCGACGAGGGCCGCGAGGCCGCCGATCAGGAGCAGCGCCGCGCCGGTCACCACGGCCGCCAGCCACGCGGGCATGACCAGGGCGAGCGCCAGCACCACCGCGGCGATCAAGGTCGCCAGGCCGAAGAGCGCGAAGATCCCGGCCGCGCCGAACAGCCCGGCGCCGAGTCCCATCCGCTTCCCTTTGCCCCGCAGTTCGAACACAGCCAGCCGCATTTCGTCCCGCACCAGGCGTTTGACCTCGTCGCCCAGGTCGGAGACCAGTTCGCCGACCGACCGTTCCCCGGACGGCTTCCGGTGGGCTTCTTCGATCATGGAGCACCTCCTTGCAGCGTTCTGCCCGCCGTGTACCCGGCGGTGCGCGGGATCAATCACGGTGTGTTTTGCGGCGCCGAGCGTCGGGTAGCCGGGGATTGCCCGCCCGAAAAGCACCCAACCGACGGGAGGATGCATGAGCACGATCACCGAAATGGTGGACGTCGAAGTCCCGGTGAAGACCGCGTACAACCAGTGGACCCAGTTCGAGACCTTCCCGAACTTCATGGAGGGTGTCGAGGAGATTCGTCAGATCGACGCGACCCACACCCACTGGGTGACCAAGTTCGGTGGTGTGAGCCGGGAATTCGACGCGACCATCACCGAACAGCATCCCGAAGAACGGGTCGCGTGGACGTCGGACTCCGGTCCCGACCACGCGGGCGTCATCACTTTCCATCGCCTGGACGACAACAAGACCCGTGTCACGGCGCAGATGGACATCGATCCGGAGGGCTTCGCCGAGAACGTCGCCGACAAACTCGGCGTGCTCGACCGCCGGATCAAGGGAGACATGAAGCGGTTCAAGGAGTTCATCGAGAGCCGCGGCCACGAATCCGGCGCGTGGCGCGGTGACGTGGACCGCCCCGGCAGCTGACCCGGGTATCTCATGGGGTGAGGTCCACAACGAAGGGAGCGTTTCGGCATGACTACCAACGCGTACGTGGCCTTCCTCGTCATCGGGGTGGCCCTGGTCATGCTCGACGGTCTGATCATCTACCAGAGTGGCAAGCGCTACCTGCGGGGTTCCTACGGGGATCCCGCCGCCGGGGCGTCCATGACGTGGCTCGTGACGGTGCTGTTCCACCTCGCGACACTGGGCGTGCTGGCGCTGCTGTCGACCATCGACCTCGGAGGCAGCGACCTTCCGGGTGTGGTGGGCAGGCTGGGTGTGCTGCTGCTGGTCCTGGCCATCGCGCACGCGATCACGCTCAGCGTGCTTTCGCGGATCCGCGGCGAGCAGGAGGCCGAAGCGGTCATCAACCGCCCCAAGCAGCGTGTCGAGCCCGAACAGCAGGGCACGACGGTGACGCCGGTACCCGGTCAGGAAGGCCGTTACCCGGCCGCGAGCCCGTCGATCGAGCAGCAGGCGCCGTACACGACGCCGTAGGTGGCACCTTCCCGGATGCGGCTGCCGCCCGGGATGCGCGTGAAGGCCTCCTTTCCCTCCGCTGAGCCGAGGGAAAGGAGGCCTTCACATGCTTGGGGTCCGTAGTAGGCCTACTCGGAGAGCTTTCCCCGTAGCTGCTCCAGCGTCTGCGAGAGAAGCCGCGAAACGTGCATCTGCGAGATGCCGACCCGCTCCGCGATCTGCGTCTGCGTGTATCCGCCGAAGAACCGCATCACGAGGATCGCGCGTTCCCGTTTCGGGAGTTCCCGCAGCAGCGGCTGCAGCGCCTCGTGGTTCTCCACCAGGGCCATCTCGTGGTCTTCCTCGCCGATCGTGTCGGCGAGCGAGAGGGCTTCGGTGGCGTCGTCGTGCACCGGCTTGTCGACCGACAACGTCTGGTACGCCTGGCCGGCGAGCAGCCCTTCGCGTACTTCGTTGACCTCGAGTCCCAGGTACTCCGCGAGCTCGGTCGGTGTCGGAGCGCGGCCGAGCCGCTGAGACAGCGCCGCCGTGCCCTGGCTGAGCGAGACGTGCAGCTCCTTGAGCCGCCTCGGTACCCGGACCGACCATCCGGTGTCCCGGAAATGCCGCCGGACCTCGCCCATGATCGTGGGCACGGCGAACGAGAGGAAGTCGTGCCCACGGCCGGGATCGAAGCGGTCGACGGCGTTGATCAGGCCGATCCGGGCCACCTGCACCAGATCTTCGCGGGGCTCGCCCCGGCCGGAGAACCTGGTGGCGATGTGCTCGGCGAGCGGCAGCAGCTCGGTGACCAGGCGGGCCCGCAGGGCCGGGCGGCGCCGGGAGTCCTCTGGCAGGGAGACCATCTCTTGGAAGAGCGGCTCGCAGTGCGCGTAGTCGTCCGCTTGCCGGGTGGGAGTCTTGCGCCCGCCACTCACCCGTCGCTCGTTCCCGGGGCCAGGACGAGCTCGATCGTCGTCGTACCCCCCAGCTCCCCGGGGATCGGCTCGCAGTGCGCCGTCACCGAGCCGGTCAAGGTGGTCAGGACGTGCCAGCCGAACGTCGTCTCGCTCGGCAGGAAAGGCTTCGCCGTCCGTGTCGAGATCGAGACGGCTATCCCGTCCGATACCTCGTGAAAGACACAGCAGAGAACAGCTCCCAGTTCGGCGGGCTGGACGAGCTGGGAACAAGCCTCGTCGACAGCCATCTTCGCGTCCGAAATGGCGTCCAGGCCGAAGTCCGCACGCGAGACCACACCGTGGGTGAGCGTGCGGACGAGCGGGATCTGTTCCGCCTCGGCGGGCAGGCAAAGCTCGACCCGGTCGGACAGAGCGTCCGACAGGGGCCGGGTTTGAGGGGTCAGGCTTCCCCGTCCGTGTGCATCCATTACGAAACCTATCCGTCCGTGGCCGTGAAATATCCGCGGCGGGGTTCCGCCGCGGGAGGCGTGATCAACGGCCGAGGGCGCGCTGAAGCTCCTTCTTGGACATCTTCGACCTGCCCTTGACGTTGCGTTTCTTCGCTTCGTTGTAAAGCTGGTCTTTGGTAGGGCCATTCGGGCCCTGACGGTTGCCGGATCGTTTTCCTCCCCGCCGTTGCGGCGACATGTCCTGCGTGGACGTCCGGCTCGCCTCGCGGGACTCGCCCGCCTGCGCGCGGTTCTTGTTGACCGTGCGCGCGGCGATCTCCTCGGCCCGGTCGGTGCTCGCACCCCGGTCCTTCGCCGAATCCTTGATGTGTTCGTACTGACGTTCTCGTTTGTCGCTCCAACTCTGCTGGGGCATCGCGGCTCCTCTCTTCCCGGGTCAAGTACCCCGTTCGATTCGCCGGATAAACGTCCGGTTGATCCCGGGAGCGGCCGGGTATGCGGAGGTCAGACGCGAAGGAGGAGTCGATGCGCATCGGCTACACGCTCATGACCGAACAGGCCGGGCCGAAGAGCCTGGTGGAGTACGCCGCCGGAGCCGAGAGGGCCGGGTTCGACTTCGAGGTGATGAGCGACCATTACTCGCCGTGGCTGAATGAGCAGGGCCATTCGCCGTACGCGTGGAGCGTGCTGGGAGCGGTCACCCAGAGCACCGACCGGGTCGAGCTGATGACCTTCGTCACGTGCCCGACCATGCGCTATCACCCGGCGGTGGTGGCGCAGAAGGCGGCGACCGTCCAGGCGCTGTCGGACGGCCGGTTCACCCTCGGCCTCGGCGCGGGGGAGAACCTGAACGAGCACGTCGTCGGCCGCGGCTGGCCGCCGGCGAACGTCCGCCACGAGATGCTCGCCGAAGCGGTCCAGATCATCGGCGGACTGTTCGACGGCGGGTACTTCAACTACGCGGGTGACCACTTCCGGGTGGACTCGGCGAAACTCTGGGACCTCCCGGAACAGCGCGTCCCGATCGCCGTCGCGGTGTCCGGCTCGCAGTCGGTGACCCGGTTCGCGCCGCTCGCCGACGCGATGATCGCGGTGGAGGCGGACGCCTCACTGGGCCGCGAATGGGACGCCACCAAACTCGGCGGCGCGCCGTCCAGGAAGATCGCCCAGTTGCCGGTGTCCTGGGGCGAGGATCGCGACGCCGCGATCCGGCGGGCGCACGAGCAGTTCCGCTGGTTCGCCGGTGGCTGGAAGGTCAACGCCGAACTGCCTGGGCCCGCGGGATTCGCCGGCGCCACCCAGTTCGTCAAGCCGGAGGACGTCGCGGAGGCGATTCCCTGCGGACCGGACGTCGACCGGATCGTCAAGCAGGTCGGCGAGTTCGAGGCGGCCGGGTTCACCGACCTCGCCCTGATCCAGATCGGCGGCGACCAGCAGGAACCCTTCCTTCGGTTCGCTGAGGAGACGCTACTCCCGGCGTTGCGAGGCTGAATCACACGGACGGAGTAAGGCTGTTGTGTCTCTGTGCACCCGAACAGGGACACCTGTGTTCAACCCCGCGATCGCGGGTATCAGAAGGATACGTCGTCCTTTACACAAGGGGGAACCGATGAACAACGAACTGGGCTTGCACCCGGTGCCCGACCTGATGCCGGAAGGCCAGGACACGCCCGAGCAGGAGGCGGTACGCCGCAAAGCGGCCCTCGCCGTCGCTTCGCGGGCGACGAGCGCCGAGGACTGCGCGACGCTACTGGACATGCTCGGCCTGCACGACGGTGGCCGCAGTTCCGAGGTGGCCTGACTCAGCGATCGCGCGCTGCCACGAGATCCGCGACGAAGACCCGATATGCCTCGTCGCGGTCCGGCGCGCGCAGCACCGCCGATGGATGAACAGTGGCGACCGCGGTGGTGGAGAACTCGGCGAGGTCGATCCGCTCGCCACGGCTTCGGGTGATGCGGAAATCGTCTCCCAGCAGCGACTTCGCCGCCGTCGCGCCGAGGAAAATCAGCAGATCGGGGCGGACCGCCGTGCGTTCCGCGTGCAACCAGGGGCGGCACGCGACGATCTCGGTCTTCGACGGCGTCTTGTGGATGCGCCGCTTGCCGCGTTCGTCGCGCTGGAACTTGAAATGCTTGACCGCGTTGGTGACATAGATCTTCCGGCGGTCGAAACCCGCTTCCTCGAGAGCCCTGTCGAGCAACCGTCCGGCCGGCCCGACGAAAGGGGCGCCCGCACGATCCTCTTGATCGCCGGGCAGTCTCGCCGAGGCCATCGCGTCGGCCGGGCCGTCCGGCGAGCGCGCCAAGGAGGTCATCGCCGACCAGGTCGCGCATTGGCTCTTCGCCTTCGACGCCGCCGGGATCGTCACTTTCCGCGCGCTCGCGCTGCTCGCCACCCACCCCGTCGCCCTGGAGCGTGCCACCGAAGAGGTCGACGCCGCCGGCCCGGACGCGCCAAACCAGCTTCCGTACCTGCGGGCCTGCGCCCTCGAATCGGTCCGGCTGTGGCCGACCACGCCGGCGCTGCTGCGTGAGAGCACGGCCGAGACCGCCTGGGGCCCGGCGGGGACGACGGTCCTGATCTTCACCCCGTTCTTCCACTGCGACCCGGAACGCCTGCCTTACGCCGATCGCTTCGAGCCCGCGATCTGGCTGGACGGCAGCGCGGCGGCCAATCCCGCGCTGGTTCCTTTCAGCGCCGGCCCGGCCATCTGCCCGGGCCGGGATCTGGTGCTGTTCTGCGCGAGCACGATGCTGGCACACCTGATCCGTGATCGCCGCTTCGAGCTGGTTTCCGGCGCGGTCCCTCGCACCGGAGCGGCCATTGCCCGCGACGCTGGACAATTTCCGCCTGAAGTTCGCGGCACTCGCCTGAGCGGAGCGCGTTGGGGAAATCGCTCACCGCATTCGGTGAACGGGGTTGAATTTCCGATACGCGAAAGAATTCACCCGGCCGTAGTTCAGGCGTTGTCGCGCTCGGTGGTGTCTGCCAGGATGCTCGTGACCCCGAGCCGAAGGAGCGTTCAAGTGGCCACCCGCCTCAACCCTTACATCAGCTTCGCCGGTGACGCCCGGCAGGCCATGGAGTTCTACAAGTCGGTGTTCGGCGGAGAGCTGACGCTGAATACGTTCGGTGAGTCCGGTATGGCGGGTTCGCCGGTGGAGGACCAGATCATGCACAGCCAGCTCGAATCCCCGGGTGGCTACACGATCATGGCTTCGGACACGCCGCCGGGAATGGAACACAAGCCCGGTACGAACATTTCGGTCAGCCTCAGCGGTGATGACGGCGAGGAATTGCGCGGATACTGGGAGAAACTGTCCGCGGAAGGCACTGTTTCGGTACCGTTCGAAAAGCAGATGTGGGGCGACGAATTCGGCGCCTGTACCGACAAGTTCGGCATCTCGTGGATGGTGAACGTCACGCAGTCCTAGGGTATTCCGGCCCTGCCCGATCGGGGCCGAAGCTCCCGACTTCCAGGGACTTGCGGCTCCGATCGCGCGAAAGTTGTGATGCCGCCGGTGAAACCGCCGTTCTCCTCTCGTGAGGACACGGCGGTTCCATCGGGAGGCGAGAACATGAACAGGATGGTCGCGGCACTGCTGGCGTCGGCGGGTGCCGCCGCGGTACTGGGCGGCTGCGGGACGACGACCGCCGGGACACCGGTCACCGTCGTGCGGGAGGTCGTGCCGCCGTCGACGACCACCGCTGTCGTCGCGCCGCCCGCCACTTCGACGGTCGTGGTGGAACCACCGGTGACGGTCACGCGGGGGTCTTCGCTCACGTCGTGCCAGCGTCTGTTCGCCCAAGGGTTCTCGTACACGTACGCGTTCGACGCCTGGGTGAACGCCGGGCGCCCGCTCAGCTGGGACGCCGACCGCGACGGGTATCCCTGCGAGCAGTCCTACGGCAACCGGAACTAGACAAACCTCGTCAGTGGCCGAGGTTGACGTGTGCCCGGTGGTGCTCGCCCTTCTCGATCAGGTCTGCGGAACCGAGGGCGTGGTCCGGTGCGGAAGACCGCGCCGTCTTCCGGGTCGACCGCGACGTCGTCGCCGAGCCGGTACCGGCCGGGTTGCCCGCCGGGCCTCCGGGCGCCGAACCTGAGCGCCGGACTCACGAAAACCCAGTCGAGCGACGAGGGCGTGCCAGGAGATCTTCGAGAACGAGCGCCGGCTGGTCGATCGCGCGGAGCGTGCGCCAGGAGCCGCATACGGGTCGTGAGTGGCTTGAGGGACAAAGCAAATATGGCGTGGACGTCAAGGCCGTGGCCTTGACGATATGGTTCCGGACTGGCCGGTGAGGTCGATCCCGTCTGATGTCCGTATCGACGGTGAAGGATTCCGGACGTTCAACGTCCGGAATCCTCCCCGCTCGACCGCGCCGGCATCCGGCACAAGCGTCACACGAGTCCGCCAAAACCTCTTCGACCCTCACGATCGCATCCACAGATTCGCGCAAAGCGCCCAAAACGGGCGCATTGGCGAGGGTGGCTGTACCTTGTGGTCAGTCAAGACGCGGCTGACTACGGCATGTCAGTCCAGATCCGTACGCCGTGAAGGCTTCCCCTCTTGAAGCAGGGCGAAGAAGGTCCTTATGGCAGAGACCCGATCATGACAAGTTTGCCCTATCCCTCGATGGAAACGAACCTGCATTCACATACCCACGGGATCCTGCCCCCGTCGGTGCCTGTCTTCACCGTCGATCCCGACACCCGTCGAACCACCACCCACGCAGGTCAGGCGTAGGTACCTGAATACGAGTACGCCCCAACCCGAAACGCCACTCACGACCAACCCGTCCCTAGAGCGGCCGGAACCGGACATCGACGGACGCGAAAGGATCCTCGGTGCCGACCCCGCGCAGCCGGATCGGCGGCCCGCCCGGATTGGCGTACAGCCGGACGCCGTCGCCGAGCAGGACCGGCGCGACGTGCAGGTCGATCTCGTCGATCAACCCGAGTTCGAGCAGCTGGCGGCCGATGTCCGGCGAGAAGACCTCCAGGTTCTTCCCGCCCGCCGCTTCCAGTCCGATACGGACCGCTTCGGCCGGGCCGCAGTCCAGGAACGTGACGCCGTCCGTGGGCGTCGCGTCTTCGGGATGGTGCGTGAGGACGAACAACGGGCCCTTCCACGCGCCGCCGTAGATCCCGCTCGGATCGGGGTAGGCGTCCCAGCCGTCGCGTCCACCGAGGACGGCGCCGGTGGTCGAGGTGTACTCCTCGATCAGGCCCGGCCGGAACGTCGTGCCGGTCATCCAGTCCATGCTGTGCCCCGGTCCGGCGACGAAGCCGTCCAGGGACATCGTGAAGTGCCAGAGCACCTTCCCGCCGGCTGTCTGTGGTTCGAACATCCTGCCTCCTGTCGGTCTTGACGACGGAGCATCCCCATAACACCCGCGGCCCCGTCACGCATCTCGTTGATTGTTCTGCCCGAATCAAGGGTTCCGGTCAACCAATCCCCGGGATGTAGTAGCCCGCGACGAAGCGACGGGCTGGTGGGGAGAGGGAATGAGCTCAGCGGAGGGTGTTGTCCTGGTGATCGGCTGCGGGATGCGGCCGTACCGGGAGTACCTGTTGGCGTCGGCCGGGCACCGGCATCCCTTGTGGCTGTTCAACGGGACGGAGCCGACCTGGCAGGAGCGGTACGTCGTCGGCGGCACGGTGCTGGACCTGCAGGACCGCGACGCCGTACTGGCCGCGGCCCGCGCGGTCGACGCGAAGACGCCGGTGCTCGGCGTGGTGTCGTGGGACGAGGCGCTGATCGTGACCGCGGCGCACGTCGCGGACGAACTCGGTCTGCCGGGCGCGGGGATCTCCGCGATCGAGGGCTGCCGGGACAAGTGGCTCAACCGCCGGACGCTCACCGCGGCCGGGGTGGCGCAACCGGACTTCGGTTTCGTGCAGGACGAAGAGCAGGCGGTCCGCGTGGCCGACCGGATCGGGTACCCGGTCGTGGTCAAGCCGCGCGGGGGCGGGGCCAGCATCGGCGTCAGCTTCGCGGAGGACGCGGAGGCGGTCCGCAAGGCGTTCCGGACCGCGGAGGACGCCAGCTTCGGCGGCTCTCCCGCGTACCGGGGCGGCGCGCTGGTCGAGGAGTACCTGACCGGCCCCGAGATCAGTGTGGACGGTGCCGTCGTGGACGGTGAGTACACGCCGATGTTCGTGGCGCACAAGACGGTCGGCATGCACCCGTACTTCGAGGAGCTCGGCCATCTGGTCAGCTCCGCGGACGAGCTGCTCGCCGACCCGGCGCTCCGTTCGACGCTGGCCCGCGCGCACACCGCGATCGACTTCCGGTACGGCATCACCCACACCGAACTCAAGCTCACCGAGCGGGGGCCGGTGATCGTGGAGATCAACGGCAGGCTCGGCGGGGACCTGATCCCGTTGCTCGCCCGGTTCGCGACCGGGATCGACCCGGGCGCCGCCGCGGTCGACGTCGCGCTCGGCATGCGCCCCCACATCCCGCACGAGGCCGAGCCCCGGTGGGTCGGGGTGCGGTTCGGTTACCCCAAACAGGACTGTGTCGTCGAGTCGGTGTCCGTCCCGGGTTCCATGCGGGACAACGGGGTCCTCACCGCCGACGCGCTCGTCGAGCCGGGCGCGCGGATGCGGCTGCCGCCGGCGGAGTTCATCTCGCGGCACGCGTACGTGATCTGCGCGGGCAGCGACCCCGACGACTGTGAAGTGGTGCTGGACAAGGCCATGGCCCAGGTCCGGCTGACCGCGCACCCCCTGCTGCCCTCGGTGGCGGCCGGTGGCTGACCGCGCACGGACACCGCAGAACACCTTCCAAGCACTCACAACGATGGCGGAGCAAACAATGGCGAACCGTGATGTCGAGCTTCTCGCAGTCGGAGCAGGACCGTCCAACCTGGCACTCGCCGTGGCGCTGGAGGAACTCGCGCCCGGCCTGGCCCGCGAGTCGGTCCTGCTCGAACGCGACGAGGAGGTCTCCTGGCAGCGGGGCATGCTCCTGCCGGAGGCGCTGTCGCAGGTCTCGTTCCTCAAGGACCTGGTGACCCTGCGCAACCCGCGCAGCCGTTTCTCGTTCCTCAACTACCTGCACGCCACCAACCGGCTCAACGAGTTCGTGAACATGGGCAGCTTCGTCCCGTACCGGGTCGAACTCGCCGACTATCTCAAGTGGACGGCCGAATCGCTCGCCCTGGTGGACCTCCAGCGCGGCCGTGAATGCCTCGACATCACTCCCGTGTGGACGGACGGCGTGCTGACCGGCTGGGACACCCGCGTCGCCGACGGCGAGATCATCCGCAGCCGGTACCTGGTGGTCGGCGCCGGCCGGGACGCGCGGATCCCCGACCTGCTGCGGGCGGTGAACCAGGACCGCGTCATCCACAGCACGCAGTACCTGCCGAGGATCGCCAAGCTGCGCAAGGATCTCCCGTACCGGGTCGCGGTGATCGGCGCGGGCCAGAGCGCCGCGGAACTGTTCAGCACCGTCCAGCAGGACCTGCCCGAATGCAAGCCGACCATGGTGATGCGCTCGATCGGCCTGAACTACTACGAAAGCAGCAAGTTCAACAACGAACTGTTCTTTCCCGCCCAGGTGGACACGTTCTTCGGTGCCCGGCCCGAGGCGCGCCAGCAGATGCTCAAGGAGATGCACCACACGAACTACTCCGGGCTGGCGCCGGGCACGATGGACGCGCTCTACCGGTCGATCTACCTGGACCGCCTCTCCGGCCGGTCGCGGCTGAACATGATCACGATGAGCGACATCACCGACGCGCGCGACGAGGGCGACGAGATCGTACTGGAGCTGACCGACCGGCGGACCGGGATGACCCAGGAACTGCGTACCGACCTGGTCCTGCTCGGCACCGGTTTCTCCCCGGAGATGCCGAGGATGGTCCAGGAGATCGCGAAGGCGATCGGCCTCTCGGAGATCAAGGTGACCCGCGACTACCGGCTGGAGATCGACCAGCCCGCCACCGCGGCCGTCTACCTCCAAGGCGTCAACGAGGCGACGCACGGGATCGCGGACTCGCTGCTCAGCGTCCTCGCCCCGCGCGCCAACGACATCTTGCAGGACATCCTCGCCCATCGCGGGGAAACCCCCGAGGTGCCGCCGCAGCCGACGCAGGACACCGACACCGTCGTCGCCACCCGCTGATCATCGAGAAGAAAGAGAACGTCATGGAGATCCGGCCGCTGGAGCGGGAAAAGATGGTCTTCGAGAACGGCGCCTACGGCCAGCGGCTCCTGCCGTGGGCGGCGCTGAACGCGCCGTTCGAGGGCGCCTGGGTCACGGTGCCCGCGCACGGCGCGACGGGCGCGCACTCCCATCACGAGTACGAGCTCTTCATCGCCGTCAGCGGCGAGGCGGTCATCGAGTCCGGGGGAGAGCGCCGTCCCTTCCGCCCCGGCGACCTCGAGTTCCACAAGCCCGGCACCGAGCACCGGATCCTCAACGACGGCGCCGGGGACTTCGAGATGTACGCGATCTGGTGGGACACCGACATGACGGCGAAGTTCGCCGCCCGGCACGAGGAGCTGGCGTGACCATGGCCGACACGAGACCGGTGGTGATCATCGGCGGGCCCCCGACGTCCAACGGGGATCTGCACATCGGGCACATCGCGGGCCCGTACCTCGGCGCCGACGTGCACCGGCGGTATCTGCGCGCGGCGGGCCGCGAGGCCGTGTTCGCCTCCTGCACCGACGACAGTCAGACCTATCTCGTCACCAGCGCGGCCCGGGTCGGGCTGACGCCGCCCGAGCTGGTGGAGCAGTCGACCGAGAACATCCAGAGCACGTTCAAGGCGATGGGCGTCGAAGTCGACGGTTTCTCGCCGACCGACGACGGCTACAAGGCACTCGTCCACGACTACGTGAAGCGCCTGTACGACAAGGGAAAGCTTCGCCTGCGCAAGGTGCGGCTGCCCTACAGCGAGAGCAAGGGCGAGTTCCTGGTCGAGGGCTTCGTCGGCGGCGGCTGCCCGACCTGTCTCGCGGACAGCCGCGGCGGTTTCTGCGAGGGCTGCGGGCATCCGATCGACTTCGACGCGCTCATCGAGCCGTACTCGGTGCTCGATCCGGCCGACGAGGTGACCTACCGCGAGACGGAGATCATGGTCTTCCCCGTCTCGGAGTACCGCGAACAGCTCCTCGCCTACTACGAGGAACGCGGCCCCTCGTGGCGGCCGCACGTGCTCGGCCTGATGCGGGAACTGCTGGCCGGGCCGTTGCCGGACTTCGCGATCACGTACCCGGTCAAGTGGGGGCTGCCGGCACCGTTCCTGCAGACGCCGGGACAGCGGCTCAACGCGTGGGTCGAGGGAATGCCCGCCTCGATGTACTGCACCGAGTACGCGTTGCGGCGCAACGGGAAGCCGAAGGCGGGCGACGACGACGCCTGGCTGGCGGAGAACGACGCGCGGGTCGTCGTGTTCATGGGGTTCGACCCACTGTTCACCTGGGGCGTCGTCCACGTCGCCGAGCTGATCGCCCTGGGGGACCGCTACGTCCTCCCGGACACCCTGCTCGTCAACGAGTTCTACGAACTGGAGAACGAGAAGTTCTCCACCAGCAAGGGACACGTGGTCTGGGCCCGTGAGCTCGCGGCCGAGGTGCCCCGCGACATCGCGCGGTTCCACCTCAACCTCACCGCCCCCGAGTTCGCCCGCACCAACTTCTCCCGCGCGGCGCTGGAGAAGGTCGCGGGGGAGCGGCTCGTCGCGCCCTGGAACGAACTCGGCGAGACGCTGGCCAAACTCACCGCCGAAATCGGCGGCGAGAACGACTCGCTCCCGGTGTCGGCCGAGGCCACGGAACGCGCGGCGGCGATGGTCTCCCGGTTCGCCCTGAACTACGAACTCGAGGATTTCAGCCTCAGCCGGGCCGCCGACCTGATCGTGCAGCACGTCGGGCGCCTGCGCGCGGCGACGGAACGCACGCTGGCGGGCAACCTCGACCAGGAGGTGCTCCGCGGCGCGCTGGGTGACCTCTTCCTCGAACTGCGGGCCTTGATCGGCTGCGCCTCGCCGATCCTGATCGACCTCGCCGCGCGTGCCGCCGAAGCGGGCGGGTTCGACCTCCGGATCGACGCGGACGCCTTCGACGTCACGCACACCACGGCGTTCGCCGTGCCACCACTGGAATTCCCCCCGACGAGCGAGGTCTGAGACCCCATGTCACTCGACAGCACCCTTTCCCCCGACGTCGTCCGGAGTTCCCGGCTCGCCGAACGCCTGCTGGTCCCGGCGGGTTTCGTCACCACGGCGGGCAACGCGTTCCAGATCACCGCCGCCGCGATCCTGGTCTTCCATGCCGAGCAGACCACCCTCGCCGTCGGCTGGCTGTTCATCGCGGTGTCGATCCCGCAGGTCGCGCTCGCGCTGCTGTTCGGCAAGCTGGTCGACAAGGTCGACCGGCGGATGCTGTGCATCGCCGCGGACCTGGTCAGCGCGATGACCGCGTTCGCCCTGCCGGTCTGGCTGTGGATCGGGGGCCCGGCGAACCTGGGGTCCTACATAGCGAACTTCATGCTCGCCTGCACCGCCGCGTTGTTCATGCCCGCGAGCAACGGCCTGATCAAGGAACGCATCCGCGACGAGCGGCTCGGGAAGTTCAACTCGCACTTCGAGATGGCGAGCAACGCCGGCATGCTGATGGCGTCCTCGCTCGCCGGGTTCCTGGTGATCTGGTTCGGCGCCACCCCGCTGTTCGTGTTCAACTCGCTGAGCTTCATCCTCTCGGCCGTCCTCGTCTACGCGATCGGCCGCAAACCCGCCAAGCCCCAGGTGGTCGCGGAGACCGTGACGGCCGACCCGGCGGAGCCGGTCGAGGCGCCCGCGCACCAGCCGATCAAGCGGCTCGCGCTGTTGTACGCCAACGGGAACATCGGCCTGATGGTCGCCAACGTCATCCTGACGACACTCGTCCTGCAGACGTTCGGCCAGGGCGCGTGGATGATCGGTGTCGTCGACGCGCTGGCAGGCGTCGGGTTCATCGTCGGCGCCGCCGCGTACGGCAAGGTGAGCAAGCGGTTCAAGGGCATCCACCTGGCCGTGCTCGGCACGCTCGGGAACCTGATCTGCCTCGCGATCCAGCCGTTGCACTACATCGCGCTGATGGTGGCGATCCCGTTCGCCGGGTTCTGCTTCGCCCAGGGCCGGATCGCCGCGCGCACCCTGCTGATGCGGGCGAGCCCGGAAGACCGGGTCGGCCGGATCTTCGGTGGCACGCAGGCGGTCGGCCTCGGCCTCGGTGTCGGAGCGACGGTCGGGCTGTCCGCGCTGGCGGACGCGACCACCGTGCCCTACGCCTTCTGGGGGCTGGCGATCCTGCAGGGCGCGATCGTGATCGGCACCTACTTCAGTCTGGCGAAACCGCTGTCGGCGCAGGAGAAGAAGCAGCCGGCCGAGGTTCTCGAGGCGACCGCCGCCTGAGCGCGGCCGAAATTCGGAGGAAGCGAAAGTCATGACGGACAAGCCGATCAAGGGTGGCGTCGCCACCTGGGCCTGCCTGCCCGGGTTCCCGCCCGCGGTGATCTTCCCCTTCACCCCGGGCGAGCGCTTCGGCGTGCGGAGCCTCTACGAGTTCCAGATGCTGATGTACCGGCCGCTGTACTGGCTGGGCCGCGACGGCGCGCCGGAGATCGACTGGGACCTCAGCGTCGGCGAAGAGCCGGTGTGGGACGAGACGGGCCGCACCTGCACGGTCCGGATCAAACCGTGGAAGTGGTCCAACGGCGAGACGGTCTGCGCGGACAACGTCGTCTTCTGGATGAACATGCTGAAGGTGAAGGGGCCGAGGTTCGGCGCCTACTCCGAGGGCTACTTCCCGGACAACCTCGTGTCGTTCGAGAAGGTCGACGACGACAAGGTCAGCTTCACCTTCGACAAGGCGTACTCGAAGAACTGGGTGCTGCTGAACCAGCTCACCATGATCACGCCGATGCCGAAGGCGTGGGACCGCACCGCGGACGGCCCCGCCGACGCGACGCACGACATCGAGCAGGCCGAAGCGGTCTACGAGTTCCTGATGGCGGAGAACGGCGACGTCGTCGAGGAGGACAACTCGCACCGCACGCGCTGGGCCGACAGTCCTGTGTGGAGTGTCGTCAACGGCCCGTGGCGCCTCAAGAGTTACACCGAGGAAGGCGTCGTCACCTTCGTCCCGAACGAGCACTACAGCGGGCCCAACCCGGCGCATCTCGACGAGCTGCGCCAGGTCTCGACGACGTCGGACGAGCAGCAGTACGAGCTGCTGCGATCCGGCGACGTCCAGGTCGGCTTCCTGCCGCCGGGGATGGGCGTCCAGCCGGACGGCGACCCGACCAAGGGCGGGCCGAACCCGCTCGGCGACGGCTTCCAGCTGGAACCGCAGATCCTGTTCAACATCAACTTCATGGCCGTCAACTTCAGCAACCCGACGGTGGCCGGGCACATGATCCGGCAGCCGTACGTCCGGCAGGCGCTCCAGAGCTGCTTCGACCAGGAGTACGGCGCCCGCGAGGTCTACCAGGGCTACGGGTGGAGCCAGACCGGGTCGATCCCGGTGCTGCCGAAGAGCGACCTGGTCTCGCCGAAGATCGCCGAGCGCGGCGGGTTCTGGCCGTTCGACCTGGAGAAGGCGCGGCAGCTGCTCGCCGACAACGGCTGGGACGTCAGCGCGTCCCCGGCGGTCTGCGTGCGGCCCGAGTTGGCGGGCGAGGGCATCCCGGTCGGCACCGAGCTGAGTTTCTCCCTGCGCTACTGGGAAGGACGACCTTCGCTGGCGCGGCTCATGGCGCAGTTCCGGGACGACGCGGCCAAGGCCGGGATCGAGATCCGGCTCGAAGAGGTGATGGGTTCGGTCCTGGTGGCGGAGGACGGTCCGGGTGAGAAGCGGATGTGGCAGCTGTCCTGCTGGGGCGGCGGCTGGGTCTACAACTACCCGACCGGCGAGAACCTCTTCCAGAGCGGCGCCGCCTGCAACTTCAGCAACTGGCGCGACGCCAAGGCGGACGAGCTGATCGCGAAGACCGTCACCACCGACTCCCTCGAAGCGCTGTACGAGTACCAGGAGTACATCGCCGAGCAGGCGCCGGTGATCTTCATGCCGACGTTCCCGCGGCGGCTGTTCGAGGTCGCGGGCAACCTGCGCGGGTTCTCGCCGATCAACCCGTACGGCCTGATCAACCCCGAGAACTGGTACTACATCGACGACACAGCGGATGGTCAGTCATGACGCGCCCGGTGGTGCTGGTCGGGTTCGTGGCCGCCGCGCTGGGGTCGTCCATCAAGGACTTCCAGCCGGACGGTTCGATCATCTTCGTCGAGGAGCCCGACGTCGTCCGCAAGCGCAACGCGCGGGAGACGGTTTCCGGTTCGGCGCTGGTGCGGGAACTGATCGAATGGGAGTTCCACCTGCCCGGCAAGGCGGACGAGTTCTTCCACGTCCACCGCGACCTCGATCCGGCGGCGGTGGTGCCGCTGACCGAGTACGCGACGCCGTTCGCGGCCCGGCTCGCGGAGCGCTACGGCCTGCCGGGGGCGGGGTTCGGGGCGGCGCAGATCCTGCGGGACAAGGCGGTGCTGCGCCTGGTCAGCCGGGCGGCGGGGATCGCGAACCCGGCGTCGGCGCGCGTCGAAGGCCCGGAGCAGGTGCGCGAGTTCATGGCGCGGCATCCCGGGAAGATCGTGCTCAAGCCCGCGAACCGGCAGGCGTCGGTGGGGACGCAGGTGCTCACCGACCCGGCCGAGGCCGAGCAGGCGTGGGAGAACTGCGTCGTGCAGGACGAGGGCATCTTCGTCCCGGACCGCGCGATGGAACTGAAGATGCTCGCCGAGAGCTTCGTCGAGGGTGACGAGTACAGCGTCGAGATGCTGCTACGGGACGGCGAGCCGTTGTTCGCCAACGTGACCGGGAAGCGGCTGTTCCCCGGGCCGCGCCCGGTGGAGCTCGCGCACATCGTCCCCGCCGACATCCCGGACGAGCTCACCACGACGCTGAACGAGGAGACGCGGCGGCTCACCGGCGCGGCCGGTTTCCGCACCGGGATCGTCCACTGTGAATGGATCGTCTCCGACGGGGTCCCGTACCTGGTCGAATGCGCCGGCCGGTTCGCGGGCGACGGCATCATCGAGCTGATCCAGCGCGCCTACCCGGTGGAGCTGAACCGCGCCTACTTCTCGGTGATGAAGGACGAGCCGGTCGTGGACGTGCTGCCGCGGCGGGCCGAACGCGGGGCCGCGGTCCGGTTCGTGTCCATCGAGCCGGGTCGCATCGAGGACGTGCGCGGGGTGGAGAAGGCGTCGCAGGCGGAGGGTGTCTTCCTGTGCGACGTGAGCGTTTCGGCCGGTGACCGGTTCGACGGGCTGCGCAGTTCGTGGGACCGCGTCGGCGATCTGATGGTGACCGCGGACAGCCCGGCGGAGGCGCTGCGCCTCGCCGAGGAGGCGGTCGCGCTGATCGAGATCGACGTGCGGCCGGACGGCGAAGAGAGGGAGAAAGCCGCACGATGAGTATCGAAGCCGTCCAGCCCGCGCTCCCGGACACCGGTCTCGACGTGGTCGTCACCGGGCTCTCGTCCGACGCGCACACCTGGAACCTGGTGTACCTGGAGCTGCTGCTGGAGGAACTGGGCTGCCGGGTGACCAATCTCGGCGCCTGCGTCCCGGACGCGACGATCGTGCGCGAATGCGCGATCCGGCGGCCGGACCTGGTGGTGATCAGCAGCCTCAACGGGCACGGCCGTCAGGACGGCGTCCGGCTGATGGACACCTTCCGCGCGCACGCGGACCTGGTCACGACGCCGGTCGTCATCGGAGGGAAGCTCGACGTCGTCGGCGGCAGCAACGCGGCACGGCTGCTGGAGGCGGGTTTCGACGCGGTGTTCGAGGACTCGGGCGGGCTGACCCCGTTCCGCACCTTCCTCCGCACGTTGTCCGTGCGCGCCTCCGGTGTCCCGCTGGGTGCCGGATGAGCGTGCTCGCCCCCCGGCGGGGACTTTCGTTCGGCGAGGTGGTCGCGCGCCATCACGCCGAGGGGGATCTGGTCGTCCAGCCCCGGATGGGGTTCGCCGATCCGGGGCGGATGACCAGGGGGCTGCTGGCGACCAGGGCGGCGCGGGCGGCGACGGTCGGGACCATCACGATCGACAGCTACACCAGGGTCGGCGACCACGAGGCGGCCCGCGCGGCACTGGCGGCCGACGCGGATCTCAACGGCTACCCGCTCGTCGACCACGACCCCGTGACGACGACGGCGTTGCTCGACGGCGTGCTGACCAGGGACTTCCCGGTGCAGATCCGGCACGGTTCGGCGGACCCCCGCCGGATCGTGCGGACGCTGCTGGACTTCGGGCTGCACGCGACCGAGGGCGGGCCGGTGTCCTACTGCCTGCCCTACAGCCGGATGCCGCTGTCGGCGGCCGTCGACAACTGGCGGCGTTCGTGCGAAACGCTGGCCGAGGCCCGGGGACCCGAACTGGAGCCGCATCTGGAGACGTTCGGTGGCTGCATGATGGGCCAGCTGTGCCCGCCCGCGCTGCTGGTCGCGCTGAGCGTGCTGGAGGGGATGTTCTTCTGGCGGCACGGGATCCGCTGCCTGTCCTTCAGCTACGCGCAGCAGACCCACGCCGGGCAGGACGAGGAGGCGGTCGCCGCGCTGCACGCGCTGATCAGGGAATACGTGCCGCACGCGCGCACGCATGTGGTGATCTACGGCTACATGGGCGTCTACCCGAGGACTCCCGGCGGCGCGCTGGCGCTGCTCGCGGAGTCCGCGCGGCTGGCCGCCCGCACCGGGGCGAGCAGGCTGATCGTCAAGACCACCGCCGAGGCGCACCGGCTGCCGACCGTGGCGGAGAACGTGACCGCGCTGGAGCACGCCGCCGAGGCCGCCGGTGGTGTCTCGCGGATCGGCCACCTCGGTGACACCGGGATCCACGCGCAGGCGAAAGCGTTGGTGGACAACGTTCTTTCGCTCGACAGCGATCTCGGGCGGGCTTTGGTCACCGCGTTCGCGCGGGGGCAGCTGGACGTCCCGTTCTGCCTGCATCCGGACAACGCCGGCCGCGCGCGCGGGCGGCTGGACGCGAACGGACGCCTGGAATGGCAGCGGATCGGCGCGATGCCCCTCGGGGATCTCGTCGACCTGCCCGCGGACCGGCGGATGACCTCGGGCGACCTGCTGGACGCGCTCCGGTACGTCGAGCGGACGTTCGACGAGAAGCACGGGATGCCGGGAATCGAGACCACGCAACTGATACAGGGGAGTAGAGCATGACCGGAACATCGGAGGCGGCGCTGCCGCCGGGCACCCGCGAACACCTGACGTCGCCGGTGACGCAGGCGGCGTTGCGCATCCAGAACAGCATCACCGCGGGCACTCGCGAGTACCTCGGCATGAACGGGTTCGTGGAGCTCCAGCCGCCGCTGATCGGGCCGGTCACCGACCCGGGCTGCCGCGGTGCCAAACAGGTCGACGTCGACTACTACGGGCACAAGTACAAGATGATGACCAGCGTCATCCTGTACAAGCAGGCGTCGCTGCTCGCGTTCGACAAGATCTTCTACGTCGCGCCGAACGTGCGGCTGGAGCCGCTGGAGACCTCGACCACCGGACGGCATCTGGTGGAGTTCACCCAGATCGACGTCGAGGTCGCGCGGGCGAGCCGCGAGGACGTCCTCGACCTGGCGCAGGGCCTGCTCCGGCACGTGGTCACGTACACGCTGCGAGAGTCCAAAGTGGACCTCGCGACGCTCGGCCGGGACCAGGCGGCGTTCACCGCGTTGCTGGACGAGGACTTCGAGCGGATGACGCATCGCGAGGCGGTGTCGCGGCTGCAGGGGCTGCTGCACGGGCAGAGCGCCGACGCGGAGATCGACTGGCAGGGCGAGCGGATCATCTCCGAGCAGACGAACCGGCCGTTCTTCATCGTCGACTACCCCAAGGGGTCACGCGGGTTCACCGACGGCGAGTCGAGCACCGAACCGGGCGTGCTGCGGAACTTCGACCTCATCGCCGCGGAGGGGTTCGGCGAGCTCTGCAGCGGCGGTGAGCGCACGCACGAGTACCGGCGGCTGATCGAACGGATGCGGGAGACGGGGGAGAACCCGGCGAAGTACGCCTGGTACCTCGACCTCGCGCGCGAAGGCCTGCCGCCGAGCGCGGGCTTCGGGATGGGGCTGGAACGGGTGACGCGCTACCTCGCCGGGCTGGACGCGATCTGGCAGGCCAACGCGTACCCGAAGCTGCCCGGGATCGCGACGCCGTGATCACCGCGCGGCAGCTCCCCGAAGACGCGATCCGCGCCCGGGCGCGGGAAGGCAGCGCGGCGATCTTCCCCGACGTCGGAGGGTACGGCCGGTCGTTGTTCGGCGCGGACGTCGACTCGGGTGGTGACGAACTCGACCGCGCGCGGATCGTGCCGCCGGTGTTCGTCCCGCGGCGCCTGGAGAAGATGTTCGACCTCGCGCGCGAGCCGGTCTACGGCGATGTCGGTCTCTCGACGGTTCTGGGCGGCTTCACCGCGCCGTCGCCGGTGTTCCTGTGCGCGTTCGGGTCCACGCAGGTGGCGGGCAGCGGGCTCGGCATCGCCGCGAGCGAGCAGGCGGGCAGGCTCGGGATGCCGATGGTGATCGGCGAGAACGTCGTGCCCATGCACGGATACGGCCGGATGGGTGAGAGCGCCGAGGACGGCCTGCTCGGCCGGATCCGCGCGTACGCCGGCGCGGTGCCGGACGGGCTGGGCGGCGTCGTGGTGCAGCAAAGCACCGAAGACGCCGACGCGGAGGTCTGGAACCTCGTCTACAGCGACCCGTCCGCGACGAAACTGCTGGAAACCGGGCGGCTGGCGTTCGAGCTCAAGGTCGGTCAGGGCGCGAAGCCGGGCCTCGGCGGCATGACCGTGCTCTCACGCACGGCCGCCGGCGAGATCGCCGAACAGTACACAGTGGACGAAGCCTTCGGCACGGACACGGCCATGGTGCTGCGGTCGAGCAGCCCGGGCACGTTCACCGGCGAGATCCTGCGCCAGCAGATCCACTTGATGCGCAACAACTACCCGCGCGCCCGGGCCTGGGTGAAGCTGCATCCGGGTCGCGACGTCAGCGAAGCGGCGCGGGTCGCCTGGGCGGCCGGTGCGGACGCCGTCACGGTGGACGGCGCCGAGGGCGGCACCGGCTGGGCGCCCTCCGTCTTCCTCGACCAGGTCGGGTTGCCGCTGGTGGAGTGCCTGCGCCGGGTCGGCAAGCACGACGCGTCGCTGCTGGTGTCGGGGCGGGTCTGGGAAGGGGCCCGCGCGCTGAAGTGCCTGGCCATGGGCGCCTCCGCGGTCGGCCTCGGCCGGGCGGCGCTGCTCGCCGTCGACGAGGACGCGACCGAAGGGCTCGTGCGCCTGGTGCGGTGTCTCGAACTCGAACTGCGGCTGCTCGCCAGCGCGCTCGGGAAGTACGACCTCGCGGAACTCACCTCGGACGACCTCTGGTTCCCCGGCTCTCCCGGACGAATGGAGCAGGACGGATGATCAACTACGACGGCAAGCGGTTCCGCAAGGTCAGCACCGACCCGAACGCGCCGGTCACCCTGTACCGGCAGAAGGACGACCTGGTGTGGGCCGAGCTCACCGGCGGCGGCGTGCGGCTCGGGTCGCTGACCGGGAAGTGCGGCGAGGACGGCACGATCGACATGGCCTACACGATGGTGCTGGCCGGCGGCCAGGTGATCGCGGGACACAGCACGAACACCCCGGAGTTCCTGCCGGACGGGCGGATCCGGCTGAACGAGGTGTGGGAGCGGTACGGGCCCCATGGTTCTCGTGGTACTTCGGCGATCGAGGAGGTCGCCGAGTAGGCCCGCTCCCGAAGTACGTGAAGGCCCCCTTCACCGCGCTAGACGCGGTGAAGGGGGCCTTCACGTACTGCCCGTCGGTGGGCGTTCGGTCCGGATGGTCGTGACCGCTTGGGCCGACCCGGTGGTTTCGCGTGACCGGGCGGACGGCGCGTGTGATCAGACGGACGACACGCGTGACGGGATGGACGACACGCTCGCGGCTGGGTCCCGTCGCGTGTCGTCCATCGGATCACACGCGCCGTCCATCCCGTCACGGCCGGCCCTGACCCGAATCGCCACTCACGACACCTTGCCCCTGCGCGAACCCGCCAGCCTGACTTCACGGACTTCGAGCCGGCCGAGCGGCACACGAACTGTGGGAGCGGCACCGTATTTCTGCCCTTTTCGATCGCCCGAATGGGAATTCACGGGACCGAAAAGGGCAGTCCATGGGGCTGAACGGCGCACTCCGAAAGGAGTAGCTCAGTGCGGGTTCTTTTCCAGGTATTCCGTCCAGACCTTCTTCGGCACGCACATTCGCCACGAGTCGACGATCAGTTCCCGTAACTCCTCGTAATCGATCGCGGACAGCCGGACGCGGACCCACTGATAGCGCATATCGGACGGAATCGGCATCATGAACTTGTCCGGCTCGCCCGCCACCAGTGCTTCCCGCTCCTCTTTGGGATAGCCGAATCCCAGCACGGTTTCGTCGGGCGAGAGCGAAAGGAACACGATTCGGCCCACGCGGAACTTCGCCCGGTCTCGTACCAGCGCCTCGTACGCGCGCGGCAGCTCCGAAGCGATCCGTCTGACGTCATCCCCGGTTACCATTTTTCCACCATTCTCCGCTGTCTGTTCCCCAGTCACCCGTGGCGCCCATGGTGAAGGCGACGTAAAGGTATTCGTCGAGGATCTTCGCCAGTGACACGGGCCTGCCCACAAGGGCGGGGATCTTGTCCCCGTCGTTCCCCGCCTCCGCGATCACCGCGGCGGACCACTCGCGGCCGAACCGCAGATGCCTGCCGAACGCGTCGCCGTCGCGATCACCGTGGAGAGCGGCCGCGATGGCGGCGTCCCACGGCATGATCGTGTTGGGCCGCAACGCATACAGCGCCTTGGCCGCGGCGGTCGGGCCCAGCGTACGCCTGGTCCGTCCCGCTGAGACGACGACTCCCGAGAGATCCGCGTATGCCTTCGCGGCCGTTTCGATCCCCGCGTCCGTCAAGTGGACGAGATCGACTGCGGGCAGGGTGGAGCCCCAGGTCTCCCACCAGGCCCGCACCCCGTCGTCGAACGGGGCGGGCTCACCTTCCCGGGGATACCGGATACGGCATCCCCACGAGTTCAGCCAGCGCAGAAGAATCGTGCGGTGTGCGGCCTGTGACAGGTCGATCGCTGACTGCGTTTCTTTGATGAACCGGAGCCAAGAGGTGTCGGCATTCGCGAAGCCGTTGAACACTTCGGCGGCTCGCCGGAGTTCGGCGAGTGGGGGTAGGGGGCCACGCATGGGCGAACCCTATCCGGTGCCACCAAGGGGGTGAATTTCCGCGTCCAACTATTGGACTTTGTACATTGAGTCACCTATTTGTATCTGCTGCAGCGTTCATTGGTCCTTTAGGGTTGTGGCCAGGAAGGCTGCGAGGATGGCGGTCACGCAGAGCGATCGCGTTGCCTCATCCAGGGGAGGAGTAAGGCATGGGCAGACCCGAGCGACCGTTGGACGGCTCCACTGGTCCGATCGCCGCATTCGCTCATGATCTGCGCGTTTTGAGGAACCGGGCGGGAAACCCGAGTTACCGGGAACTCGCCAGGACGGCGCTGTTCGCACCTTCCGTACTGTCCAGCGCGGCGAGCGGCCACCGGCTGCCGACCCTCGCCGTGACACTGGCGTTCGTCTCCGCGTGCGGGGGAGACCGCGCGGCGTGGGAACGGCGGTGGCGGAGTCTCGCCGGTCAAACCGGTGGCGGCGTCGAGGTCCGGGAGGAGCGCGTGCCCGCGCCGGCGCAGGCGGAGATCCCGGCGGACGGCGCGCACGTGCTGGCATCCGGCGTCATCCATCTCGCCCGTCCGGCCCAGCTGCCCATGGGATCGAGGACTTTCGTCGGCAGGGAGGGGGATCTGGCCGACGCCGCCGAGATGATCGGGGCGACCGGTCCGATCAAGGTGCCGCTGCTCGTCAGTGGTCCGATCGGGGTGGGCAAGACCGCCTTCGCGTTGCGGCTGGCCGAAGAAGTGGCGGCGGACTTCCCGGACGGGCAGCTCTACGCCGACCTGAGCAACAGCGGAACCGGTGGCCGGTCGGCCAACGGGATCGTGCGCGGTTTCCTGCGCGCGCTCGGCGTGCCGGCGCATCTCGTGCCCGACGACCCGATGCAGCGGATCGGGTTGTACCGCTCCCTGCTGGCGGAACGCAGGTTGTTCGTTCTCCTGGCGGGCGTCAGCGACGAGGGACAGGTGCGGCCGTTGCTGGGCCAGGCCCCGCACAGTCAGGTCGTGGTGACCAGCCGCGCCCGGCTGCTCGGGCTGGAGGACACGAACCGTGTCGAGCTGGACACGTTCTCCCGTAAGGAATCGCTGGCGTTGATCGGCCGGATCGCCGGCCCCGGCCGGGTGCGGGCCGAACACGACGCCACCGACTCGATCGCCGAACTGTGCGGGGATCTCCCGCTGGCGGTCAACATCGTCGGCCGCAAGATCGCCGCGCGCCCGGAATGGGCGATCGCGTACACGGCGGGCCAGCTCGCCGATCGCGAACGGCTCATGGACAGCCTCAGCGTGGGGGACGTCAACGTCCGCGACCGGTTCACCGCGGCGTACGACCATCTGTCGCCCGCCGAACGCGAAGCCATTCACCACTTCGGGCAGAGCGGGGCGGGCTGGACGACGTCGATCGGCGTCGCCGCGGCGATGGGCGTCATGATCGAGACCGCCGACGAACTCCTCGAGTCCGTCGTGGACGCGGGACTTCTCCAGCGCGCCAACGTCGCCGGCCGGTACGCGGTCTCCCGGCTGGTCAGCGCGTTCGCCGCCGAGCGGCAACGGGACCCGGATTCGGTCGCCGCCGCCGTCCCGCTGGTCGGCCGCAGGGCACGGAAGAACGCGTTCGAATCGCTGCGCCACGACGCCGTGCGCACCCTGCCGGGTGGCTCGTCCGAAGGTTGATTGTTCTCCCCGCGCGGCGCTTCCGGTCAACGGGCCGCGCGGTTTGAATGAGTCGACGAATGAAGGCGAGCGAAATTCGGTGACACAATGCTGATTCTGTCGATGAAAGAGGGCCACGATGGCGGGATCGTGGCCATCGAGGACGGCAAGCTGCTGTTCGCGCTGGAGTCGGAAAAGGACAACTACCCGCGCTACGACCGGATCACCGGCGAGCTGATGGCCCGTGCGGCGGGCATGCTCGACAAGCAGCCCGACGTGGTCGCGCTCGGGGGCTGGGTCAAAGGCGAGTTCTCGGTGGAACCCCCGTCCCGCACGGGATACTTCGGTGTCGGCGAAGGCGCGATCTCCGACGAGGCGGGCAAGTTCTTCGGCAAGGACGTGCGCTACTTCTCCTCCACCCACGAGCGCTCGCACATCTACACCTCCCTCGGGATGGCCCCGGCGGCCCCCGGCCAGGCGTACTACTCGCTGGTGTGGGAAGGGAACATCGGGGACTTCTACCGGATCGACGAGCGCGGTGAGGCCACTCACCTGCAGCACGTGCTGACCGACCCGGGTGCGAAGTACGCGTATCTTTTCGCGCTGGCGGACCCGGGTTTCCCGCTGGGCAAGGGGAAGTTCCGGTTCAACGACGCCGGCAAGCAGATGGCGCTGACCGGATTCGCCGAACCGGGTCCGCTCACCCCCGACGAGCAGAAGACCATCGACTTCATCCTCGACCGCGACGGCATCATCCTCGGCCTGTCCAAAGAGGAGATGTCCTGGTCCCATCTGTACAACGCGGGCGTCTGGTCGCAGGAGTACCGCAACGCCGCGGCGAAGCACTCGCAGGCGATCTTCGACCGGTTCCACGATTACGCGGAGAAGAACCTGACCGAAGGCCTGCCGTTGCTGATCTCCGGCGGCTGCGGCCTGAACTGCGACTGGAACCGGTTGTGGCGTGAAAGCGGCCTGTTCTCCTCGGTGTTCGTGCCGCCGTGCCCCAACGACAGCGGTTCCGCGCTGGGCACGGCGATCGACGCGCAGTGGTTCTACACCGGACAGGCGACCATCGACTGGGACGTCTACGCGGGGGAGAACTTCGTCGAGGACGTCGTCCCCGACCCGGCCAAGTACGAGACCCGGCCGCTCGTGGCGAGCGAGGTCGCCAAGTACATCAAGGACGGCAACATCATCGGCTGGGCACGCGGCCGGTACGAAATGGGTCCGCGGGCGCTGGGCAACCGGTCCATCCTCGCCGCGCCGTTCACCGTGGACACCACCGTGCGGCTCAACAAGATCAAGCGCCGCGAGGACTACCGTCCGATCGCGCCGATCGCGCTGGAATCCGACGCGCCCCAGTGGTTCGTCGGCTCGGTGCAGGACCCGTACATGCTGTACTTCAACCACGTCACCTCCGACGAGCTGAAGGCCATCACGCACGTGGACGGGACGGCGCGCACGCAGACGGTGACGCGGGAACGCAACGCCGGCATCACCGACCTGCTCGAAGCGTTCCGCGAGCAGACCGGTTTCAGCGTGCTGTGCAACACCTCGCTGAACAACAACGGGCGCGGTTTCCTCAACCGCACCAGCGATCTCATCGAGTACGGGGAGACGTACGGCCTCGACGGCTACGTCATCAACGACACGTTCGTGACCCCGCGCAACTCCTGATTCCTTGCCCATCGGGGGTAAGGCCCGGATGCCACGTCCCCAGCCGTGGCGTCCGGGACCCCGTTGCGCCCACTCGAACTTTCGCCCGGAGGGGGAAGGCCATGCGAGTCGTGCTCGCGGGCGGCGGTGTCATCGCGCTGCTGACCGCCGTGGAGTGCGTGTCGGCCGGGCACGAAGTGGTGATCGCCGACCAGGCGGACATTCCCTTCACCGGTGCCACGTCGTTCGACCGGCATCGTGTGCTGCGCGCGTTGCACCCCGGTGATCCCGCCACGACGGCGGCCGCGGTCGGCGCGCATCACGCGTGGATCGAACTGGAGCACTTGCTGTCCACGGGGTTCTACGAGCAATCCGGCGCGCTCACCGCGGTCGGGGCGGGCGAGGCGACGGCCGCGCGGGACCTGCTGAACGCGGCCGGGTCCAAAGCGGAGGTGTTCGGCGCGGACGAGCTCGCCGCGGAATTCCCGCACGCCGGGTTCGTTCCCGGGACGGGCGCGGTCTTCGAGTCGCACGCCGGGGTCCTGCTCGCCGACCGGGTCTTGGCGGCGTGCGCGGGCTGGCTGCGCTGGAACGCGAGCGCGGAACTCCACCCGCACCGCAAGGTGGTCGGGGTCGACGCCGACCGGGCCGAGGTCTGGCTGGCCGACGGCGGGATCCTCCGCGGTGACGCGGTCCTGCTGGCGGCCGGCCCGTGGTCCCGGGACCTGCTGGCCCCCGAGCTGGCCAGGGAACTCGTGCTGCACCGGCAGACGATGCTGTACTGCGACGTCCCGCCCGAAGACGCCGCCGCCTGGGCCGCGACACCGGCGATCACCTCGCTCGGTTCCGCCGGTGGCGCGTGGCTGGTGCCGCCGGTCGCCGGGACGCCGTTGAAACTCAGTGCCGCGAGCGCCTGCCGGGTCGTCGACGAGATCGGCGGTGCCGTCACGCCTTCGTGGTGGCGTGAGCATCTGATCGACACGTTCGCCGAGCTGATCCCGGGCTTCCGCCGGGACTGGCTGATCGACACCCGGGACTGCCACTACCTGGCCCGGCGCTCCACCCTCGGCCCGATGCTCGCCGTCCTCGGCGACCGGGTCCTGTCCTACGCGGCGTGCGGCGGCTCGTCCTTCAAGTTCGCCCCGCTGATCGCCCGGTCGCTGACCGCGCGCCTGACCGGCGCCGATCCGGCCCCGACCGGACTCGAACCGCTCGACCGGCCGCTCGTCCGCGCGTCCGGCGTCCACCCAACCCGTCTTGCCCTGCGAGGTGTGTCGTGAAACTGCTCGCGCTGGAAGCCAGCCAGAACTCCTACTACTACCTGCCCCGGTATCAGCAGATCGAGGACTTCGGCGGGGTGCTGTACGTGCTCAACGGGGTCGGGACCGAGGATCTCTGGCCGTCCGAGCGCTACCGGATCGCCGGCAGCAACCGCCTCGACGACCTGATCGAGCACGCGAAGGCCTGGCACGCGGAGGAGTCGTTCGACGGCGTGCTCACCTTCTCCGAGTCCGGTGTCGTCCTGGTCGCGGCGGTGGCCGAGGCGCTCGGCCTGCCCGGCATCGGGGTGGACGCGGCCCGGACGAGCCGGAACAAGCTGATCATGCGGCAGGCGCATGAGAAGGGCGGCGCCGCGCATCCGGACTACCGGTTCGTCGAGGACCTCGATTCGGCTCTTCAAGCGGCCGAGGACTTCGGCTATCCGGTGATCCTGAAGCCGACGCTCGGCGCCGCCAGCAACTTCGTCTTCCGTGTCGACGACGAGGAGAAGATGCGGGAACGCTACGCGCAGGCACGCCAAGGCATCGACCGGATGACCTGGTACAACATGGAGGCCGAAGGGCTGGACCTCGGTCCGCACGGTCTGCTCGTCGAGTCCTTCCTGGACGGTCACGAACATCTCATCGAGGCGCTCGCCTGGGACGACGACGTCTACTTGGGGTCCATTGTGGACAGGGTGACGTCGGAAGGCGAGACCTTCGACGACGACGTGCACCACGCGCCGACGTCGCTGACCCCGGACCAGGTGGCCGAGGTGCACGCCGTGGTGACCGCGGGGGTGCGGGCACAGGGCATCACCCGCGGCGCGCTGCACGCCGAGGTCCGGTTCCACCAGGGCAAACCGTTCCTGCTGGAGATCGCCGTCCGCCCCGGCGGCGGGGGACTCGACCACATGGCGCGGCTTTCGGCGGGCTACGACCCGATCAGGGGACTGATGGACGTCTCCCGCGGCGTGCGGCCGGACGTCCACCACTTCAGCCCGACCGGGCTGCACACGGCCGCGATGTGCCTGATCTGTCCCGGCGGCGTCATCGCCTCGATCGAGGTCCCGCCGGCCGTGAGCGAGTCGGAAGCCTTGTACTACCTCAAGATCTTCGCGAAGCCAGGTGACCTGATCAAGCGCCCGCCGCTCGGCAACAACATCTTCGGCGGCATCGGAGCGCTCGGCGCGTCGTTCGACGAAGCCATGCGCAACGCGAACGACCTGGCAGGGAAGATCGAGGTCAAGCTCAGCGAAACCCAGAAGTAGCACCGGATCCTGGTGGAGGAAGCGTGTCACGGACAGCCACTCGACGGCATTACCTGATGGTCAGACCGACGTACTTCGACGTCGAGTACTCGATCAATCCCTGGATGGACCCGAAGAAGCCCACCTACACCGAGCTGGCGCTCGCCCAGTGGGAGTGGCTGCACGATCTCTATGTCGATCTGGGGCACCGGGTGGACCTTCTCGAACCGGTGCCGGGTCTGCCCGACATGGTGTTCGCGGCCAACGGCGCCACCGTGGTCAACGGGCAGGTCCTCGTCGCGCGCTTCCACCACATGCAGCGGGCCGGCGAGTCCGACGCGTACCTGGAGTGGTTCCGGGCCAACGGCTATCGCTACGTGCGGCAGGCGCAGTGGGTCAACGAGGGGGAGGGCGACTACCTCGTCGCCGGGAAGAAGATCCTCGCCGGGACCGGATTCCGTACCAATCCCGAGGCGCACAACGAATCCCGCGAGTTCTTCGGCTGCCCGGTGATCGGGCTGACCCTGATCGACCCGCGGTACTACCACCTCGACACCGCGCTCGCCGTCCTCGACGACGACACGGTGATGTACTACCCGGAGGCGTTCTCCGAGGACAGTCGCCTGGTGCTCAAGGAGATGTACCCCGACGCGATCCTGGCCTCGGAGCGCGACGCCGCCGTCTTCGGGCTCAACGCCGTGTCGGACGGCAAGCACGTCGTGCTCCCGCAAGCGGCCACCGGGCTGACCGCGCAATTGCGGGAACACGGTTTCGAACCCATCGGCGCCGATCTGTCCGAACTGCTGAAGGCGGGCGGCAGCGTCAAATGCTGCACGCTGGAATTGCGCGCCGGTTAAGGAGAACTCCATGGAGTCAGCTGTGCGGGAACGGGGCGGGCGCACCACGCTGCGCCGGATCCTCGTCGGGACGGTGCTGATCGCGGTACCGGCGGCGGTGGTCGTCGTGGTGCTCGGTCTCGGTTCGGCCTACGAACCGGTGACGGGCACGGCGGCCAAGGCGCCGGCCGGTGGTCCCGACACCTACGCGCGCCTGC
Source organism: Amycolatopsis sp. NPDC089917 (assembly GCF_040684635.1). Taxonomy (NCBI): domain Bacteria; kingdom Bacillati; phylum Actinomycetota; class Actinomycetes; order Pseudonocardiales; family Pseudonocardiaceae; genus Amycolatopsis; species Amycolatopsis sp. NPDC089917. The sequence continues at coordinate 2,399 of NZ_JBFBGL010000004.1, read as the reverse complement.
TGGTCGCGCTGCCGTTGATCCTGGGCGCCTGTTATCTGGCCGGTGTGCTGGCCAAGCGTCTCGGCCAGCCCCCGGTGATCGGCGAGATCGTCGCGGGCATCCTCCTGGGACCGTCGCTGTTCGGGCTCGTCTGGCCCGGCGCGTTCGGGTGGCTGTTCCCCAGCGGGGTGGTCTCGGCGATCAACATCCTGTCGCAGCTGGGCCTGATCTTCTTCATGTACCTGGTCGGTTCCGAGATCGACCTCGACGCGGTGCGCAAACGCGGGTTCACCGCGGTGACGGTCAGCCAGGTCAGCATCGCGCTGCCGATGGTCTCCGGCATCGTGCTCGCGCTCGGCATGTACCCGGTCTTCGGCGGTGACGTCGGGTTCCTCGCGTTCGGGCTGTTCATCGCGGTCTCCATGAGCGTGACGGCCTTCCCGGTGCTGGCGCGGATCCTGACCGACCGCGGGATCTCGAAGACCCCGCTGGGCGCGCTCGCGCTCACCTGCGCCGCCGTCGACGACGTCGCCGCGTGGTGCCTGCTGGCCGTCGTGGTCGCCGTCAGCCAGGGCGGCACGCCGTCGGAGGTGTTCCTGACCGTCGGGCTCACCCTGGTCTTCGTCGCGGTCATGCTGTACGTCGTGCGGCCGCTGCTGGCCAAGGTGCTCGCCCGGGTGCCGGAGCCCGCGGTCCTCGCGATCCTGCTCGGCGGGATCATGCTGTCGGCCCTGGCCACCAACGAGATCGGCATCCACGCGCTGTTCGGCGCGTTCCTGTTCGGCGTGATCGCGCCGAGGAGGGACCCGGTCGTCGCCCGCGCCGCCGGGAAGCTCGGCAGCGTCACGCTGACCTTGCTGCTGCCGCTGTTCTTCGCCTACACCGGGCTGCACACCGAGTTCAGCCTGCTCGGCTCCGGATCGATGTGGCTGTGGACCCTGGCCGTCACGGCGGTGGCGGTGTTCGGGAAGTGGGCGGGCAGCACCACGGCGGCTCGCCTGACCGGTGTCGGCTGGCGTGAGTCGCTGTCGCTCGGGGCACTGATGAACTGCCGCGGGCTGACCGAACTGGTGGTGCTCAACGTCGGCCTCCAGCTGAAGGTGATCAGCCCGGCGGTGTTCGCGATGCTCGTGATCATGACGCTGATCTCGACGATCGCCACCGCCCCCGCGCTCACCCTGATCGCCAAATTCGGGAAGAAGTCCGAAAAGGACTCGGAGAAGACCGCCGGTCCAGCGGCGGCGGAAAGTAGATAGGACACCATGACCAGCAAGCAGGAAACTCTAGTCGGCACGTTCGCCGAGGTCGTGCTCCCCGACGAGGTCCGGGACATCATCGGGAACGACCTGCGGTCCTTCGCGAACCCCGTCGAGGACATCGACCGGTCGCTGGCGATGCTCCGGGTCACGTTCTCGAAGCTGCCCATCGACCAGTTGCAGACGATCCTGGACTTCGGCAGGCACGTCGACACTCCCGGCGTCGCGCTCGTGCGCAACCTGCCGGTGGACCCGGAGCTCCCGGAGACGCCGATCGACGGGGAACCCAGCAAGGACAAGGAGACTTTCGTTGCCGAGACCGTCCTTTTGGGACTGAGTCAGCTGCTCGGCGAGCCCGTCGGGTTCACCACCGAGAAGAGTGGCCGGCTCGTGCACGACGTCGTCCCGGTCTCGGCCGGCGCGCGGAGCCAGACCAACCAGAGCTCGCACGTGTTCCTGAACTTCCACAACGACATCGTGCACGATGCCCTCGGCCGCTACGACGTGTCCAATCCGGACTTCCTGGTGCTGAACTGCGTCCGCCAGGACGGGAACAAGGAAGCCGTCACCTATTACGCCGACGGCAGGGACATTTCCGCCGCCCTGGACCCGGAGGTGCTCGACGTCCTGCGCCGTCCGCTGTTCCGGCTCAACGCGCCCGGCAGCTACGTGCGCGACGTGGCCAAGGGGGCCGACGTGTTGTCCGACCTCGTGCCGGTGATCTCCGGTCCGGCGGACTCGCCTGAGGTGGCGGTCTCGGCCAACGGTGTGGTGGGGGAGACCGTCGAGGCGGAGCAGGCGCTGGAGGAGCTGCAGCGGGTCTGCCGCGAGGTCGCGCACCAGGTCAAGCTGGAGCCGGGGACGGCGCTGCTGATCAACAACCGGAAGGGACTGCACGCGCGGTCGCAGTTCTTCGCGCGGCACAACGGGCGTGACCGGTGGCTGCAGCGCACCTACATCCGGCGCAGCCTGTGGACGATCCGGTACCGCGGCACGGCCGAGGACCGGCGGGTGCACTGAGTTCCGCGGGTGCCCAGGTGGGTCGTGAGTGGCGAATCGTGTTCTAACCCGAATCGCCACACAACACCACCACCCCCCCCCACACCACCCACCACCACCCCCCACCCCCCCGCACGCCGGGGCCGGCGGGTGTTTTAATTATTT
>NZ_JBFBGL010000003.1:206217-255660 GCF_040684635.1 Amycolatopsis sp. NPDC089917 | reverse complement strand
TTCTCGGGGGGGGGCGCGCCCTGTTTGGTTCTGGGTTTTGTTTTGCCCCCGCTCGGGGGGGGGGGGGTGGTTGGGGGGTTTTTTTTTTATAACCCCGAATCGCCACTCACGACTACGGTGACCAAGCTCGGTACTTTCGCGTGACCGGCTGGACGACGCGTGTGACCAGGCGGACGACACGCGCGACCGGGTCATTCCGCCAGTTTGATCGCGATTCCCACGGTCCGGTCCTTCGGCCCCCGCAGCCTGCTGAAGAACATCGTCACCTGCCCGGTGATCCCGTACTTCCGCGCGATCACCTTGCGCACGCGGTCGGTCTCGTCGAGGTCCAGCAGCCGCGCCTCGCCCGCGACGACGTCGCCGTGGGTCTTGGTGCCGCGGAGGTCGCAGGCCTGGACCTCGACCCGGCCGCTGTTGCGGATGCGCTTGACCTTGCCCGCCTTGCGCTCGGACCAGAGCACCAGCTCGCCACCGTCGCCCGCCGCCCAGACCGGTGTCGGCACCGGGGTGCCGTTCTTGCGGAAGGTGGTCAGCATGACGTACTTCTCGGCGGCGATCCGCTCGAACTCCGATCCCATGGGGAGAGCTTAAGGCGTCCGGCGCCGCAACGTGGCCGCGCCGAGGACCAGCGCGGCCAGCGCGCACGCCCCGACGACGAGCAGGTTCCGGATCAGCGTCGCGTCCACGGCGCCCGAAGTGGTGACACGGGTGAGTGCTTCGACGGCGTACGAAAGCGGCATCACGTCCGAGAGCCGGTTGAGGAGCCAGCCCATTTCGCCGCGTGGCACGAACAGCCCGCACAGCAGGATCTGCGGCAGCACGAACAGCGGCATGAACTGCACCGCCTGGAACTCCGTCCGCGCGAACGCGCTCACGAACAGGCCGAGCGCCATTCCGAGCAGGGCGTCGAGGACGGCGATGAGCAGCAGCATCCCGATCGAGCCGGCGATGTCGAGGCCCAGCCAGGCCAGCGAGATCCCGGCCGCGACGCCGACCTGCACGATCGCGATCGAGCCGAACGCGATCGCGTAGCCGACGAGCAGGTCCAGCCTGCCGATCGGCAGCGTCATCAGGCGTTCCAGCGTCGCCGTGGTGCGCTCGCGCAGCGTGGTGATCGAGGTGATCAGGAACATGATCAGGAAGGGGAAGACACCGAGCAGTGCCGGGGCGATGCGGCTGAACACCGCCTCGGAGTTGAAGACGAAACGCAGCAGCACCATCAGCAGTGACGGGACGACGATCAGCATCGCGACGGTGCGCGGATCGTGCCGGAGCTGCAGCAGGATGCGGCGGGTCGTGGCCAGGGTCAGTGCGGGATTCACGACGCCACCTCGCTTTCCCGGACCAGCCGCAGGAACGCCTGCTCCAGATCGGTCGTCCCCGTGCGTTCGCGCAGCCCGGACGGGGTGTCTTCGGCGAGGATCCGGCCTTCGCGCATGAGCAGCAGGCGATCGCATCGCGCGGCTTCGTCCATGACGTGGCTGGACACGAGCAGTGTCGCGCCGCCGTCGGCGAGACGGCGGAACAACGCCCAGAGTTCATCGCGGAGCACGGGATCCAGGCCGGCGGTCGGTTCGTCGAGGACGAGCAGTTCGGGTTTCCCGAGCAGCGCGACGGCGAGGTTCACACGGCTGTGCTGGCCACCCGACAGGGAGCCGACCAGTTTGCCGGCGTGGTCCGCGAGCCCGACCTCGTCGATCACCCTGTCCACATCGGACATCGGTGCGCGGAGCACGGAAGTGAAGTAGCGCAAGGCTTCCGTGATGGTGAGGTCGGCGTAGACGGCGGGGTTCTGGGTGGCGTAGCCGATCAGCCGCCGCGACGGCGGGCTGCCCGCGGGGTGGCCGAGCACGGTGACTTCGCCCGCCGCGACGATCTGCACGCCGACGATCGCGCGCATCAGCGTCGTCTTGCCGCAGCCGCTGGGCCCGAGCAGGCCGGTGATCCGGCCGCGCGGCGTCTCGAATCCGATGTCCCTGACGACCTCGCGGCCGCCGCGGACGACCCGCAGGTCCGTCACGGAGAAGCACGCGTCAAGAGGGCGTGGTTCAGGACAACCGGGCGGCGATCCCCGGATAGTCGACGACCAGCAGGTGCTCGTCGTAGTTCAGCACGCAGGAGAAATCGAAGACCGGTGCCGTGTAGGCGAAATCGCGATCACCGATCCGCTGATAGCGCTGCTCCAGCCGTTCCACGGCGAGCTCACCGGCACGGACATACGCGGCGGGCGCCTCGGCGGTGGCGCCCAGCGCGAGGCCGAGCCGGTGCACCGGCAGGGTGTTCGTCATCGACGACGACTCCAGGTCCACATCGAAACAGCCGTCGAGCCGCGGATCCGGGACGCCGTCCACTCGCCATCGGCCGTCGCCGTCCGCTTCGAGCACCGTGCGGCGGGAGCCCCCGGACGAGCGGCCGGAGATCTCCGCCCGCCTCGTCCGCCAGGCGGCGTCGACGGTGATCGCGTACTCGACGAACCAGGATTCGCCGTCCTCGACCGCCGTCGTGGCGCCGCTGATCCGCCACCCGCCTTCGTGTCCTTGGAAGAACGCGACCTCGAAGCCGCTCCTCGCGTCCTGATGACGCCAGCTCGCCGCCGCCGGAAGGTTCACGGCACCAGGACGAGCTTGCCCCGCACGTGACCCGCCGCGCTCTCGTCCTGCGCGGCGGCCGCTTCGGCGAGCGGATAGACGCGGGAGATCGGCAGGGTGAGCTTGCCTTCGGCGGCGAGCGCGGCACCGTCGGCCAGCGAGCCGGGGACCTGCTCCGCCGGAGATCCCGACGTGAAGCGGACGCCGTGGTCGGCCGCGTCCTGCGCGGCGATGGTGATGACCCGCTCCGGGCCGCCGGTCAGCTCGACGAGCCTGGAGAGCGAGTGTCCAGAAGCGTCGAAGGACGCGTCGACGCCCTGCGGCGCGACGGCGCGTACGCGATCGACGAGCCCTTCGCCGTACTGCACCGGAACGGCGCCCAGCGAGCGCAGGTAGTCGTGGTTCGCTTCGCTCGCGGTGCCGACGACGGAGAGCCCTCGCGCGACGGCCAGCTGGACCGCGACGGTGCCGACACCACCCGCGGCGCCGTCGATGAGCAGCGTCTCGCCCTCTTCGAGGTCCAGCAGGTTGAGGGCGCGATAAGCGGTGTTGACGACCGCGGGCAGCGCCGCGGCCAGCTCCCAGGAGAGCGACTCGGGCTTGCGGGTCAGCTTCGCCGGATCCGCGAGGACGTACTCCGCGTACCCGCCGTTGCCGGAGCCGAGGACCTCGTCGCCGGCCGCGAAGGCGGTGACTCCCTCGCCGATCGCGTCGACCACGCCGGAGAGGTCTCCGCCGGGGACGGCGGGGAAGGCCGCCGGGAACACCTCGGCCATCAGCCCGGCCCGGATCTTCCAGTCGATCGGGTTCACCCCCGCCGCCCGGACGGCGACCCTGACCTGGCCGGGGCCGGGTTCGGGAAGCTCCCGTTCGAGCACGTGGAGGACTCCGGAGTCGCCGTATTCGGTGAACGCGATGGAACGGTAGGTGTCCGTCATGCCGTCGACAACCGTCGCCCGCCCGCCCCTATTCCGGCGCTTTCCCGAACCAGCTGTAGTCGCCGGGGACGATCTGCACGCTGTCGGCGATGTCGAGCAACGTGGCCTGATCCCGGTTGCCCGAAACGGCGAGCCACCGCCCGCCGTCCACCTGCACGGCGACCGTGCCGTTCTGATGGCCGAGCGCGCCTTCGCGTTCGGGGAGGAAGAGGCCGTCACGGCCCTTCACCTTGACGGCGACCGGTTCCGCGCCGTCCGGTTCCGGCCGGTCACCGGTGAGCGACGCCGTCACGACCGGCGCCGAAGCCGGCTGACCCGCCTGAGCGGCCTCCAGCTCGGTCGCGCCGCCGCTGATCTTCATGAACGTCTTCACGCCCGACAGTTCCAGGCCGTCGGGCAGCCGTCCGAACCGCAGTTCTCCCGAGACCCGGGCGCGGTTGTCCGAGACCATCTCGTCGGCGATCCGCTCGCCGACCGCGCGCGGGTCCTTGACGTTGAGCAGCCTCATGGTCAGCAGGTAGACGTTGTCGGGCGACCAGGTCAGCATCATCCCCTGGCCGTAGACCTCGACGGCCATGCCGACCTTTCCGTGCACGATGATCTGGTTCGGCGCGGGCGCGATCGTCCACGGCCCGGACCGTTCGTCGCTCAGCGGCGTGCTGGTCAGCTGGATCTGGCCGGAATCGCCGCCGCTCCATTCCCGCGTCTGCGGGGCGGGATACGGTCTCGCGCTCCGTGTCGTCTCCTTGAAACCGTCGGGCAGCCAGCCGGGTTTGTACGGCAGCAACGCCCAGTCGGCGTTGCGCTGCGCGGCCGGGGGGACCGCGGTGAAGGCCCGCAGGCCCAGCGGCACCCCGAGCGCGATGATCGCGACCGCCGCCGCGACCAGGGCCAGTGCCATCGTCGGACGGCTTCGCGACGGTTGAGTCAGCGCTTCGCGGATCTCGGCCCCGTCGGGCGCCCGCGTCGCCAGCTGTTCGAGGCTCTCCCGGATCAGGTTCTCGGTGTTCTCTTCACTCAGTCGGGTCATTTGCGGGCTCCCGTGGGCTGAACAGACGGGGACAGCTCGGTTTCCCGCAGCGTCGCGAGCGCGCGCGAGATCTGGCTGCGCACGGTCGACGTCGCGCAGCGGAGCACCGCGGCGATCTCCTCGTCGGAGTAGTTCTCGTAGTAGCGGAGGACGATCGCGGCGCGTTGTTTGCGCGGGAGCTTCGCGAGCCTGTCGAGCATCGCGTCGCGTTCGTCGTACTCGACGGCGTGATCGGAGACCGGCGGGCTCACCAGATCGAGTGCCTCCGGCGACGACGGCACCACCCGGCGGACCGCCAGGCGCCGCCGCCACGACAGGTACTCGTTGGTCACCATCCGGCGGACGTACGTCGGCGGCGAGTCGATCCTCTGCCAGCGTTGCTGAGCGCGCAGCAGCACCTCCTGCACGATGTCCTGCGCCAGGTACGGATCGTCGGTCAGGACGGTCGCGTAGCGCAGGAGCCCGTCCAGGCGATCCGCGACGAACTCGTCGAAGGTCGCAGGCACGTGGTCCCCCTCAGCCGATGGTCTCGCTCTATAGACGCACGAGACCATCGTGCTGATGCACCGGGGGCGGAACTTTCCCGGTGAACGTGATCACCGCACGGCGGTCTCCAGCCGGACGAAGGCGAACCCGGTGGTCGCGAGCTCCTGACCCGAGGGGCCGGTGGCCGCCGGACGGCGTTCGCCGTCGTGCACCACCAGTAGGCCGTGCGGGAACAGCGGGCCCAGCGGCCGGGTGGTGATCGCGGCGCCGTCGGAGTGCTCGACCGAGTCGGTGCCGCGTCCTGCCACGATCCGGAAGTCGCGACGCGGGGTGCCGGCGCGGTCGTAGACCACGAACCGCGAGTCGCCCTGGCTCGACGCGAGCAGCTTGCCGTCCGCCAGCGCCAGTCCTTCGGCGTCCGCGGTCAGCCACTTGCCGCCGAAACCGGGGTCGGGACCGTCGGCGACGCACTCCTCGGTGGCTTCGTCGAAGCGCTGCGGCGCGCCGAACGAACGCACCTTGTCGATCAGCTCGGGGCGGCCGAACCCGGCGCCGTTCACCGGGATGCGCCAGATCCCGACGTCTTCCTGGGCGGTGTAGAGCACGCCGTGCTCGGCGTCGAGCACGGAACCCTCCAGCTGCGGGCGCTCGTCCGGTTCGCCGCACGGCGACCACGTCGTCCCGTTCGGCAGCCGGAACTCCGACGGCAGGTCGACCGTGCCGATCGGCGCCGTGCCGACGGTCCCGCCCGGTTTGTCGACAAGTCGCAGAAGCGCCACGCGGGTCTCGTGCCGCCGGGTCACCGCGACCCAGCGCGCGCCGGTGCGCGGGTCGCGTCCGGCGGTGAGCCCGTACGCCGTCCGCTGTTCGTCCACTTCGGACTCCGACGCGGAGAAAACCGGTGCGGCGGCAGGATCCGTGACGTCCCGAAGCACTCGCGATCCCGCCGCGGCACCCGCCGGGTCGATCCGGTAGACGCGCACGCGGTCCCGGCCGCGGTCGCTCACCACCGCGAGATCGCCGACGACGTCGACGTTGTTGAACCGGCCGCCCGCGGGTACGTCGAGCTGCTGCAGCTGCCGCGCCTTCAGGTCGAACGCGGCCAGCCCGCCCTCCTTGAGCGTGCCGAGCACCACGCTGGCCGAAGGGTTCTTCGGATGGACCCAGATCGCCGGGTCGTCGGCGTCGGCGTTCGCCGGGGCCGCGCCCACGTCGTCGACGAACGCCCTGGTCTGGGCCACGGGTGAGGGATCGGTGCTCGCTTCGGCGGGTGCCCCGGTGAGCAGGGAGACCGCCAGGAGGGGGACGAGGGCGATGCGCATCCTCGGGAAGCTAGCCGCGCGGAGTGTCCGGCCGGTGAACGCCGTCGGTCAGGTAGTACTGCGCGACCGGCGCCAGCATCGCGACGACCTCGTCCTCCGACGCGGAGACGAGCGGCGGGAGCCCGACGACGTAGCGCAGCAGCGCGAACCCGACCATCTGCGCGGCTATCCCCGCCACCCGGACCTTCGGCACGCCGCGCGCCTCGGCGACCCGCGCCAGCACCGCCCGTTCCAGGAACTGCCGCATCATGGACGCGACCTGCTCGTTGGTGGTCGCCGACCGGATCATCGCCAGGAACGGCGCCCGTCCCTCCTCCGCCTGCCACAGGCCGAGGAACGCGCGGACGAGACGTTCGCCGATTTCGTCCTCGGGGCCTTCGAGGATCCGGGGGACCAGTTCGCCGGGGTCGACCGGCAGGTTCATCGACGCGGCGAAAAGCCGCTGCTTGGTGCCGAAGAAGTGGTGCAGCAGCGCGGCGTTGACCCCCGCGTCGGCCGCGATGCCGCGGACGGTCGCCCCGTCGTAACCCTGTTCGGCGAACCTGCGCCGCGCCGCCTCGAGGATCTCCTCCCGCGTCTCGGTCTGCCCCGGCCGCCGCCCCGCCTGTGCCATTCCGCGAGCTTAGAACGCCCTTGACTACGCTTGTCCCCATGTCAGTCGCAGTCAGGGTCATCCCGTGTCTCGACGTCGACGCGGGCCGTGTGGTGAAGGGCGTCAACTTCGCCGACCTGCGCGACGCCGGCGACCCCGTCGAGCTCGCCCGCCTGTACGACGCCGAAGGCGCGGACGAGCTCACGTTCCTCGACGTCACGGCGTCCTCGGGGGACCGCGAGACCACGTTCGACGTCGTCCGCCGGACCGCGGAGCAGGTGTTCATCCCGCTCACCGTCGGTGGCGGCGTCCGCACGAACGACGACGTCAACCGGCTGCTGCGCACGGGCGCGGACAAGGTGAGCATCAACACGGCGGCCATCGCGCGGCCGGAGTTCCTGCGCGAGGCGTCCCGCCGGTTCGGCGCGCAGTGCGTCGTGCTGTCGGTGGACGCCCGCCGCGTCCCCGAGGGCACCGAACCGACGCCGTCCGGATTCGAGGTGACCACGCACGGCGGCCGCCGCGGCACCGGGATCGACGCCGTCGAGTGGGCCGCGCGCGGTGAGGAACTCGGCGTCGGCGAGATCCTGCTCAACTCGATGGACGCCGACGGCACCAAGAACGGCTTCGACCTCGAACTCCTGACCCGGGTGCGCGCGGCCGTCCGCGTCCCGGTGATCGCCAGCGGCGGCGCCGGCGCGCTCGACCACTTCCTGCCCGCCGTCGAGGCAGGCGCGGACGCGGTGCTCGCGGCCAGTGTGTTCCACTTCGGACAGTTGAAGATCGGCGAGGTCAAGAACGCCCTGCGCGCCGGGGGAGTCGTGGTCCGGTGATGACGGACAAGTGGAAGGCCTCCACGGAGGTCAAGGTCGTCTGCGCGCTGCTGCTCGGGCTCGGTCTCGCGTACGTCGGGATGGCCGCGGTCCTCATGTTCGCGCCGTATTCCTCGGCGCGGACGTTCCTGCTGCCGGGAACGTCGGTGGTGCTCGGCGGTCTCGTCGTGGCGGGCCTGGTGCTGAAGATGCGTTCGGCGCGGTTCGCCGGTTTCGGCGTCAGCTTCCTGTTCGCGTTGCTGCACGCGCTGTCCATGCTGGCGGCGGAACTCTTCTGGGTGAAGATCGTCTCCGGGATCCTGTTCGCCGGGTACATCTACACGGCGGTCCTGCTCAACTCGATGCCGGTGAAACGGCACCTTCTCGGAGTCCAAGAATGACGCTTGACCCCGCCCTCTCGGATCGCTTGAAGCGCAACGCCGACGGGCTGATCGCCGCCGTGGTCGTCGAACACTCCACGTCGGACGTCCTGATGATGGCGTGGATGAACGACGAGGCGCTGGAGCGCACCCTCACCACCCGGCGCGGGACCTACTATTCGCGCAGCCGCAAGGAGCTGTGGGCCAAGGGCGAGACCTCCGGCCACGTCCAGCACGTGCGCGAGGTGCGGATCGACTGCGACGGCGATACCGTCCTGCTGCGCGTCGACCAGACCGGCCCCGCCTGTCACACCGGCACGCACACCTGCTTCGACACCGACGAACGGCTGCTGCTGGCCGACGAGAGCGAGAACCCGTGAATGTCGTCGCCAACGTCCTGGTCGGCATCGTCGCCCTGATCCACCTGTACATCGTCGTGCTCGAAATGTTCCTGTGGACGACCCCGCGGGCCCGCGCCGCCTTCGGCACCAGCGAGGAATTCGCGAAGGAGAGCGCGCCGCTCGCGGCGAATCAGGGGCTGTACAACGGTTTCCTCGCCGCCGCGCTGATCTGGGGCCTTTTCGCGACCGGCGGCACGGCTTGGCAGTTCAAGATCTTCGGCCTGGCGTGCGTGATCGTCGCCGGGCTCTACGGGACGGCGACGGCGAGCAAGCGGATCTTCTTCGTGCAGGTGGTCCCCGGCACGCTGGCGTTGATCGCGGTGCTGATCGCGGGCTGATCAGGACCTTGACCTGCTCCCCGGTCCCGGTACGGACGGATCCTTGATCCTGCTCACTTGAACGTCCGGCGAGCGTTCGCGGTTGCCTTGGCGCGAGAAAGAACTCGTCGCCGGGAAAGCCCCGGTTTCCCGATTAACCTCAGCGCATGAAACCGGGGAGAGGGAAGAGAAGATCGGCTGCGAGCGGCCGTCCGAGACGACGTCGGCACGTCGCCGGGCGGCCGTTGTCCGCCGCGGATGTCGACGTCGTCAAAAGCGTTGCCGCGCAGACGGTGCACGAAGAAGTGGCCTCCCCGCTGATCTGGAAACTGTCCCGGTTCGAGAACAGGGCGATGGCTTTGACGGTGTTCTGGTTGGGTTTCTTCGTCCTCTGCCAGATAGTCGCTGACAAGTCCGGCTACGAGGTGCTGGTCCCGTTGTCCTTGGTGGCCTTCTTGGGCTTCCCGGCGTCCTCGTACGCCGCCTGGCTCTGGAGCGAACGATATCGCTCGGCATCGAGGACGGGCTTGCGTGAGGCGAAGGCGACAGTGCGGCCGGGCTGGCCGTTCCCCGAGATCGACCTGTATTTCGAAGAAGGCTACAAGTTTCTCGCCACGCGATGGTCGCTGAGGATCGCTCCCCGCTTCGAGGGATTCGAGAAAGTCCCGGTCTTCGTCGGCGGCGAAGGAACGGACATGATCGTGATCTTCCCGCGCGGACGCTTTCACAAGGACACGCTCCACACGGTTCCCGTCAAGGAGATCGAGCCGGACACGGACTGAACCGAGGGTTCGGCGTGCTCGGACGGACGACGCGTGTGATCAGACGGACGACACACGTGACCGGAGGGACGACTCGCGGCAGGGTCCGGCTCAGTCGATGTCCCCGGTCAGGTACCGCTGCACCGTCGGCGCGATCGCGGTCACCAGCGGCTCGATGTCGCTCGACGCCATGGGCTCGAACTTCGCGACGTACCGCACCAGCCCCATCCCGACCAGTTGCGACGCGCAGAGCGACGTCCGCAGTTCGACGCGGTCGGAGCCCAGCCCGGCGATGACCTTCGTGAAGAAGCTCTGGAAGAAGCTGCGCAGCACCAGCGCGGCCTGCTCGTGCCCGGCGACGCTGCGGACGAGCGCCTGGAACACTTCGCCGCCCGCGCCGTCCCAGCGGGTGAGGAAGGTCCGCACGATCCGGCGGCCGAACTCGTCGTCGGGGCCGTCCTTCAGTTCCGCGAGGAGTTCGTGCGGGTCGAACGGCAGCTTCAGCACGGCCTGGGCGAACAGCCCCTCCTTGCTGCCGAACCAGTGGTTGACCATCGCCGCGTCGACCCCGGCGCGGGTGGCGATCACGCGCACCGTCGCGCCGTCGAAGCCGCTCTCGCCGAACACCGCGCGCGCCGCTTCGATCAGCGCGGTGCGGGTGTCCTGCCCGCCGGGACGCCGTCCCCGGCGCCGGACGGTAGTGTCTTCACCAGCCATGGCGTCATCATGAACGGACCGGGCGCGAAATTCAACAATCCTTGAATTCATCCCCCCGGTCCCGCCCGTCCGGCGGTTGCAGCACAATGAGCGACATGGTCAGCGCCGCAAACGCCAGCCCGTCGGGGCTCGGCTCGGTCAGCCCTTCGCGCGACGAGTTCCGCGCGCTCGCCGAGGGCCGTCGCGTCATCCCCGTTGTCCGTCGCGTGCTCGCCGACGGTGAGACCCCCATCGGGGTCTACCGCAAGCTCGCCGCCGACCGGCCGGGGACGTTCCTGTTCGAATCGGCGGAGAACGGCGCTTCGTGGAGCCGATGGTCGTTCATCGGCGTCGACAGCCCCGCCGCGCTGACCGTGCGTGACGGTCGGGCCGTCTGGACCGGCACCCCGCCGGTCGGCCTGCCGACCGAGGGCGACCCGCTCACCGTGCTGCGCGAGACCGTGGCCGCGCTGCACACCGAGCAGCTGCCCGGGATGCCGCCGCTCACCGGCGGCATGGTCGGCTACATCGGCTACGACGCCGTCCGCTGGCTCGAACGCCTCCCCGAGCTCGCCGAGCGTGACCTCGACATCCCCGAGCTCACCATGCTCCTGGCGACCGACCTGGCCGCCTTCGACCACCACGAGGGCACGGTCACGCTGATCGCCAACGCGGTCAACTGGGACGACTCGCCCGAGCGCGTCGACGCCGCGTACGACGACGCCGTCGGGCGCCTCAACGCGATGACGAAGCAGCTGCACGTCGCGGCCCCGGCCACGGCCGCCGTCTTCGACCGTCCCGCGCCCGAGTTCACGCGCCGCCGCTCGAAGCCGGACTTCCACGCCGCCGTCGAGAAGGCCGTCGAGGCGATCAAGGCGGGCGAAGCGTTCCAGATCGTGCCGTCGCAACGCTTCGAGATCGAGACGCAGGCCGACGCGCTGGACGTCTACCGCGTGCTGCGCACGTCCAACCCGAGCCCGTACATGTACCTGCTGCGCCTGGACGGTTTCGACATCGTCGGATCCAGCCCCGAGTCGCTGGTCACCGTGCGGGACGGCCGCGCGACCACGCATCCGATCGCGGGCACCCGCTGGCGCGGCGCCGATCCGGAAGAGGACGCGCAGCTGGCCAAGGACCTGCTCGCGGACGAGAAGGAGCGCGCCGAGCACCTGATGCTCGTCGACCTCGGCCGCAACGACCTCGGCAAGGTCTGCAAGCCCGGCACCGTGCGCGTCGTCGACTTCTTCGACGTCGAGCGCTACAGCCACGTCATGCACATCGTGTCCACGGTCACCGGCGAACTCCTCGACGACAAGACGGCGTTCGACGCCGTCGCCGCCTGCTTCCCGGCCGGAACGCTCTCGGGCGCGCCGAAGGTCCGCGCGATGCAGCTGATCGAGGAGCTGGAGCCGACCCGCCGGGCGCTCTACGGCGGCGTTGTCGGGTACCTCGACTTCGCGGGCGACGCCGACACGGCGATCGCGATCCGCACCGCGCTGATGAAGGACGGCACCGCGTACGTCCAGGCGGGCGGCGGAGTCGTCGCCGATTCGGTGGCCGACTACGAGGACAACGAATCGCTCAACAAGGCCCGCACCGTGCTGTCCGCCGTCGCCGCGGCGCAGACGATGATCGCGGCGGACGAACTCGACCCGGCGGGTGACAGCACTCGTGTCTGAAGCCCCGAAAAGCGAGGCCCCGGAAACCGCCGCCCCGGCGGCGAAGAAGGCCAAGCGTCCACTGTGGATCGCCGTGGTGGGCCTGCTGCTGGGCGCGGTCGCGCTGTGGGGATCGTCGCAGCTCGTGTGGTTCGCGGAGTTCCGCGACGGCGGGGTGCGCGGCACCATCGTGTACACGGAAATCGGTTCAACGCGGGCGATCGCGCTGATTCCGCTCGCGCTGCTGGCGCTGGCGGGTACGGCGGGGCTGATCGCCACCGGTGGCTGGCCACGCCGGGTGCTCGGAGTGGTACTCGCCGTGGCCGGTGCCGCGGCGGTGTGGATCGGCGTGGCGGACGGTCCGTTCACCGGATTCGCCGACGGACTGCCCGTCGCCCAGATGCTGGGAGCCCGCGGGCTGGCGATCCTCGGGGGAATTCTCGTGGCCGCCGGCGGGTTGGCAGCCATCAAGGGCGCGGGCCGGATGCCACGCCTCGGCGCGAAGTACTCGGCGCCGGGGGCGAAGAAGCGGGCCGCCAAGGATCCCGAAACCGAGCTGTGGGAGGCGCTGTCGGAAGGCGAAGATCCCACCGCGACCCGGTGACGGCGGCGGATTTCGCGGGTTTCGGGGATCTTTCCCGGCAAAGATGACACGGTTGGCATTCGGAGTAACGGACATACCCGGAACCAGACCGTATCCGTGCGGGGGTTAGCATCGTTTCGGCGGGAAGGGGAAGGTTTTTGTGAGCGACCTTGCGAAGGAATCCGTGAGTACGACAGCCGGTGAGGGACTCCGGTGAGCGTGCTCGAAGACATCGTCGCCGGTGTCCGTGCCGATCTCGCCGAGCGCGAGGCGGTTCTGCCGTTCGACGAATTGAAGAAGCGTGCGACCCAGGTCGCACCTCCCCGTGACGTGCTCGCGGCCTTGCGCGAGTCCGGCATCGGCGTCATCGCCGAGGTGAAGCGGCGCAGCCCCTCCAAGGGCGACCTGGCCGAGATCCCGGATCCGGCCGCGCTGGCGAAGGACTACGCCGACGGCGGGGCCCGGGTCATCAGCGTGCTGACCGAGCAGCGGCGGTTCGGCGGTTCGCTCGCCGACCTCGACGCGGTCCGCGCGGCGGTCGACATCCCGGTGCTGCGCAAGGACTTCATCGTCAGCCCGTACCAGGTCCACGAGGCGCGGCTGCACGGCGCGGACATGGTCCTGCTGATCGTGGCGGCGCTGGAGCAGAACGCCCTGATCGCGTTGCTGGACCGCGTCGAATCCCTCGGGATGACCGCGCTGGTCGAGATCCACAACGCCGAAGAGGCCGACAAGGCGCTCGAAGCCGGCGCGAAGGTGATCGGCGTCAACGCCCGCAACCTGCACACCCTCGAGGTCGACAGGGACGTCTTCTCGCGGCTGGCCCCCGGCCTGCCGATGGACGTCTTCAAGATCGCCGAGTCCGGTGTCCGCGGCCCCGGCGACCTGATGTCCTACGCGGGTCACGGCGCCGACGCCGTCCTCGTGGGCGAAGGGCTCGTCGCTTCGGGTGACCCGAAGGGCGCGCTGGTCAAGCTGGTCACCGCCGGTTCGCACCCCGCTTGCCCGAGGCCTTCTCGATGAGCGTGGAGTACACCGAAACACCGCACGGCGAGCACGACCCGGACGGCCGGGGCTACTACGGCCCGTACGGCGGCCGGTTCATGCCCGAGGCCCTGATCGGCGTCGTCGACGAGGTCGCGGCCGAGTACGACAAGGCGCGGACCGACCCGGACTTCGTCAACGAGTTCCGTCGTCTGCTGCGCGAGTACGCGGGCCGCCCGTCGCTGCTCACCGAGGCCAAGCGCTTCGGTGAGCACGCCGGCGGCGCCCGCGTCTTCCTCAAGCGCGAGGACCTGAACCACACCGGTTCGCACAAGATCAACAACGTGCTGGGCCAGGCGCTGCTCACCAAGCGGATGGGCAAGAAGCGGGTCATCGCCGAGACCGGGGCCGGGCAGCACGGCGTGGCCACCGCCACCGCCTGCGCGCTGCTGGACCTGGAATGCGTCGTCTACATGGGCGAGGTCGACACCGAGCGGCAGGCGCTGAACGTCGCCCGCATGAAGCTGCTCGGCGCCGAGGTCATCCCGGTGAAGACCGGCTCGCGCACGCTCAAGGACGCGATCAACGAGGCGCTGCGCGACTGGGTCACCAACGCCGAGGACACGCACTACCTGTTCGGCACGGCGGCGGGCCCGTACCCGTTCCCGATGATGGTGCGGAACTTCCACAAGATCATCGGCGAGGAGGCCCGCGCCCAGATCCTGGAGCAGGCCGGACGCCTGCCGGACGCCGTCGCGGCCTGCGTCGGCGGCGGATCGAACGCGATCGGCATCTTCCACGGCTTCATCGACGACCCGTCCGTGCGGCTGGTCGGTCTCGAGCCGGGCGGTGAGGGCATCGACGGCAACCGTCACGGCGCCACGCTCACCAAGGGCACGCCGGGCAACCTGCACGGCGCGATGACGTACCTGCTGCAGGACGAGGACGGCCAGACCGTCGAGTCGCACTCGATCTCCGCGGGCCTCGACTACCCGGGCGTCGGCCCGGAGCACTCGTGGCTCAAGGACAGCGGCCGCGCCGAGTACCGGCCGGTGACCGACGCCGAGGCGATGGACGCGTTCAAGCTGCTTTCGCGCACCGAAGGCATCATCCCGGCGATCGAGTCGGCCCACGCGCTGGCCGGCGCGCTGGTGCTCGGCCGCGAACTGGGTCCCGAGGGCCTGATCATCGTGAACCTGTCCGGTCGCGGCGACAAGGACATGGACACGGCCGCGAAGTACTTCGGCCTGGTGGAGAACGCATGAGCGCCCTGGACGACATCTTCGCCAAGACCCGGGCCGAGGGACGCGGAGCGCTGATCGGGTACCTCCCGGCGGGCTTCCCGACGGTCGACGGGTCGAAGGATCTGCTGGCCGCGGTGGTCGACGGCGGCGCGGACCTGGTCGAGGTCGGCGTGCCCTACTCGGACCCGGTGATGGACGGTCCGACGATCCAGGCCGCCTCGGTGAGCGCGCTGTCCGGCGGGTTCAAGCTCAAGCACCTGTTCGAGGTCGTCGAGTCGGTGTCGGCGCGCGGCGGCAAGGCCGTCGTGATGACGTACTGGAACCCGGTGCACCGCTACGGCGTCGACCGCTTCGCGCGTGACCTCGCTTCGGCGGGCGGGCTCGGGATGATCACCCCGGACCTGATCCCGGACGAGGCCGACGAGTGGATCGCGGCCTCCGGCCAGCATGGTCTGGACCGGATCTTCCTGGTCGCGCCGTCCTCCTCGGAGGAGCGGATCGCGAAGACCGTCGCGGCCGCTTCGGGCTTCGTGTACGCCACCGCGGTGATGGGCGTGACCGGTGCCCGTGACCAGGTCGGCGTGCACGCCGAGGACCTGGTCGAGCGGACCCGCGCGCATACGGAGCTGCCGATCGGCGTCGGCATCGGCGTCCGGTCCGGTGAGCAGGCGGCGCAGGTCGCCGGGTTCGCGGACGGCGTCATCGTCGGCTCGGCGCTGGTGACGGCCGCGGCGAGCGGGACCGACGCGGTCCGCGCTCTGTCGGCCGAACTGGCCGAGGGTGTGCGAAAGACCGTCGCCCCCGCTTGATCTGACGTGGGCTGAAGGGCCCCTTCAGCCCACGTTCAGTGCCGCCACCGCTGCGCCTCGGTGACCTCCTTCGCGCTCGCGCCGGCGAACCGCTCGATCTCCGCCCGCCGCACGTCCACGAGCGTCGTCGCCAGGGGAGCGCCGAACGCGGCCGCCAGGTCCTGGTCCGCTTCGAACGCCGCGACGGATTCCGCCAGGCTCACCGGCAGCCGTTCGATCCCGCGCGCGGCGCGTTCGGCGTCGGTCAGCGACCCCGGATCCACGTCCACCGGCTCCGGCAGCGAAGCCTCCTCGTCGGCACCGGCCATCCCGGCGAACAGCAGGGCGGCGGCCAGCAGATACGGATTCGCGGTCAGGTCGAAGCATTTGACCTCGAGGTTCGCCGCCGAATCCCGGTTCCCGGCGACCCCGCGCACCAGCCGCAGCGGCGTCTCCCGGTTCTCCAGCCCCCACGCGGCGTACACCCCGGCCCAGTGGTGCGGTTCCAGCCGCAGGTAGCTGACGACCGACGGCGCCCCGACGGCGAGCAGCGCGGGCAGCCGCCGCAGGATGCCCGCGCCGAACGACTCGGCGATGCGCGTCAGCCCGAAAACCCTTTCCCCGCCGGAGAAAAGGTTCCGAGGACCGTCCCAGACACTCAAATGCACGTGTCCGCCGTTGCCGACGCCGGCGGGCGCGAACTTCGGGGTGAAGGACGCCTTCAGCCCGTGCCGGTGGCTGAGCGCGCGGATCGTCTCCTTCGTCAGGACGGCGACGTCGGCCGCGCGCACCGGATCGGCGGCCGCGACGGACAGTTCGAACTGCCCGTCGGCGTACTCGGGGTGGATCTGCTCCACGCCGACGCCCTGTTGGTCCAAAGTGGACACGAGGGCGCGGAGGTAGTCCGCGTGCTCGGAAAGCCGGGCGTAGCCGTAGGCCGGGCCCGCGGTGGCCGACGTCGGATCGTCCAGGGCGTCGGCGGTGGTGACCACCCATTCGATCTCGAAGCTCATCAGCGCCCGGTGCCCGCGCGCGGCGAGCCGGTCCACCGCCGTCGCCAGCAGTGCGCGCGCGTCCTGCGGATGCGGCTGGCCCTCCTGATCGAGTTTCGTCACCGGAGCCCAGGCCCAGCCGGGCTGGCCGGCGAGCACGGTCAGCGCGTCGAGATCCGGATGCAGCCGCAGATCGCCGACCGGTCCGAGGGAATGCTCGCCCCCGGTGATGACGTCGTCGTAGCCGAAGAAATCGAAGCAATTCGAAGCACCGACACCCCACGCGGCGGCTGACGGCAGTTTCCGCAGGGGCACGGCCTTGACCCGGGCGATCCCGGCGTTGTCCACGAAGGTCAGGGCCACGAGCTCGACACCCCGGGCCCGGAGATCCCCGGTGAGGGCGGTCGCGCGGGCGGTCAGTGCTTCCCGGTTCACCATGGTTCCCCATCCTGGCCTCATCGCGGGCCCCTTGCCATGCCCGGATCCGGCCATAGGGTGAGGCCGCACTCGTCGATCACGAGAAGGGACGCGCTCATGCCGGGACCCGGGATCCTGCCGTTCGTGGCCGAGACGCGGCTGGTGGATCACCACTGCCACGGCGTCGTCACCGGCGACCTCGGCCGGATCGAGTTCGAGCAGATGCTCACCGAGGCCGACACCGTCTCGTCCTTGGGCACGACCCTGTTCGACTCACTGATCGGCCTCGCGGTCCGGGCCCGCTGCGCCCCGATGCTGGACCTGCCGCCGCACGTCCCGGCCGAGGTCTACCTGGCCCGTCGCGCCGAACTCGGCGCGGCCGAGGTCAACGCGCGATTCCTGCGTGCCACCGGCACGACCGAGTTCCTGCTCGACGGCGGTTTCCTGCCGGACACGCTGACCACGACCGAGCAGTTCGCGCAGCTGTCCGGGGCCCGCGCGCGGGACATCGTCCGGCTCGAACAGGTCGCCGAAGCGGTGATCGTGTCCACCACGGCGGCCGGATTCGCCTCGGCCTTCGCCGGGGAGCTGGCGAAACGCGCCACGACGGCGGTGGGGTTCAAGTCCATCGCCGCCTATCGGGTCGGCCTCGACCTGGCGGGGGAGCGGCCCACGGACGCCGAAGTCACCGAGGCGGCCGGCCGCTGGCTCGCGCGGATCGAGGCGGGCGAACCGGTCCGGCTCGCGGACGAGGTGCTGCACCGGTTCCTCGTCTGGACCGGGATCGACCTGGCCCTGCCGATCCAGGTCCACGTCGGCTACGGCGATTCCGACGTGGACCTGCATCGCTGTGATCCGCTGCTGCTCACCGGCCTGCTGCGGGCGACGCGGTCACACGGGGTGCCGATCATGTTGCTGCACAACTATCCCTTTCACCGGAACGCCGCGTATCTGGCGCAGGTCTTCGAGCACGTGTTCATGGACGTGGGTCTCGCGACGCACAACGTCGGTCACCGTGCGCCCGCGATCATCGCGGAGACGATGGAGATCGTGCCGTTCGGGAAGCTGCTGTTCTCCACGGACGCGTTCGGGCTGGCCGAGCTGTACCACCTCGGCACCGCGCTGTTCCGGCAAGGACTGTCGGACTTCCTGTACGCGGGGCTCACCGCGGACGTACTGTCCGAAGTGGACGCGCATCGGATAGCGGCGCTCGTGGGCCGTCGCAACGCCGAACGGGTGTACGGGCTGGAGGGGACATGACGGAACTGGACGAACTGCAGGACCGGTGGGAGGCCGCCGTCGCGGCGGAACTGCCGTCCGCGATCGCGCTGCGGCACCGGGTGCACGCCGATCCCCGCGCGTCGGGGGACGAGGAGGACACCGCGCGGGTCCTCGTCGAGGCACTGGGAGCCGGCGAAGGGGTCCTGGTCGCCAAGACCGGGCGCGCCGTGCTGTTCCCCGGCACCGGCCCGGGCCCGGCCGTGGCGCTGCGCACCGAACTGGACGCGCTGCCGGTCACCGAGCGCACCGGGGTCCCGTGGGCCTCGGAGACGCCGCTGATGCACGCGTGCGGGCACGACGTGCACATGGCCGCGCTCGTCGCCACCTGCTGCGCGGCGGCCGCCGTCGGCGTGCCCCGGCCGCTCGTCGCGCTCCTGCAGCCGCGCGAGGAGACCTCGCCGTCCGGCGCGCTCGACATCGTCGACTCCGGCGTGCTCACCGAATACGGCGTCGAGGCTGTCATCGGCGCGCACGTCCAGCCGCGGCTCGCGGCGGGAGTGGTGTCGGCGGTGCCGGGCCCGGTCAACGCCTCCACCGACGAGTTCGACGTCGTCGTCCGGGGCCAGGGCGGGCACGCCGGGTACCCGCACCTGTTGCGCGACCCGATCCTCGCGCTCAGCCAGATCGTGGTGAGCCTGCAGCAGCTCGCGAGCCGCCGGGTCGACCCGGTGTTCGGCGCGGTCTGCTCGGTCGGCCGGATCGAGGCGGGGCGGACGGCGAACGTCGTGCCGAACGAGGCCCGCCTGTCGGGCTCGCTGCGGCTGATGCGCGCCGAAGACCGCGACCTCGCGCTGGAGGGGCTCGCCGAGATCGTCCACGGCACCGCGAAGGCGCACGGCTGCCGCGCGGAACTGGAGATCAGCCCGTGCGAACCGGTGTTGCGCAACGACGCCGGTCTCACCCAGCGCGCGCACCGGCGGCTCGTGCGGGCAGGGGCGGGCGTGGACACCGATTTCCGGTCGTTCGGCGCCGACGACTTCGCGCACTACTGCGGGGCGACGCGCGGGCTGATGATGTTCGTCGGTCTTGGCGACACCGCGGGCGCGCCGAGCCTGCACGATGAGCTGTTCCTGCCACCCGACTCCGCCATCCGGCAGGTCGCGTCGGCGCTGATCGCAGGCTATTTGGCCGCCGTCGAGGGCTGACGCTCCCCAGAAGTGGATGAAGCGCTACGGTGGCCTCCGTGAATACCGCCTCGGCAGCGTTCCTCGCGACCATCCCCAGCCCCGACCAGGGCGTCTGGCATATCGGGCCGGTCCCGATCCGGGCGTACGCCTTGTGCATCATCGCCGGCATCATCGTGGCGATCTGGCTGGGCGAGCGGCGCTGGGTGAACCGCGGCGGCACGAAGGGCACCGTCATCGACGTCGCCGTCTTCGCGGTGCCGTTCGGCCTGGTCGGCGGGCGGTTGTACCACGTGATCACCGACAACCAGCTGTACTTCGGCGAGGGCAAGAACCCGCTCAACGCGCTGAAGATCTGGGACGGCGGCCTCGGCATCTGGGGCGCGATCGCGCTCGGCGCCGTCGGCGCGCTGATCGCCTGCCGCCGCCGGGGGATCCCGCTGCCCGCGATGGCGGACGCGCTCGCGCCGGGGATCGTGATCGCGCAGGCGATCGGGCGGCTCGGCAACTACTTCAACCAGGAGCTCTACGGCGCGCACACCGACCTGCCGTGGGGCCTGGAGATCTACCAGCGCATCAACGTGGACAACCCGGACGACTTCCTGAACGGCGTCGCGATCGGGCACATCCCGCTGGCGGACAGCCCGGTGCACCCGACGTTCCTCTACGAGCTGATCTGGAACCTCGGTGTCGCGCTGGTGGTCATCTGGGCGGACAAGAAGTTCCGCCTCGGTCACGGCCGCGTGTTCGCGCTGTACGTCGCCGGGTACACCGCCGGCCGGTTCTGGATCGAGATGATGCGGACCGACTCCGCGAACCACATCCTGGGCCTGCGGGTGAACGTGTGGACCTCGATCCTGGTGTTCGCCGCGGCGGTCGTGTACTTCGTCCTCGCCGCGAAGCGGGGGCCGCGGGAAGCGCCCGAAACGTTGTGGAGCAAGGACGTCCCCCGGGAAGACGAGTCCGCCGAAGGGACCGGATCGGGGGAGAGGGCCGCGGAGGACTCGCCCAAGGACGAGGCGCACGCCGAGGTCGCGGCGGCTCCGGACACCGTGCGGGACTCGGCCGCGGACAAGGCGACCGAGGACCCGAAGCCCGACGCCGAAAAGTAGCCGTCCGTGGCGTGTTTGAACCCGGATCACGTGTGTGTCCGGCCGGATCTCGCGTGATCAGAGACGGAACTCGCGTGATCAGGCACGGAACACCTGGTGCGGGCTCCAGTCACGCGAGTTCCGGCTTCAATCACGCATGTTCGCCGTGGGAGCACGCTCGACTGACCCGGCGCTCGGTACCTCAGGGAGAGACCAGGCCCCGCCCCGTCACCAAAGGCAGGTCCAGCGCGGTCAGCAGCCCGGGCGGAGCCGCCACCACCGCCGGGACCGCGTTCACCAGCCGCATCGCGGTCGCCTTCAGCCCGGCCGTGTTGTGGTCGCCGTCGGTCCCGACCAGGCGCAGGTCCAGCTCGTAGTCGGGCTCCCCGGTCACCTTGACGCGGTAGCAGCCCTGCCCGCTCGGCTGTGGCCAGTCCGGGCCGAGGTCGCCCCGCAGGCGCGTGACGTGCTCCAGCACGCACACCGCCCGCCCGCCGCGCATTCCGCGCACCTCGAACCGCAGTGCCGCCGCCGTACCCTCCTTGATCGTCCCGGAGGCGATCTCGAAGGTCTCCGGAGCCGGAAGCCGTTCGTAGACCTCTTCGACGGAGTCGAGTTCGACGTCCAGCCCGGCCGCGAGCTGCCGCACGACGCTGCCCCAGGCCAGTGAGAGGACCCCGGGCTGCAACAGCAGCGGAAGGTCGTCCATCTCCCGGCCGAAGCCCATGATCTCGAACAGGACCTTGCCCTGGTCGTACGTCGAATAGTCGAGGATCTCCATGCACCGGACCTCGTCGATCCGTTCGCACACGCCGGTGAGCACCAGCGGCAGCCAGTCGTTCGCGAAGCCGGGGTCGATGCCGTTGACCCACAGCGAAGCACCGCCTTCGCGGGCGGCCTCGCGGATCGGCTCGATCATCTCCGGCGGGACCACGCCTTCGGGGTACTGGAGGAACACCGGACTGCTGGACACCACGTTGATACCGGCGCGCAGGAACCGTTTCAGGTCCTCGACGGCTTCGACGAGCCGGTCGTCGGCCATCGCCGTGTAGAGCACGCAATCCGGCTTCAGCGCGATGAGCGCGTCCGCGTCGGTCGTCGCGGAGACCCCGAGCTGGCGGCCCAGCCCGGCCAGCTCCCCGGCGTCCTTCCCCGCCTTGGCCTCACTCGAAACCCAGACCCCGGCGAGGTCGAGATCGGGGCGCGCGGCTATCCCGGCCAGCGCGTGACGGCCGACGTTCCCGGTACTCCACTGGACCACGCGCACGGCGTTCGCCTCCTACAGATCGGGCAGGCCCAGTTCGAGGTTCGGGGCCTGCAGTCCACCGTCGACTTCGATGATCTTGCCGGTGACGTACCGGCCCGCGCCCGACGCCAGGAAAACGACGGTGGCCGCGATGTCCTCGGCCTCGCCGATCCGGCCCAGCGGGGTGGCGGCCTCCATGCGGCCTCGCAGCTCGTCGTTGCCCACCACCACTTCGAGCGCGGACGTCGCCACCGAGCCGACCGAGATCGCGTTCACGCGCACCTTCGGCGCGAGATCGGCCGCCGCGAGCCGGGTGTAGTGCGCCAGCGCGGCCTTCGCCGTCCCGTACGCGGCGAAACCCCGGCCCGCCACGCGGCCCATGACCGACGAGATGTTGACGACCGACCCACCCGTCTCCACTAAGGACGGTGCCGCCGCGACGGTCAGCGCGTGCGCGGTGGAGACGTTGAAGCGAAAGGCTTCTTCGAGGAATTCACCGCTGGTTTCCAGCAACGGCCGGGGATAGGTGCCGCCGATGTTGTTGACCACCAGGTCCAGCCGTCCGAACTCCGCGGTCGCGATCCGCGCCAGCTCCCCGGCGGCGGCCGGGTCGCTCAGATCGGCGGGGACCACGTGGGCGCGCCTGCCGGTGGCGGCGATCCGAGCCGCCACCTCGGTGAGCTGGGCTTCGGTGCGCGACGAGATCACCACGTCGGCGCCGGCCTCGGCGAGCGCCACGGCCGTCGCCGCGCCGATCCCGCGTCCGGCGCCGGTGACCACGGCGACCTGGTCGGTGAGCCGGAAACGGTCCAGGATCATGCGCGGAACTGTAACACGTTCTAGTGGGCTGGCCGGCTGTTCACGGAGAACGTGTGGTGACGGCCGGGGCGGTCTTCTCCTCCACCGGTCCTTCCCAGCGTTCGGAGGTCCAGCCTTCGCGGGTGCGGCCCGAAACGACCAGATAGGTCCACGGCTCTCTCGGGATCACCGTCGTCGTCGCCTTGCCGTCCGGCCCGGCCGGGACCACGACCTCGCCGGTCCAGCCGAAGTCGTAGACGTACTCGACGACGCCGGGCATCGCGCCCGGGGTGAAGTCGAGCCGCAGCGGCTTGCCCACCGCGACCTCCTGGGCGTCGAAGGTGACGCCAGGCTGCGATGGTGTGGCCACGATGCCGTATGACCCCGCGGGCCCGATGTTGCCCGCCTTGTCGACGCCCCACGCGCTGAAGGTGTCGAACTCCCGCTTCGGCGCGTATCGGGCGGTCGCGACGCCACCAGGGCGATCCGCGGCCACGTAGCCACTGCTGGTGCTGAACCCGACGATGTCCTGATCGCCCTTGGCGTCGATGGTGAAAGTGCCCGGGATGCCCACGGCGCCATGGCGTTCACCGCCGGGTGGGTAGTCCGCCGACGTCACCACGGGCTCGGTCACCGGGCGCACCCGGTCGACGACGAACGAGCACGGCGCGCCGGCGGGTCCGGTCAGGGCGCCGTCGACGCCCTGCATCGTCCACTGGTAGACGCGCCCTTCGGTGATGAAGTCGGCCGGGAGCGCGAGCCGGGCGCCGTGCGGCGAAGGGGTCGCGGAATCGGGGCCCACTTCCCGCCGGTTCGCGGGTTCGCCCGCGGGCCAGACCGTCACGCGGCCGGAGACCGAGGACTGGTCGGGATCGCGGATCAGGCCGGTGACCTCGACGGGGTCGTCCGCCGTGTACACCGGATCCGCGCCGCAGGGCTTGAGGCCGACGCGCAGATCGGTCGGGACGGCCGGAGGCCGGTTGTAGTCGAGGTACAGGTGCAGGCGGTTCTCGACGCGCCTGCCGTAGGCCGGATCGAACTGGCGGTTGTCCGGCATGCGCAGCACGAAGGACACCGAATCCTTGCCCGCCGCGAGCGCGTCCGTGATCGCCCGCGTGGCGTCCCATTCGACGCGGTTCCACAGGCAGTCGCCCAGGGCGCCCGGGCCGGGGAGCTTGGCTCGCTCCTTCGGCTGACGCAGCCAGGTCGGCGCCGTCGCCTCGTCGGTGACCCACAGTTCGGTCGCTCGCGGTTTGGCGCAGTTGTTCGCCGCGGTCTCGGTCGCGTAGGCCTCCGCGTAGCCGATCGTGGCGCCGCGGTACGGGCGCAGGTCGAAGGTGAAGTACGCCTTCGACGCGTGGAACCCGCGGTCCGTCCAGGCGCCGACCGGGACGTCCTTCCCGTTGCCGGTGAACGTCTTCGCCGGGGCGGACACGTCACTGTGGACACCGGGAGCGGAGGCGGCGGTCTCCGACGTCGCCAGCGCGGGCGTGGCCGCCGGCAGCGCGGAAAACGCCACGACGGCGGCTCCGAGCATGGCGGATCTTCGGACGAAGCTGATCATCGAGCCCCCAGGTGAAGTGATGGTTTCACTGGATTGTCGATCCCGGGGCGTGTCAGGTTGCCGTGAAGTATCGAATGGGGCCGGACGGAGTAGTATCCGTGGGCGTCCGGAGTGACCAGTGTCGCCTCACCGTGTCTCGTGACATCCCGGTACAAGACATATACTTAGCGGAACGAACTATCGCGACCCCATCAGGAACTCTGTCGTTCCGGGCATCCAGATCGTTACCCATCGGCGCGCTTTCGCGCCCTCCGAACTGATGCCGACGTGTTTCACAGGTGTTAAAGTCGCGCTAACGAACGGGCCATCGTCGTCCCGTGCGCATTCCCCCGGCCGGCCCGTCCGGCCGCTGAGCACGACGACGAAGGAGGTCCCTTCATGATCTTCTCCGCCATTCCAGGCAAACAGGGTCTTTACGATCCTGAATCCGAACAGGACTCCTGCGGTGTGGCCATGGTGGCCGACGTCCGCGGGCGGCGCTCGCACGGCATCGTCACCGACGGTCTGTCCGCGCTGACGAACCTCGACCACCGCGGCGCCGCCGGTGCCGAGCCGACCAGCGGTGACGGCGCGGGCATCCTGGTGCAGCTCCCCGACGAGCTGCTGCGGGCCGAAGTGGACTTCACACTGCCCGAGGCGGACGCCGACGGCCACCAGACCTACGCGACCGGCATCGGTTTCCTGCCCTCGGACGGTGAGGAGCGGACCAAGGCCATCGCCCTGATCGAGCGGATCGCGGGCGAAGAGGGGCTCGACGTCCTCGGCTGGCGTGAGGTCCCGGTCGACGCCGACCGCGCCGACATCGGCCCGACGGCGCGTTCGGTGATGCCGCATTTCGCGATGCTGTTCGTCGCGGGCGCGGAAGGCGACGGGCGACGTCCCGGCGGGCTCGAACTCGACCGCCTGGCCTTCTGTCTCCGCAAGCGTGTCGAGAACGAGAGCGTGACAGCGGGCTGTGGCACCTACTTCCCGTCGCTGTCCTCGCGGACCATCGTCTACAAGGGAATGCTGACCCCCGAACAGCTTCCGCTCTTCTTCACCGACCTGACCGACACCCGGCTCGCCAGCGCCATCGCGCTCGTGCACTCCCGGTTCTCCACCAACACCTTCCCGTCGTGGCCGCTGGCGCATCCGTTCCGGTTCGTCGCGCACAACGGCGAGATCAACACCATCCGGGGCAACCGCAACCGCATGCGCGCCCGTGAGGCGCTGCTCGAATCGGACCTCGTCCCCGGCGACCTCACCCGGCTGTATCCGATCTGCTCGGCCGACGCGTCGGACTCCGCCTCCTTCGACGAGGTGCTGGAGCTGCTGCACCTCGGCGGGCGGTCGCTGCCGCACGCGGTGCTGATGATGATCCCCGAAGCGTGGGAGAACCACGCCGGGATGGACGCACAGCGTCGTGCGTTCTACCAGTTCCACGCGAGCCTCATGGAGCCGTGGGACGGCCCGGCCTGTGTCACCTTCACCGACGGCACGCTCGTCGGCGCGGTGCTGGACCGCAACGGCCTGCGCCCCGCCCGCTGGTGGCGCACCGCCGACGACCGGGTCGTGCTGGCCAGCGAGGCCGGCGTCCTCGACGTCGCCCCCGCGGACGTCGTGGCCAAGGGTCGCCTCAAGCCCGGCCGGATGTTCCTGGTGGACACCGAAGCCGGCCGGATCGTCGACGACGAAGAGGTCAAGTCGGAGCTGGCCAAGGAACTCCCGTACGAGGGCTGGCTGCACGCCGGTCTCCTCCAGCTCGCCGACCTCCCGGACCGCGACCACATCGTGCAGAGCCACGATTCCGTGCTGCGGCGCCAGCTTTCCTTCGGCTACACCGAAGAAGAGCTGAAGATCCTGCTCGCGCCGATGGTGGCCAAGGGCATGGAGCCGATCGGCTCCATGGGCTCGGACACCCCGCCCGCCGTGCTGTCGCAGCGTTCCCGGCTGCTCTACGACTACTTCAAGCAGAACTTCGCGCAGGTCACCAACCCGCCGCTGGACGCGATCCGCGAAGAGCTCGTCACCTCGATGAGCCGCATCATGGGCCCCGAGCGGAATCTGCTCGCCCCCGGCCCGGCCTCCTGCCGTCACGTGCAGCTGCCGTATCCGGTGATCGACAACGACGAACTCGCCAAGCTGATCCACATCAACGACGACGGCGACCTTCCCGGCTTCGCCTGCAGTGTCCTTTCCGGACTGTACGAAGTGGACGGTGGCGCCGAAGCGCTGGCCGCTGCGATCGAACGGGTCCGGCGCGAAGCCTCCGAGGCGATCGCGGCGGGCGCGCGCACGCTCGTGCTGTCCGACCGCGACTCCGATCACCGCATGGCGCCGATCCCGTCGCTGCTGCTGGTGTCCTCGGTGCACCACCATCTGGTGCGCACCAAGGAAAGGCTCCGCGTCGCGCTGGTCGTCGAGACCGGTGACGCCCGCGAGGTCCACCACGTCGCGCTGCTGCTCGGCTACGGCGCCGCGGCGGTGAACCCGTACCTGGCCTTCGAGACCATCGAGGACATGATCTCGACCGGCGCGGTCACCGGGATCGAGCCCGCCGCGGCGGTCCGCAACTACGTCAAGGCGCTCGTGAAGGGCGTCCTGAAGATCATGTCGAAGATGGGCATCTCGACCGTCGGCGCGTACACCGCGGCGCAGGTCTTCGAGTCCTTCGGGCTGAGCCAGGATCTGCTCGACGAGTACTTCACCGGGACGTCGTCGAAGCTCGGCGGCGTCGGCCTGAGCGTGCTCGCCGAAGAGGTCGCCACGCGCCACCGCCGCGCGTACCCGGACAACCCGACAGACCGCGTCCACCGCGGTCTGGAGACCGGCGGTGAGTACGCCTACCGCCGCGAGGGCGAGCTGCACCTGTTCACCCCGGAGACCGTCTTCCTGTTGCAGCACGCGACGAAGACCGGCCGGGAAGAGGTGTACAAGAAGTACTCCGACGAGGTGCACCGCCTGTACCGCCAGGGCGGCGCGCTGCGCGGGCTGTTCTCCTTCCGCGCGGGCACCCGCGAACCCGTCCCGCTGGACGAGGTCGAACCCGTCGAGGCGATCTTCAAGCGCTTCAACACCGGCGCGATGTCCTACGGCTCGATTTCGGCCGAAGCGCACGAAACCCTCGCCATCGCGATGAACCGCATCGGCGGCCGGTCCAACACCGGTGAAGGCGGGGAAGACCCCGAACGCCTCTACGACCCGACGCGGCGCAGCGCGATCAAGCAGGTCGCGAGCGGCCGGTTCGGCGTCACGAGCGAGTACCTGGTCAACGCCGACGACATCCAGATCAAGATGGCGCAGGGCGCGAAGCCGGGTGAAGGCGGGCAACTGCCACCGAACAAGGTGTACCCGTGGATCGCGCGCACGCGGCACTCCACGCCGGGCGTCGGGCTCATTTCGCCGCCCCCGCACCACGACATCTACTCGATCGAGGATCTCGCCCAGCTGATCCACGACCTCAAGAACGCCAACGAGAACGCCCGCATCCACGTGAAGCTGGTGTCCTCGCTCGGCGTCGGCACGGTCGCGGCGGGCGTGTCCAAGGCGCACGCCGACGTCGTGCTGATCTCCGGCCACGACGGCGGCACCGGCGCCTCCCCGATGAACTCGCTCAAGCACGCGGGGACACCGTGGGAGATCGGTCTCGCCGAGACGCAGCAGACGTTACTGCTCAACGGTTTGCGTGACCGGATCACCGTGCAGGTCGACGGCGCGATGAAGACCGGCAAGGACGTCGTCATCGCCGCGCTGCTCGGCGCGGAGGAGTACGGCTTCGCGACGGCGCCGCTGATCGTCGAAGGCTGCGTCATGATGCGCGTCTGCCACCTCGACACCTGCCCGGTCGGCGTCGCGACCCAGAGCCCCGATCTGCGCAAGCGGTACACCGGCCAGGCCGACCACGTCGTCAACTACTTCCGGTTCGTCGCCGAAGAGGTCCGGGAAACGTTGGCACTGCTCGGTTTCCGCACCCTCGACGAGGCCATCGGGCACGCCGAGGTGCTGAACACCGACGACGCCGTCGAGCACTGGAAGGCCTCCGGCCTCGACCTCGCGCCGATCTTCGAGATGCCCGCCGAAACCCCGTACGGCGGGGCGAAGCGGCGCACGCGCACCCAGGACCACGGCCTGGAGCACGCGCTCGACCGGACGCTGATCCAGCTCGCCGAGGCGGCGCTGGAGGACGCGCACCCGGTCCGGCTGGAACTGCCGGTGCGGAACGTGAACCGGACCGTCGGCACGCTGCTCGGTTCCGAGATCACCCGCCGCTACGGCGGTGAGGGCCTGCCCGAGGACACGATCCACGTGCTGCTGACCGGTTCCGCCGGGCAGTCGCTCGGCGCGTTCCTGCCGCGCGGCATCACGCTCGACATGGTCGGCGACGCGAACGACTACGTCGGCAAGGGCCTCTCGGGCGGTCGGATCGTCGTGCGCCCGCATCCGGACGCGAAGTTCGCGGCGGAAGGCCAGACCATCGCCGGGAACACCCTCGCCTACGGGGCCACCGGCGGCGAGATGTTCCTGCGCGGCCAGGTCGGCGAACGTTTCTGCGTGCGCAACTCGGGCGCGGTGGTCGTCGCCGAGGGCGTCGGCGATCACGCCTTCGAGTACATGACCGGCGGCCAGGCCGTGGTGCTCGGCCCGACCGGGCGCAACCTCGCGGCGGGCATGTCGGGTGGCGAGGCCTACGTGCTCGACCTCGACCGCGGCAAGGTCAACGAAGAGATGGTGAACCTTCAGGCACCGTCCTCGGAGGACCTCGCCTGGCTCAAGAAGACCGTGCAGAAGCACTACGACCTCACACGTTCGGCCGTGGCCGCGTCGCTGCTCGGCGACTGGCCGCGTCGCTCGGCGGCGTTCACCAAGGTGATGCCCCGCGACTACCAGCGTGTCCTTGACGCGGCGAAGGCGGCGCGCGCCGCGGGCCGCGACGTCGACGAAGCGATCATGGAGGCCGCTCGTGGCTGATCCGACGGGTTTCCTGAAGTACGGACGCGAAGAACCGAAGAAGAAGTCCAAAGAGGACCGGCTCGCCACGTGGGGCGAGGTGTACGCCGACGTGGAACCGGGCGAGCGCAACGAAAAGGTGCGCGAGCAGGCTTCGCGGTGCATGGACTGCGGTATCCCGTTCTGCCATTCCGGTGGTTCCGGCTGCCCGCTGGGCAACCTGATCCCGGAGTGGAACGATCTGGTGCGCCGCGGCGACTGGGCCGCGGCGAGCGACCGGCTCCACGCGACCAACAACTTCCCCGAATTCACCGGGAAGCTGTGTCCCGCGCCCTGCGAGGCGGGCTGTGTCCTGTCGATCTCGCCGCTGTCCGGCGGTCCGGTGTCGATCAAGCGGGTCGAGCAGACGATCGCCGACCAGTCCTGGGAAGCGGGCTACGTGCAGCCGCAGGTCTCGGCGGTGTCCTCGGGCCAGCGGGTCGCGGTCGTCGGCTCCGGCCCGGCCGGGCTCGCCGCCGCGCAGCAGCTGACCCGCGCCGGCCACGAGGTGACCGTCTACGAGCGGGACGACCGGCTCGGCGGCCTGCTGCGGTACGGCATCCCCGAGTTCAAGATGGAGAAGAAGGTCCTCGACCGGCGGCTCGCGCAACTCCGCAAGGAGGGCACGAAGTTCGTCACCGGCTGCGAGGTCGGCGTCGATCTGACCGTCGAGGAACTGCGGGCCGGTCACGACGCCGTCGTGCTCGCCGTGGGCGCGCTGCGCGGCCGCGACGACAAGACCACGCCCGGCCGCGAGCTGACCGGGATCCACCTGGCGATGGAACATCTGGTTCCGGCCAACAAGTACGTCGAGGGCGACGGCCCGTCGCCGATCGACGCGGCGGGCAAGCACGTCGTCATCATCGGCGGCGGTGACACCGGCGCCGACTCCTACGGCACAGCGACCCGGCAGGGCGCGCTTTCGGTGACGCAGCTGGACCAGTACCCGACGCCACCGTCCACAAGGGACGACGACCGTTCGCCGTGGCCGACCTGGCCGTACATCCTGCGCACCTACCCGGCGCACGAGGAGGCGGGCGAGCGCAAGTTCGCCGTCGCGGTCACCCGGTTCGTCGGCGACGACGACGGGAACGTGCGCGCCGTCGAGCTCCGGCAGGTCCGCGTGGTCAAGGACCCGGAGACCGGCAAGCGCATGGTGACGCCGGTCAACGACGAGGTCGAGGAACTGCCCGCCGACCTCGTGCTGCTCGCGATCGGGTTCGAGGGAGTCGAGCACATGCCGCTGCTGGACGGGCTCGGGCTTTCGCTGACCCGGCGCGGCACGCTTTCGTGCGGATCGGACTGGCAGACCGAATCGCCCGGCGTGTTCGTCTGCGGCGACGCGCACCGCGGTGCTTCGCTGGTGGTGTGGGCGATCGCCGAGGGACGTTCGGTGGCGAGCGCGGTGGACGCCTACCTCACCGGTGCTTCGGACCTTCCGGCCCCTGTGCACCCGACGGCGCTTCCGCTCGCGGTGATCTGAGCCCCCGTAGAGATGTCATGAGGGGTCCCCATGAGACGTTTTTCGTCCCATGGGGACCCCTCATGACACTCGGGAGCTTGATCAGGCGAACAGGAGGGCGACGAAGCCGATCCAGCCGAGACCGCCGACCAGGATCCCCACCAAGACCCCGGCAGAGGCTTCGGCGAAGGTGTCCTCGCCCAGTTTGACGCGCGCCCAGAACACCCAGGCCACCAGCAGCCCGCCGAGCAGCATCACCGGTCCGAGGATGAGGGTCAGCACGGTGACCGCGGCCGATTCCGGTGACGTATACAGCGAGATTTCGAAGTCGAATCCGTACTTGATCACCGCCCTGACGGCGACGGTCACGAGCGCCGACCCGATCAGCGCGAAAAGCGCCGGCCAGACCAGTCCGCTGGTATCGCCGAAGACGACCGCGATCGGTGTCAGAAGTGCCCAGGCGGCCGGAGCCATGACATACGTGCCCAGCCGGGCGAAGCCGTTCACGGATATCCCCACAAGCAAGGCTAACCGTTCCGGGTGGCGAGGCGGACGCCCGGACGGGATCGGCGTCGTGTTCGGCCGAACGGCCCATACCCGGCCACGGATGCGGCCGAACGGCCGCTTGTACGCACGGTAGCAGGACAAATACTTTCGAAATGTCGTGCAAGTCATACGGCAATTCACCGGTGGCGAAAGGTGGTACGCCATGAAGAGGACGGCTTTCCGGACGGGGATCCTGGCGGCGCTCACGGGACTGGCGGTGACGGCGCTGACCGCGGTCGCGAGTCCGGCGCAGGCCGCGCCCGCCCACCATCGGGCGGCGGTCGACGCGCAGGCCGTCTCGGCCTACTGGACACCGGAGCGGATGCGGTCGGCGGTGCCGATCGAACAGCTGGTCAGCGCGCCCGCCTTCACGCCGAAAGATGTCGCGAAGGGCAAGAGCACGATCATCCAAAGCATGCCCAACGGCGGCGGCGCGTGGACGGGCGCGGGCAAGGTCGTGCAGACCGCAGGCCGCGTGTTCTTCACCATGGGCGGGCGGAACGCGTCTTGCTCGGGTGACGCGGTCACCAGTGCGAACGGCAGCGTCGTGATCACGGCCGGGCACTGCGTGAAGTACCAAGGCGCGTGGCACACGAACTGGACCTTCGCGCCGGGCTATGACAACGGCAAAACCCCCTACGGCACCTGGGCCGCGAAGAGCACGCTGACCACTCCGCAGTGGGAAGCGAGCGAAGACATGAACTACGACGTCGGCGCGGCCGTGGTCAACCCGCTCAACGGGCAGAAGCTGACCGACGTCGTCGGCGCGCAGGGGATCGCGTTCAACCAGGCGCGCAACCAGTCGATGTACACGTTCGGGTACCCGGCGGCGGCGCCGTACGACGGCACGAAGCTGATCTACTGCAGCGGCAGCACGTTCACCGACTTCCTGCTCACCAAGGACCACGGGATGAGCTGCGACATGACCGGTGGTTCGAGCGGCGGCCCGTGGTTCCTCAACTTCAGCGAGGCGACCGGTGCGGGCGTCCAGGCCTCGGTGAACAGCTTCGGCTACAACTTCCTGCCGGGTTACATGTTCGGACCGTACTTCGGCACGGACGCGCAGAATCTCTACGACAAGGCGCAGGCCGCCTGATCAGCTCGCCGCCCGTCCACCTTTTGGGACTTTCGTCCCGGTGGGCGGGCGGCTTTCGGCCGGGCATATCCTGGTGCCCGTGAACTGGACAGTGGACGTTCCCGTCGACACGCTCCCCGAACTGCCCCCTCTGCCCCCCGGGCTGCGAGACAGGCTCGACGACGCGCTTTCCCGGCCTGCCGCGCAGCAGCCCGAGTGGCCGGACGCGGAGCTGACGAAACGCGTCCGCGGCGTGCTGGAAAGCGTGCCGCCGATCACCGTCCCCGCCGAGATCGACCGGCTCTCCGACAGGCTCGCCATGGTCGCCCGCGGCGAGGCGTTCCTGCTGCAGGGCGGGGACTGCGCGGAGACGTTCGAGTCGAACACCGAACCGCACATCCGCGCGAACCTGCGCACCCTGCTCCAGATGGCCGTCGTCCTCACCTACGGCGCGAGCCTGCCGGTGGTGAAGGTCGGCCGGATCGCGGGCCAGTACGCGAAGCCGCGTTCGGCGTCCACCGACGCGCTCGGCCTGCCGGTGTACCGCGGCGACATCATCAACTCGCTCGTCGCCAAGCCCGAACTCCGTGTGCCCGACCCCGGCCGGATGATCCGCGCCTACGCCAACGCGGGCGCCGCGATGAACCTCGTCCGCGCGCTCACCGGCGCGGGTATGGCGGACCTGCACCAGGTGCACGACTGGAACAAGGACTTCGTGAAGTCTTCGCCCGCCAGCGAGCGCTACGAGGCGCTGGCCTCGGAGATCGACCGTGGCCTGCGGTTCATGTCGGCCTGCGGCGTCACCGACACCTCGCTCCAGTCCACCGAGATCTTCGCCAGCCACGAGGCGCTGCTGCTGGACTACGAGCGCTCCATGCTGCGGATGGACCGCGCGGACGCGGCGAACCCCAAGCTGTACAACCTGTCCTCGCACTTCCTGTGGGTGGGCGAGCGGACCCGGCAGCTCGACGGCGCGCACATCGCCTTCGCGGAACTGCTGGCCAACCCGATCGGCCTCAAGATCGGCCCGACGACCACGCCCGAGCAGGCCGTCGAGTACGTCCGGCGGCTCGACCCGCGCAACGAGCCCGGCCGCCTGACGCTGATCGCCCGGATGGGCAACGGCAAGGTCCGCGAGGTGCTGCCCGCGATCGTCGAGAAGGTCGAAGCGTCCGGGCACAAGGTCATCTGGCAGTGCGACCCGATGCACGGCAACACCCACGAGGCGTCGACCGGGTACAAGACCCGGCACTTCGACCGGATCGTGGACGAGGTCCAGGGCTTCTTCGAGGTGCACCGCAAACTCGGCACCTACCCGGGCGGCATCCACGTCGAGCTCACCGGCGAGGACGTCACCGAATGCCTCGGCGGCGCGCAAGAGATCTCGGACCTGGATCTTTCGGGCCGGTACGAGACCGCTTGCGACCCGCGCCTGAACACGCAGCAGTCGCTGGAGCTGGCGTTCCTGGTCGCGGAGATGCTGCGCGGCTGAGCGGGTTCTTCTTCACTGTGTCTGGGCAAGCCTTCGGCCGGGCTCGGGAGGTTGCGAAAGCCACTTTCGGGACGCCGTCGACCCACCAGAGCACCCCGACCGGCACCTCACCCGCCCCACCAGTCACACAAGCCCACCCCACCTCGCATCCGCACCCACGGCGCCCCTAAACCAGCAGCCGCGAGGTGAAGGGCTCTTTCCCCGCATGCGACGCGAGGAAAGAGCCCTTCACCTCACTTGATCCGTCACATTTGCCTTCGAGTGCCTGCGCTCGCCGATGCCCAGACCCAAGGCGTCGCGAAAGCCACTTTCGGGACGCCGGACGTCTCGAAAGTGGCTTTCGCGACGCATCACTTCAGCACTCGGCCCCATGTACGTGAAAGGCCCTTACGCGCGCTATGACCGGGGACTAAGCGGTGTCCAGCAGGCGCGAAGCCGACTTGAGCACGCCGTCCCGCAGCGAACCCACGTCCGAAACCGCCGCGCCGTTCGCCTGAAGTCCGATATGGACGGAGTCACGGTAGGTCGCCACCGCGATCCCGATCGCCTGCCTCGGCGCCAGCGGCACGAACGGGTACACGCCTTCGATCTTCGTCCCGTCGAGGCTGAGCCGGTTCGGCGGCACCGGGACTGTCGTCACCACGAGGTCGAACAGCAGCGGCGCGGCCAGCCCGGCCGCCTTGCTGCTCAGCCGGTGCAGCATCGGCGGCATCCGGTCGGCGAGCAGCGGGAACGCGCCGGGGCCCCGGGCGGGGCCGGCGGCCTTGTTCCGGCTCATCTCGCGCTGGACGGCCAGCAGCCGGTCCACCGGATCGTCGAGGCCGACCGGCAGATCGCAGAGGTACCCGGACAGCTTGTTGCCGCCGAGCTGCTCGGCGGCCCGCCCGCGCACGCTGACCGGGATGAGCGCGCGCAGCGTCCGGTCGTCGGCGCGCTGGCCGCGGTTGATCATCCACTCGCGCAGCGCGCCGCTGAGGATCGCCAGGACGACATCGTTGGCGGTACCGCCGTGGGCCCGGCGGATCCGCCGGATCTCACCGGTGTCCAGCCGGACGAAACCGAGCCGTCGTTCGGTCGACGGCGGGGCGCTGATCGGGGACAGCGGCGAACGGGTCGCGCGGACGACGGACGAGGCGATCCCGGCCGATTCCCCGGCCTGGGCCAGGGTGGTGCCGAGCGCGTCCTTGACAGCGTCCACAGGGGAGCGTGGGGCCGGCGGTTCGGTGCCGCTGTGCGCGCGCTTCGTCGCCCTCGGGAGTCCGTCGAGCAGACCCACGGCGACGGCGTACGCACCCGCCCCGTCGGTGAGCGCGTGGTGCAGTTTCAGCAGCAACGCGTACTCGCCGTCCGGGAGGCCGGTGACGAGATGCAAGTCCCACAAGGGTTTTCCGGTGTCGAGCGGCCGTCCCATCCACCGCGACGCGTAGGCGGAGAGTGGGTCCGGTTCGTACAGGGAGCTCAGGTGGTGATGTGAAATATGTTCACTGGCAACGAAATCCGGGTCCTCGGCCCAGATGGCGGCGCCTGGCGGGAACAGCGCGGTGCGAGGGCGCTGACGCAGCTTCGGGAGCAGCGCGGCCCGTTCGGCGAGCAGCGCGGTCAGCTTGCGCGCGTGCACCTGCCCGTGCGGGCGGAAGGTGACCACCGCGCCCATGTGCATGGGCGTCGTTTCGCTTTCCATGCAAAGGAAAGCGACATCGAGTGCGCTCAGCTGCAGGCCTGACATCATCTGCCTTTCCTTGACGCTCCGGCTAGGGGCACAACTGCACCAGCCTGACATGACGGGCGGGTGGTCGTCATGTTTCCGGGGCGCTAACTACCGCTGGTTTCACTCGAACGATGGGATCACGTTCGGACATGGACCACGGCTCTGCGGCAGATGGTGGACAAGCTCCCGAACGGTATCTCGATGGCGGATGCCGGGAGGAAACCGGCAGACTGCACGACCATGACCGAAGAACCGAAGCGTCCCGAACCACCGCTCACCGGTGACGAGCGCACCCAGCTGAACGGCTTTCTCGATTTCCTCCGCGCCACCGTGGTGTGGAAGTGCTCCGGCCTCACCGACGAGCAGGCCCGGCGGCCGCTCGTGCCCAGCGAGCTGACCACCGTCGCCGGGCTGCTCGGGCACCTGACCCTGGTCGAGCAGTACTGGTTCAACGTCGTGCTCGACGGTCAGGAGGACCTCTGGAAGGAGGCCCTCGAAGCCGACCCGGACGCCGAGTTCCGGGTCGCCATGAAGACCCCGATCGAGCAGCTGATCGCCGCCTACGAGGCCGAGTGCGAGCGGAGCCGCAAGGTCGTCGAGAGGAT
Source organism: Amycolatopsis sp. NPDC089917 (assembly GCF_040684635.1). Lineage (NCBI taxonomy): Bacteria > Bacillati > Actinomycetota > Actinomycetes > Pseudonocardiales > Pseudonocardiaceae > Amycolatopsis > Amycolatopsis sp. NPDC089917. The sequence goes on along the minus strand of NZ_JBFBGL010000003.1, from coordinate 219,714 downwards.
GGGGCTGGACGACGAGGTCCCCTTCCGCGGGGACCGCAAGGTCAACGTCCGGTTCGTGCTCGCGCACATGGTCGAGGAGACCGGCAGGCACGCCGGCCACCTCGACCTGCTGCGCGAAATGATCGACGGTCTCACCGGGGAGTGAGCTTGCGAGGGGGCAGCGGGAAGAACCCGCTGGTCCGCTCGACGTAGGTCGCGTATCCCGGCCGGGAACGCTGCAAACCCTTCTCCAGCAAAGGTTTTCCGGTTCCCTTGGCCAGCGTGTACGTCATCGCGATCGGCGACAGGATCGTCGCCGCCCCCACCCAGCTGGAACACGCCAGCAGGTACAGGCCCCACCACACGCACGCGTCCCCGAAGTAGTTGGGATGCCGGGTGTAGCGCCACAGCCCGCTGTCGAGGACCTTCCCCTTGTTGTCCGGATCGGCCTTGAAGCGGCGCAGCTGGTCGTCACCGATCGTCTCGAACCCGAAGCCGACCAGCCACACCGCGACGCCGAGCCACGCCGTCACCCCGAAGGAGTCGCCGTACATCGCGAACTGGACCGGCAGCGAGACGAACCAGAGCACCACCGCCTGGACCAGGTACACGCGGACGAACAGCTTGAGCGCCGGATTCTCCCCGGCGCTCTCCGCCATCCGCACGTAGCGCGGGTCCTCGGGCAGCTTGTGGTTGCGCAGGTGGAGGTGGACGCCGAGACGCACCCCCCAGACCGCGGTCAGCAGCGCGGTGACCACGCGCAGCGCCACCGACCCGTCCCCGAGCGGGGCCGCGACCACCGCGACGAGCGCGAAGCCCGGCCCCCAGAGCGTGTCGACGGTGTCGTACCGCTTGCGCCACCGGGCGATGCCGAAGGTGACGACGAAGGCCACGAGCGTCGCGCCCGCCGTGACCGCGAGAGTCCCCCCGAGCGGCATCAGGACCACTCCCGGGTGGCGGGCAGCGCGCTCAAGCCCGCGTCGGACGAGCGGACGGCGAGGATCTGGTCCACGCCCATCCGGTTCTCCTCGAACGCGAGCGCGCCGCCGACCAGGTAGAGCCGCCAGACCCGCGCGCCGGACTCACCGATCAGCGACACGACGTCGTCCCAGTTGCCTTCGAGCGTTTTCTCCCATGCCCGGACCGTACGCACGTAGTGCTCGCGCAGCGCGTGGACATCGCGGATCTCGAAACCGGCGGTCTCCAGATGGCCGAGCGTGCGGCTCAGCGGCCGCATCGTCATGTCGGGGGCGATGTAGCGCTCGATGAACGCGCCGCCGCCCGGCGCCACCGCGCCGCGTGACATCTGCTGGAGCACCAGCCGCCCGGTGGGCTTGAGCATCCGGTACAGCGTCCGCGTGTACTCGGGGTAGTTCTCCTCGCCGACGTGCTCGCCCATCTCGATGGAGGCGACCGCGTCGAACGGCTCGTCGGTCAGCTCGCGGTAGTCCTGACGGCGGACCTCGACGCGATCCTCCAGGTCGTGCTGGGCGAGCCTGCCGCGGATGTGCTGCAGCTGTTCCGCCGACAGCGTGATCCCGACGGCCTGGACCCCGTGGTGCTTCGCGGCGTGCACCAGGAGCGAGCCCCAGCCGCAGCCGACGTCGAGCAGCCGCATCCCCGGCCGCAGGCCGAGCTTGCGGCAGATCAGTTCGAGTTTGTCCCGTTGGGCCTGTTCGAGGTCGTAACCGTCCTCGTCGGACGTCCAGTACGCCGACGAATAGGCCATCGATTCGTCCATCAGCAGCTGGTAGAAGGCGTTGCTGAGGTCGTAGTGGTGCGCGATCGCGGACTTGTCGCGGAGCAGGGTGTGCAGTTTCCCGGACAACCTGGCCTCTTCGGCGGGCGGTTTGGGCGGCGGTCCGACGACGCCGAGGCCCACCGCGATCCGCGCCGCCTCGGCCCACTCGCGCGGACCGAGTTTCGCGCCGCGCGCGGCACCCGAGCGGCTCAGCGCCCAGATCCGGCGGAAACCGTCGGCCAGGTCGCCCTCGACATCGAGATCACCCGAGACATAGGCCCTGGCCAGGCCCAATTCACCGGGGGCGTAGAGGAGACGGCGCAGGGCGCGGCGGTTGCGGAGGACCACGGTGGGGGCATCCGGCGGACCGGCGCGTACGCCGTCCCAGGTACGGAGACCGACCGGGAGGGAGCCGCCGAGGAGCCGCTCGACGAACGGGACTAGGCGAGACGCGGGGCTGTTGGGCATAGTCGTCATTCGACCCCGGACAGGAAAAGGATGGGTCGCACGATGCCCCGGTTCACCCGGTCCAATCCGGCCCGGCCCCTGTTCCGAATCCCCTTCGTGCACACCAAGGGTCTACGCATCGGAGTCATCGGCAGCGGCGTGGCCGGCCTCACGGCCGCCTACCTGCTGCAACGCCGCTACGAAGTGCTGCTGTTCGAAGCCGACGACAGGCTGGGCGGGCACGCGCACACCCACGACGTCCCGAGCGCGCACGGCGGCACCGTCGGTGTCGACTCGGGGTTCATCGTGCACAACGAGCGCACCTACCCGAACCTGCTGCGCCTGTTCGGCGAGCTCGGCGTCGCCACCCGCGACACCGAGATGTCCATGAGCATCCGCTGCGACGGCTGCGGCCTCCAGTACGCCGGGGCCAAGGGAATGAAAGGCCTGTTCGCGCAGCCGCGCAACGTCGCCCGCGGGCGCTACCTGCGGATGCTCGCCGACGTCAAACGCTTCCACCTGCACGCGAAGCGCGTCCTCGAATCGCCCGAAGCCGGCGACGTCACGCTCGGCGCGTTCCTCGCGATCGGCGGGTACACGAAGTACTTCGTCGACCACTTCATGCTGCCGGTGGTCTCGACCGTCTGGTCGGCGGACCGGGCCGACACGCTCCAGTACCCCGCGCGCTACCTGTTCGAGTTCCTGCGCAACCACGGGATGCTGTCGGTCGGCGGGTCCCCGCGCTGGCGCACCGTCGTCGGCGGCTCCCGCGAGTACGTCGAACGCGCCGCCAAGCAGCTGACCGCCGTGCACCTGTCGACGCCGGTCCGTTCGGTCAGGCGCACCGGGCGGGGGATCGAGGTCCGCGACGACGCCGACACCCGGCACCGGCTCGACAAGGTCGTCCTGGCCACGCACGCGGACCAGGCGCTGAAGCTGCTCGCGTCGCCGACCGACGACGAACGCGACGTCCTCGGCTCGTTCCGGTACTCCAGCAACGAGGCATGGCTGCACACCGACACCGGCGTGCTCCCGACGGCGGAATCGGCGCGGGCGGGCTGGAACTACGCCACCCCCGCCTGTGGCGCGAACGCGGGCGCGGTCCAGGTCTCCTACGACATGAACCGCCTGATGCGGCTCGACGAGCCGACCGGCTACGTCGTCACGCTCAATCCCGGCACCGCCCCCGACGACGGTTCGGTGCTCGCCAAGATGACCTACGAGCACCCCGTCTACACGCCGGGGTCCGTGGCCGCCCAGCGCCGTCTGCCCGACCTCAACGACGGCACGGTCGCCTTCGCCGGCGCGTATCACGGCTGGGGGTTCCACGAGGACGGTTGCGCGTCCGGCGTCCGCGCGGCCGAGAGCTTCGGAGTGCGATGGTGACCGCCATGGCAGTCCTCTACGACGCGACGGTGGCGCACGTCCGGCGCAACGATCCGCCGATCTCGTTCGCCCACCGCGTCTATCTGTGGTTCGTCGACCTCGACAGGCTGCCGAAGCTGCCGTGGTGGCTTCGGCCCTTCGCCCGCTTCGACCCGAGAGACCACTTCGCGCCCGAGGACACCTCCAGCATCCGGTCCAAATTGGACCGGTGGCTCGCGGCACGCGGCGTCGACCTCCAGGGCGGCCGGGTGCTGATGCTCGCCGGCGCGCGGATGCTCGGGCACAACTTCAACCCGATCTCCCTCTACTGGTGTCACCGGCCCGACGGCGGGCTCGAATGTGTCGTCGCCGAGGTCCACAACACCTATCGGGGCAGGCACGCGTACCTCCTGCGTCCCGACGCGGCCGGGAACGCCTTCGCGGACAAGGAGTTCTACGTCTCGCCGTTCCAGTCGATGGAGGGCGAGTACCGGATGGAGGTGCCGAAGCCGGAGTCGCTGCTCTCGGTCAAGATCGCCCTCCGCCAGGGGGAGACGACCCCGCTGACCGCGTCGCTGCGCGGGGTGCGGCGGCCCGCCACCACGAGGTGGCTGGCGCACCTGCTGATCACCCGTCCGCTCATGCCGCACCGGGTCTCCGCGCTGATCCGGCGGCATGGGATCAAACTGTGGGTGAAGAAGGCGCCGATCACCCCGCGGACGCCACAGACGGCCGGAGGCAGACTTGATGGATGAATCGGCACTTCCCCGCCGGATGGCGCCCGTTCCCGAACCCGACGGCGAACCGGCGGGCCCGACGGCCGAGGACCTGCTCGTCCGGGTCGCCAAGGGGGACGAGCGGGCCTTCGACGCCTTGTACGACCAGCTCGCCGGACCGATCCTCGGTCTGGTGCGGCGCATCCTCCGTGACGCCGCACAGTCCGAAGAGGTCACTCAGGAGGTCATGGTGGAGCTGTGGCGCACCGCCACGCGCTACTCCCCGGAGCGGGGGAGCGCGCTGAACTGGGCCATGACCTTGGCGCATCGTCGTGCCGTCGACCGCGTCCGATCGGCACGGGCCAGTTCGGACCGCGAGGTCAAGGCGACCTTCGAAGCCGCCCGCGCGCGGCCCTTCGACGAGGTGTCGGAAGCCGTCGCGGCGCGCTGGGAGCGTTCGCAGGTGCGCCGTTGCCTGACCACGCTCACCGAGCTGCAACGGGAATCCGTGCTGCTCGCCTACTACCAGGGCTACACCTATCGCGAGGTCTCGGAAGTGCTCCAGACCCCGCACGGAACCATCAAGACCCGCCTCCGGGACGGCCTGATCCGGCTCCGGGACTGTTTGGGGGTGACGGCATGACCATGCCCGAAATGCACACGCTCACCGGCGCTTACGCGGTCGACGCGTTGTCCGATATAGAGCGTGCCCAGTTCCAGCGGCACCTCGGGGAGTGCGCTCCGTGCGCCCAAGAGGTCCTCGAACTGCAGGCGACCGCGACCCGGCTCGGGGCCGCGCTGGCCGAAGACCCGCCGCCGGAGCTCAAGCGCCGGGTGCTCGCCGAGGCGATGGCGACCAGGCAGGTGCCGCCGAAGACGCGCGCCGGGTCGGGGGAGCGCTTCAAGGACCGGCGCCGCGCCCCGCGCTGGGCGATCGCGGCGGCCGCGGCCGCGGTGGTCGGGCTGGCGGGCACGGCCGTGTTCGGCGGCATCGCCTACGAGAACCACACCCAGCTGACCGCCGCGCGGGAACGCGCCGCGCAGTACGCGGACCGGTACACCCCGGTCGCCGACGTCCTCGCGGCCGCCGATCTCCGGACCGGGCACGCCGAGACCTCCGCCGGGGGCGGCGGGACCGTGATGATGTCGCGCGCGAAGGACCGGCTCGTCTTCATGGCGGCGCAGCTGCCGAAGAACGATCCGGGCCGGACGTACCAGGCGTGGCTGATGTACCCGGGCACCGCGCCGAAGCCCGCCGGGCTCATTTCCGGTGGTCAGGACGGTGCGGTGCTGGTCGCCGACGGTCTCAGCGGGGCCGAGAAGTTCGCGCTCAGCGTCGAACAGGCGGGCGGATCGCCGACCGGGACGCCGTCGAAGGACGTCGTCATGGTCATGTCCATGCCGACCTGATCTTCGCTTCTACCAGGCCGCCGTTCGCCGCTGCGACCGGGTCTCGCTCTTGCGCCCGCGAAGATGTTGTGGCAAAACACCTTTGCGACACACGGCGTGGCTACTGGATTCGAGCCAGCCTGGTGCATACCGTCCTGCTTCAACGTCGGCAGTTGACATAACTCTCAATCTGAACTTCAGCTCGAGGGTTCGGCAAACGCTCAGCGACCGGCGGGCAGCACGGGCACACACGATCAGGAAGGCGGCCCCGATGACGCCCCCGCACAACTACCTTGCGGTGATCAAGGTCGTCGGTATCGGCGGCGGCGGCGTGAACGCCGTGAACCGCATGATCGAGGTCGGCCTCAAGGGTGTCGAGTTCATCGCGGTGAACACCGACGCTCAAGCACTGCTCATGTCCGACGCCGACGTCAAACTCGACATCGGCCGGGAACTGACCCGCGGCCTCGGTGCCGGCGCCGCCCCCGAGGTGGGGCAGAAGGCCGCCGAGGACCACCGCGAAGAGATCGAAGAGGTCATCAAGGGCGCCGACATGGTGTTCGTGACCGCGGGCGAGGGTGGTGGCACCGGCACCGGTGGCGCGCCCGTCGTCGCCCAGATCGCGCGGAAGCTCGGCGCGCTGACCATCGGCGTCGTCACCCGCCCGTTCACCTTCGAGGGCAAGCGCCGCAGCAAGCAGGCCGAAGAAGGCATCCAGCAGCTGCGCAACGAATGCGACACGCTCATCGTCATCCCGAACGACCGGCTGCTGCAGCTGGGCGACATCGGCGTCTCGCTGATGGACGCGTTCCGCTCGGCCGACGAGGTGCTGCTTTCGGGTGTCCAGGGCATCACCGACCTGATCACCACGCCGGGTCTGATCAACCTGGACTTCGCCGACGTCAAGAGCGTCATGTCCGGCGCGGGCTCCGCGCTGATGGGCATCGGCTCGGCGCGCGGCGAGGGCCGGGCGATCCAGGCGGCGGAGAAGGCGATCAACTCGCCGCTGCTGGAAGCGTCGATGGACGGGGCGCACGGCGCGCTGCTGTCGATCGCGGGCGGGTCGGACCTCGGCCTGTTCGAGATCAACGAGGCCGCGTCGCTGGTGCAGGAATCCGCGCACCCCGACGCCAACATCATCTTCGGGACGATCATCGACGACTCGCTCGGCGACGAGGTCCGGGTCACCGTGATCGCGGCCGGTTTCGACGCCGGAACGCCGACCCACAAGAAGCTCGACCCGCCGGCGTTCGGCTCCCGCTCGAACTCGACCGCGTCCGCTCAGGCCGGCCAGGTGGCCGGTGGCGGGGCGACGCCCGTGCAGGGCCCGCCTTCGGGTGCCACGCCGGTCCCGTCGACCGGGTCCAACGGCTACCCGGTCGCGCCGCCGCGCACGCACACGCCGATGCCGTCCACCCGCACCGAGGGCAACGGCTCGCTGAGCGGCGGGCTCCCGCAGCCCGCCAACGGTTCGCGCGGCTACTCGCCGATCGGGTCGAACTCGACCCACGGCAGCCTGCCCGGCCGCGCCACCCCGGTGCATGACGATCCGTCGGACGACGAGGTCGACGTGCCGCCGTTCATGCGGCGATAGTTCGCCAGTACGTTCCGTGAAGGCCTCCTTGACTACAGTCGAGGGGGCCTTCACTCAGGTCCAGGAGGAATTCGTGCGGGTACGGCGGGTTGTCACGACAAGGGCGGGCGGGGCTTCCCGGCCGCCTTACGACACCTTCAACCTCGGTGATCACGTCGGTGACGACGCGGGCGACGTCTACGCCAACCGCAAACGCCTCGCCACCGAACTCGGCCTGACCGAGGACAGGCTGGCGTGGATGGAGCAGGTCCACGGCCGCACCGCGACCGTCGTCGACGGCTCGGAGACCTCCGCCGCCGAAGCGACCGACGCGCTCGTGACCGCCCAGGCGGGTCTCGCGCTCGTGGTGCTCGTCGCCGACTGCGTGCCCCTGATGCTGGCCGACGCCGAAGCCGGGGTCGTCGCCGCGGTCCACGCGGGCCGCGTCGGCGCGAGGGTCGGCGTCGTCCCCGCCGCGGTCGAGGCGATGCGCTCACTCGGCGCCGAACCGGCCCGGACCGAAGCGCTGCTCGGTCCCGCGATCTGCGGCGACTGCTACGAAGTCCCCGCCGACATGGCCGCCGACGTCGAGAAGCACGTTCCCGGCAGTGCCTGCAAAACCCGCAAAGGCACGCCCGGGCTCGACCTGCGCGCGGGCCTCTGGCGGCAGCTGGCCGACCTCGGCGTCGGCAAGATCGGCGTCGATCCGCGCTGTACCAACGAAGACAAGACGTTGTTCAGCTTCCGCCGCGACGGCACCACCGGCCGGATCGCGGGTATCACTTGGCTGGACGCGTCGTGAGTGACGCCCGCAAGGGGGAATTGGCCGCTTCCCTCGCCGAGGTCGAAGAGCGGATCGCGGCCGCGTGCGAGGCCGCGGGCCGGGAACGCGGCGAGGTCAAACTGCTCGCGGTCACCAAGACCTTCCCAGCGCTCGACGCGGCTCTGCTCGCCGACCTCGGCGCGCTCGATCTCGCCGAGAACCGCGATCAGGAGGCGGGGGCGAAGGCCGAAGAGGTCGCGGCTCTGCGCCCGGACGCCCGCGTCCGCTGGCACATGGTCGGCAGCCTGCAGCGGAACAAGGCCAAATCGGTCGTGCGCTGGGCCGACGAGGTCCAGTCCGTCGACTCCGAGCGCCTGGCCGACGCGCTCGCGAAAGCCACCAGGTCGGCGCTCGATTCCGGGCAACGCGATCACCCGTTGGACGTCCTCATTCAAGTAAGTCTCGATGACGATCCGAAGCGCGGGGGCACTCGGGTGAGCGAACTGGGCCAGTTGGCGGAGCGGATAGCCCATGTGGGTGATATTCGCCTCCGAGGGCTTATGGCAGTGGCTCCGCTGGGTACTGACCCCGTAGAGGCGTTCGAGAAGCTGGCTCGTGCGTCGGAGCGTCTACGGGAAGATCACCCCAATGCCCGTGAGATCTCCGCCGGAATGAGCAATGATCTCGAACAGGCGATCGCGCACGGCTCGACCTGTGTGCGTGTCGGAACCGCGTTGCTCGGTGGACGCGGTTTAGCCTCGCCCTAGGGAATACCGTCTCGTCGTTACGGGGAGTGGCGGCGAGGGCGGGGGAGCACGGTGCGGGACGCGGCTAAGGCTAGGGAGAGGCATGAGCGCGCTGCAGAAGCTGAAGGCCTACTTCGGGATGGTGCCCGCGGACGAAGACGGCTACGACGTCGAGGATGACTACCGGCGAGGGTACGCCGAGGACGAGTACGAGTACGACGACGAGCCGCCTGCCCGGTCACGGGGTGGACGTTACCGGGAAGTCGAAGACACTTATGACGAGCCCGCGCCCCGGCCTCGGTCACGCTCCGTGGCCAGTCCGGAGCCGGCGGTCCACGGGGCACTGGCGATCGACCGACAGCCGGAGCCGGTCGCGCGGCTGCGTCCGGTCACCGAGCCGGTCCGCCCGGCCGTCCGTGACCCGTTGAGCCGGATCACGACGCTGCACCCGACGAGCTACGCGGAGGCGCGTGCGATCGGGGAGCACTACCGGGAAGGCATCCCGGTGATCATGAACCTCACGGAGATGGAGAACGCGGACGCGAAGCGTCTCGTCGACTTCGCCGCGGGGCTCGCCTTCGCGTTGCGCGGCTCGATGGACAAGGTCACCAACAAGGTGTTCCTTCTCTCACCGCCCGATGTGGACGTCACCGCGGAAGACCGTCGGCGGATTGCCGAAGGCGGATTATTCCTGCGCGGCTGATCACCCGGTGACCGCTGGGCGCAGCCGGATGTGATTTTGTCGACTCATCGGCATCTCGGGCCCGTCAACTGCGTCTTTTGACGCGGGGCATGGCAGAGTGGTTACGTGAATGCTGTGTTGCTGGTCGTCTGGTACGTGCTGTTCGCCTTTTGGCTCCTGCTGACGGCACGGATCGTCGTCGAACTCGTGCGTGCTTTCGCTCGCGAGTGGCGTCCTGCCGGAGGGGTTGCGGTAACGCTCGAGACCATCTACACAGTGACCGACCCTCCGGTTCGTCTGTTCAGACGAATCATCCCGACCGTACGAATCGGCGGCGTCGGACTGGACTTATCGATTATGGTGCTGCTGTTGGTTGTGTTCTTCGCGATGCAGCTGGCAACGCCAGGGTGATTTTCGGGGAAGCCCGGGTGGACCTGCAGGCCATGGAGTGCGTGAGGTGATCTGATGTCGTTGACCCCCGCTGACGTGCATAACGTCGCGTTCAGCAAGCCGCCCATAGGCAAAAGGGGCTACAACGAGGACGAGGTGGACGCGTTCCTCGACCTGGTGGAGACCGAGCTTGCCCGGTTGATCGAGGACAACAACGAGCTGCGGCAGCAGGTCGAGCAGCTCGACAACGAGCTCGAGACCACGCGTGGTGAGCTCGAAAACGCCAAGGCCGGCGCCGTCGGCCCGCCGCCGCAGGTACGCGACGAGCCGTCGCGCCGCCTGGCGCCGGTGCCGCCGCAGTCGGCGATGGAGCAGACCCAGGCCCACTCGATGGTGCCGGACAACGGGGAGCCCAACGTCCAGGCCGCGAAGGTGCTCGGACTGGCGCAGGAGATGGCCGACCGGCTCACCGCCGAGGCCAAGACCGAGTCGGACGGCATGCTCGCCGAAGCCCGGACCAAGTCCGAGCAGCTGCTTTCGGACGCGCGGTCGAAGTCGGACTCGATGGTGAACGAGGCGCGCACCCGCGCCGAGACCATGCTGAACGACGCCCGGACCCGTGCCGAAACCTTGGAGCGCCAGGCGCGCGACAAGGCGACGACCATGGAGCGCGAAGCTCAGCGCAAGTACACCGAGACCATGAACAACATGAACGCGGAGAAGGGCTCGCTGGGCAAGAAGATCGAAGAGCTGCGCACGATCGAGCGGGAGTACCGCACGAGGCTGCGCGGGTTCCTCGAGTCCCAGCTGCGTGAGCTCGACGACCGCGGCTCGGCCGCTCCCGCGTCGGCGTCCTCGACGAATTCGGGGCAGTCGGCGTCGTCCTCGGGCGGCGGACAGGGCTACTCGTTCGGCCCCCGGGCCGAAGCGGGCTGATTTCTACACAGTGGAACGGCCTCGGCACTCTCCGGAGGGTCGGGGCCGTTTCGCTTGTCACTCGTGTTGTAATTCAGCGTGCTCTACATCGTCCTGGTACTGGTACTGGCGGCTCTGGGGCTGCTCGTCGCGGCGCTCATCACCGCGAACTCCCTGTGGGCTTGGATCTCGATCGGTCTCTCCGTCGTCGCGGGGTTGCTGCTCGTCTTCGACTGGCTGCGCCGCCGCAAGAAGCGCGCGGCCGAGACCGACGCGGATTCCGACGCCGAGCAGAGCGACGCCGAAGAGGCCGACGATTCGACGGCGGCCGAAAAGAGTGACGCGGACGACGAGAAAAAATCCGAGGACGCCGAGCAGACCGTCCTGATGCCCGCCGCCGGTGAACTCGACGACACCGACGAGGCTCCGGGGACTCAGCGCAACGGCGACCCCGGCGAGGAGAAGAGCGATCCCGAGGATGTGGCGATCGTCTCCGAACTCGAGACCGAGGTCGTCGTCGTGGACGAGTACCCGCGCTATCACGTGACATCGTGCGCGTGGCTCGAAGCGCGGGACACGATTCCGCTCGGCATCGGTGAGGCGCGGCAGCTCGGGTTCACCCCGTGCGCGCTGTGCACGCCCGACGCCGAGATCGCCGGGCAGCACCGCGACAAGAGCAAGGCCGACAGCTAGGCGTTCTTGAGCGTCTGAGCCGCTTCGCCGACGGTGATCACGTCGGCGGCGATCGTGTCGAGCATCAAACGCTGTTCCTCGTCGGCGTCTGGTGGCACCGGAATCTCCGCGGGCTCTTCGGTTCCGAGCGCGCGTGCGGCTTCGCCGACGGCGTCCGCGACGTCGGCCGGTCCGGACAGCAGCAAGAGCGACGACGCCGTGACGGACAGACCTCGCAAGGCTTCGGCGGCGTTCTCCAGTGCGTCCCGTTGCCCGGGCGCGGGTTCTTTCGTGCCCGGTTCCGCGGCGAGCAGTCCGTGGTGCGCGACGGCGGCGGTGCGGAATTCGCGGCCGAGCGTCCGCGGATCGACGTCCTCGCCGCGTAGTTTCCGTCCCACCGAGCCGAGCAGCACCTGGGTGGCGCCGACCGCGCGCTCGAACCGTTCCGCCGGGCCGGGTTTCGGCACGCCGGGGATCGCGGCGAACCCGAACAGCAGGGCGATGGCGCCCGCGAGGACCATCAGGAGCAGGTACTCGACGAGCACGTAACGCGGGTCCAGATGCCTGGTGGTCGCGTTCATGCCGACCGACATCAGGACCATGCAGCCGTTGAACACCGCCGGCCGTGTCCGCATGAACGAGAAGCCGCCCAGCAGGGCGATGAGCCCGATCGGCAGCAGAAACCCTTGCGGCAGAAGCCAAAGGACGAGGGTGAGCACGACGGCGCCGCCGAGCGAGCCGCCGATGCGCTGCCAGGCCTTGCTGAGACTGTCCCGCCATTCCGGTTGCATGATGGCGAAAGTGCCGAGCAGGAACGACACGGTGAGCGGGTCGCCGGGCCGGAAACTCGCGACCACGAGCGCCAGCGCCAGCCCGAGCCCGCAGCGGAGCGCGTGCCGGAACTGCGGTGACTGCCAGGAAAGCGCGCCGCTCAACTCGATCCGGCGCAGTTCCTTCCGGAGTCCTTTCGGAACGTCCACACGCGACTCGTCGCGTTCGGTCGCCGCGGTCCGGATGGTTTCGAGGGCGTCCCAGAGCGCGGTGACGAGCCTGGCCGTGGCGCCGGGCAGTCCGGCGGGTTCCTTGCGCCGCACCGATTCGACGTCGTCCGGCGCCGTGGCGCTTCGGACGGCCTCGGCGAGCCTGATGGCTTCTTCCCCGGCCGCGTCGAGCGTTTCGCCGATTTCGTCGTGGTCCAGCCGTTTCCGGCGGATCTCCAGCAATCCGGTGGCCGCGCGGTAGCGGAACACGCCGCCGAGGACCCTGCCGGTCCAGCGACGGGGCCGGTCCGCGAGCCACAGTTTCGCGGCGCGTTCCTGCGTTTCGGAGGTGCTCGACGCGAGCGCGTCGGCCAGTGCGTCCCTGGTCGGCTTGGCCGGGTCCTTCGCTCCCATCAGGACCCGCAGCAGGAGCACGACGCCCACCGCGAGCGCCGGCGCGCCCAGAATCTGCCCCGCCGTCGCCGTTCCCGTCAGCTGGAAGCCGTACCCGAACAGCGATGCCATGCCGAGCCCCAGCCCGACCGTGACGAACCGCGCTCCGAGCGCGGGCAGCAGTCCGGCGACGACCACGATCACGACCAGCAGCCCGATCGCCGCCCACTGCGACACCGCCCCCAGCAGCCGGGGCACGCCGACCGCGAGGACGAGCGACGGCGCGAACCACGCCAGCAGCCGCAGATCCGCCCACAGTGGACCGCCGACCGCGGCCATGAGGCAGAAGAGCGCGGTGAGCGCCGCCAAGACGGCCGCGTTGCCCAGTCCCAGCAGGAATCCGAGCCCGCTGACGCCGCCGAGGACCACCAGCAGGACGACGAGGAGTCCGGGCCCTTTCATCGGACCCCGTTGATCGACATACCCGTCAACCTAGATGCGATGGCGGGGACGGCAACTCGGCCCCTGGGGTCGTGAAAGTGGCTTTCGCAACCCGTGTGCGGGAGCGGCGCGTCCTGTGAGGCGTCGGTACAGGTGGTCTCCGGCGGCGCCCAGTGTCGCGAAAGCCACTTTCGAGACGCCTGACGTCCCGAACTCCCGCCGATCCGGCCCGCAAACTTCGCGTCCTCTTCCTGTACATGCGCGGGCAGGCGGGCGTGTATCACCTGTTCGGCAAGGGATCCGGC